>DASXQW010000144.1:0-2252 GCA_036506975.1 Casimicrobiaceae bacterium | reverse complement strand
CCTTTGGTACTCGACATGAACTCTCCTGTACACGTAGGAATCTTGTCACTCGGGGCGTTCGCTTAGGTCTATTGGTGGGCAAGGAGTTCATCGTGGGACATGTCCGCTTACGAGGGGTCGAGCTCTGCGAACCGTGCACGGGACTTGGGAAATCTATGGCGTCAGAGGCGGTCACGCCCGCCGCGGTGGTCAAATACTTAGTGCACCGCGCTGGAATACGTGCGGACGTGTTGTCGTCAGGCACCATTTCCACCGGAGCGGAGTTTTCCATTGCCGCCTAACTTCTCGCTCAACGCGGACGCTCCTCGGGGCCCGCGGCCCGTCCCTCGTCGCGCCGGTTAGCTTGGTTCGTTGGGCGTCAGAACAGCGAAACGCGCGCTTCCGATCCAGGGGATGCGTCCATGATGCGAATGGGTCGCAGCCTACGGGCGGCGCCATACGTCCCTCAGGACACCGCAAGGCGTAGACTTTGCGGCAGGCTAGACCGCAAGGGATCCATGCGAAAAAACCAACGAAGAGCGTTTCTGGTCGCGTCAAGCGCGCTTCTCTTCGCACCGCTTGCGGCCTCTGCCCAGAACACGCAAAACGCGCGGCGGATCGCGATCCTGGAGCAGGGTGATCGCGAAGCGCGTGGATATCTCTGGCGAATATTCGATGCGCGAATGCGCGAGCTTGGATACATCGAGGGGCAGAATCTCTTCGTCGATCGGCGCTGGGCGAATGGCGTCGACGATCGGCTGCCGCAGCTTGCGCAAGAGGTCCTCGCGGGAAGACCGGAGGTTGTCCTCGTCACCACCACGACGGGCACGCAGGCTTTGATGCGCCTGACCGATACGATCCCGATCGTTACGCTCGGTACGGGGGATCCGGTAGCGACGGGTCTTGTGGCGTCGTTGGCACGTCCCGGCGGCAACGTTACTGGAATATCGAACCTGCTGGGCGCCGTTACCGTAAAGCGTATTGAACTGCTTCGCGAAATAAACCCCAAGGCGAGGCGATTTGCCCTCCTCGGCCCGGCAACCAGCCGCGGTATCCAGGCCACGCTCGAACAGGCGCAGGAAGCTACGCGGCCCCAGGGTCTTGACGTTCGCCTGCTGGATGCCGGCGACGACACCGCGATCGCGCGTGCTTTCGAGCGACTCGGCACCGAACCCGTGGACGGCTTGATCGTTTCATCAGTGCTATATGTGCACCGTCGCCAGATCGTGGAACTCGCGGCGCGATTCAGGATTCCGGCGGCCTACATCGAGAAGGCTTACCTCGAAGCGGGAGGACTGATTGTACTTGGGCCAGAGTCGGAACCGCTGTATCGGCACGCCGCCGATTATGCGCATCGAATCCTCCTGGGCGCGCGGCCGGCGGATATGCCGGTCATGCAACCGACGGAATTCTGGCTGGGCGTAAATCTGCGAACAGCGCGGGCGCTTGGTCTGAAGATTCCCCAATCGGTACTGATTCGCGCCAACCGAGTGATCGAATGAAGCATCGGATTCGCGAAGCATTCGCTTACCTGCGATGACCGTTATTCGCCGAATTCGAAGCTCTGGAAGGAAGTGGGGATTGGCGCCCAACCCCGCGCTCAACCGGACGGGCCGATACGCGGCTTCTACTCGGCGAGCATCGGCGCGGCCCGCCAGCTAGCTTGGTTCGTTAGGCGTTGAGCCATGCCGCGTGACGTTACGGCCTTCTTCGAACAGTATCGCGACGCCTTCAATCGCCTTGATGGTGACGCGATAGCTAACCTATTTTGCGTCCCTTCGGGCATCGTCAGTGATCGTGGTCTTACCGCGTGGCAGTCCCGGGAGCCAATCGCTGAAAACATGGTCGCCTTGTGCGCTCTCTATCGGGCCAACGGCTACAAGCGGGCCAACTTTCAGCCACATCATTTCATTTCACAGGGCCCCGACTTTGCTGTGGCTGACATCGCGTGGACAATTGAGCGTGAAGCAGGTGCCGAACCGTGGCACTTTCACACCACGTACAATCTTTGTCGCACCGCTGAGGGTTGGCGCGTTGTGCTATGTACCGCGTATGAAGAGAAGCGTCTCAACGCTTAACCTCTCGCTCAACCGGACCGCTCGCCGGCGGCGCTCGCGCGCCGTCCGCTCGGCGCCGGTTAGCTTGGTTCGTTAGGCGGCATCAGGACAAATGGAGACACTATGAGCGACGGCGTTCTGTCCGGCAGCTGCCTATGCGGAGCCGTCGCTTACAAGGTGCGCGGACCATTTCTCCGCTTCGCCCATTGTCATTGC
>DASXQW010000143.1:0-8245 GCA_036506975.1 Casimicrobiaceae bacterium | reverse complement strand
TTGCGCGCGACGCGGGCGCGGCTTACGAGCGGCGCCAGCAGCGCCAGTCGCCACGCGCCCAGATGACCCGGGTCCGGCCGTTGCGGTTGAAAGCGTTGAAGCTCATTGCGCTAAAGACGTTGAGGTCGTCTCGATCGGTTCCTACGCTGGCACTATAGCATCGCCCGCAGACATTTGCCCACCCTCACCCCAATCCTCTCCCGCCCAGGCGGGAGACGGGGTCAGGCTGAGGGGTCTTCGGCCAGATTCACGTTGTCGCCGCCGCACGCATCGCCGCGATTGTCGCGGCGTAGTCGGACGTGCCGAAGATCGCGGATCCGGCGACGAAAGTGTCGGCGCCCGCCTTGGCGATCGCACCGATGTTGTCGACCTTTACGCCGCCGTCGACCTCGAGCCGGATTTCGCGCCCTGTGCGCGCATATACCGCGTCGATCCGGGCGCGAGTGAGCCTGAGCTTGGTCAGCGCCTCGGTGATGAACGATTGCCCGCCGAACCCCGGGTTCACCGACATGATCAACACGAGGTCGAGCTTGTCGAGCACGTGATCGAGCCAGGCGAGCGGCGTCGCCGGATTGAACACCAGGCCGGCCTTGCAGCCGCAATCATGGATGAGCCCGATCGTCCGATCGATGTGATCGGACGCTTCGGGATGAAAGCTGATGATCGATGCGCCCGCCTTGGCGAAATCGGGAACGATGCGGTCGACGGGCTTCACCATCAGATGCACGTCGATCGGCACGCTCGTATGCGGCTTGAGCGCTTGGCATACCAGCGGGCCGACGGTGAGATTGGGAACGTAATGGTTGTCCATCACGTCGAAGTGGATCAGGTCGGCACCGCCGGCGATCACCGCGCGCACTTCGTCGCCGAGACGCGCGAAGTCGGCGGAGAGGATCGACGGAGCAATAAAGCAAGGGGCCATGGCGCTATAATCTTGGTTGTCGTTCAGTGCAGTGCACCCGATGGCCGAGAGCAGCAAATACGAGATCACCGTCGTCCCCAAGGCGACCTACGTCGCGGACCAATCGGACCCGTCGAAGGACCAATACGTTTTCGCCTACACGATCACGATCAGCAATACCGGGAGCATTCCGGCTCAGCTCGTCAGCCGGCACTGGATCATCACCGATGCGAACGGCAAGGTGCTCGAAGTGAAGGGCCTTGGAGTCGTCGGGCAGCAGCCCTTGCTCAAGCCCGGCGAGAGCTTCGAATACACGAGCGGCACGCATCTCGAGACCGCGGTGGGCACGATGCACGGCACCTACCAGATGATCGCCGAGGACGGACAGCAGTTCGACGCGCCGATTCCGTCGTTCACGCTGTCGGTCCCGCGCGTACTGCACTAGCGCTCGTCCTCATTGTCGTCGTCTGCCCGCGGCGGCGACGGCTTGCGCTTCCCGCCCATCGTGAACCAGACGATGAATACCGCGAGCAGCAGCGCGACCAGCGCTTCGAGTAGGAACCAGATCATCGCGATGGTTCTTCCCAAATGCCTCGCAGCCGTGGCCGCTGCGGTCTGCGCCGCTTGCACCACACTGCCCCAGACCGGAACCAAGCCCCCGCCGCCGTCGATCGCCGTACCCGACATGGCGCGCGCGGTGTTTCGGCCCGTGACGTTCGCCGAGCTTCCGGGCTGGGCCGACGACACGCTAGCCGACGCCTGGCCTGCGTTCACCACCGGTTGCACCGCGCTCGTTGCTCAAGAGGCAACCGCAGCAATCTGGCGTGAGCCCTGCGCTGCCACATTTGCGATCGATCCGCGCGACGCGGCGGCGGTACGAACATTCTTCGAGCGGCATTTTACCGCATACCAGGCGCTCACCCCGGACGGCAAGGACGCCGGCCTCGTCACGGGCTATTACGAGCCGCTGCTCGACGGCAGCCGCATCCGAAGCGAGCAATACCGTTATCCGCTCTACGCGCCTCCGGACGATCTGCTGACGATCGATCTCATCGAGCTCTATCCCGAGCTCAAGGACAAGCGGCTGCGCGGCCGCGTCGAGGGCAAGCGCGTGGTTCCCTACTGGGCGCGCGCCGATATCGAAGCAGGCAAACCGGCGCTGGCGGGCAAGGAGCTCGTCTACGTCGACGATGCGGTCGAGGCGTTCTTTCTGCAGATCCAGGGCTCGGGCCGCGTTCGTCTCGCCGAAGGCGGAGTGATGCGCATTGGATATGCGGATCAGAACGGACAGCCGTTCCGCTCCATCGCGCGCATGTTGATCGATCGCGGCGAGCTCTCGCCGGATGGAGCATCGATGCAGGCGATCAAGGCATGGGGACGGCGGCATCCGGAGGCGCTGCCTGAACTGCTCGACCAGAATCCGAGCTACGTGTTCTTCCGCGAAGTCACACCCGACCCGGCTGCGACAATCGACGGTCCGATCGGAACGCTCGGCGTTCCGCTTGCGGCCGGTCGTGCGATCGCTGTCGATCCGCGTTCCATCCCGCTCGGTGCACCGGTGTTTCTTTCGACGACCTGGCCGCTGTCGAGCCGACCGCTTGATCGTCTCGTCCTCGCGCAGGATACCGGTGGCGCGATCCGGGGGCCGCTGCGCGTCGATTTTTTCTGGGGTTTCGGCGAGGACGCGGCGCGCCAGGCCGGCCGCATGAGGCAGGCTGGACGTGTATGGCTGCTCTGGCCGAAGGATGCGCCGCTACCTTTATGATGTTCTTCCAGCGAAGGGGACCATCGTGACGTCATTCCCGCGAGAACGGCAACCCTGACGTCATTCCCGCGAAAGCGGGAATCCAGCGTCGTGCGTCGAACGTCACTGGATCCCGGGTCTCGCGCTCTGCGCTCGCCCGGGATGACGCGGCTGTTTCCAATCGCGACCCGTCATTCTGCGGGTCGCTCTTGGACGGCCGCGTCAACTTCCTGCTACCGCGTGAATCGGCGGGAAGAACAGATCCTTCCAAGACGCGGGCTTCGCCTTGATCGTGCCCACGCGCGACATGAACTCGGCATATTTCATCGTGCCGTCGGGAACGGTGGAGAATTTCGAGTTCGGGTCGTTCAGTATCTTGACGATCTCGTCGGGCGAGGATTTCTGCTTCGAGACCGCGAGGTAGATCTCGGCCGCCTTCCTCTTGTCCCTGGCGATTAGCGCATTCGCCTCGTTCAACGCGGCGATGAACGCCCCGCAGAGCTTGGGGTTGGCTTCGTAGAAGCGCCGGCTGGTATAGGTCATGTCGAGCGTGATGTTGCCGAGGACGTCGACCGTGCTGAGCACCCGGTGCACGCCGGGCGTCGCGTCCTCGATGTAGGAAAATGGCGGCGAAGCCATGTGGCTGTTGATCTCGCTCTTTCCCGACAGCATCACCGTCAGCGCTTCCGGGTGCGGCAGCGCGACCGTGATCGGATCGAGCTTGGCGTAATTGGCGTCGCCGAATTCCTTCGCCGCCGCCATATGCAGCAGCACCGCGGGCAGCGAGGTCTTGATGCCCGGCACGGCGATGCGGTCCTTGTCGGTGAAATCCTTGAGCGTCTTGACGTTCGGGTTGCGCGTCATCAGATAGATCGACGACGAGCTCATGCCGGTCAGCCCCCGGATCTCCAGCGCGGGATTGTCCTTTGCCTTCGCCCACAGCGTCAGAAACCCGGCCACGCCGATCGACGCGATGTCGAGCGCGCCCGAGAGCATCGCGTCGTTGATCACATTGCCGCCGTCGAGCACCTTGTAATCGGCGCGCACGTCGGGGAGCCCCGCGGCCTTCGCGTGCTTCTCGACGAGCTTCTCGCTCGCCATGATCATCAGCGGCAGGTAGAGCACGCCGTAACCGTGCGAGATGCGTACGTCTGAGACTTCGGCGTGGGCGCCACCGGCGAAGGCGACAAGCGCGATCGTTGCGATCGCGCGCAAAAAGCGGCCGCGCATAGCGTTCCCCAATCGCTCCGAGAAAGTCAGCCGGTCGCTTCGAGCACGTCGTGCGCTTGATTGTCGGCGTGATACGACGAGCGCACCAGCGCGCCGACCGCGGCGTGGCGGAAGCCGAGCGCGTACGCTTCGCGCTCGAACATCGCGAAAATATCCGGGTGCACGTAACGCAACACCGGCAGGTGGCCGGCGGTGGGCTGAAGATACTGGCCGATGGTCAGCATGTCGATCTCATGCGCGCGCATGTCGCGCATGACCGCGAGGATTTCCTCGTCGGTCTCCCCCAAGCCCACCATCAAGCCGGACTTGGTGGGAATGTTCGCGAACCGGCGCTTGAATTCCTGCAGCAGCTTGAGCGAATGCGCATAGTCCGAACCCGGGCGCACCTGCTTGTACAGCCTCGGCACGGTCTCGAGATTGTGGTTCATCACGTCCGGCGGAGATTCCGCCAGGATCTCCAGAGCGCGCTCGAGACGGCCGCGGAAATCCGGGACCAGCACCTCGATGCGGGTTTGAGGCGAAATCTCGCGCAGCTTGCGGATGCAATCCCGGAAGTGTCCGGCCCCGCCGTCGCGCAGGTCGTCGCGGTCCACGCTGGTGATCACGACGTACGCGAGCTTCAGCGCCGCGACCGTCTCGGCCAGATTCGCGGGCTCGTCGATATCGAGCGGCAGCGGCCGGCCATGACCGACGTCGCAGAATGGGCAACGCCGCGTGCAGATGTCGCCCATGATCATGAACGTCGCCGTGCCCTTGCCGAAGCATTCGCCGATGTTCGGGCAGGAGGCTTCTTCGCACACGGTATGCAGGTGGTGCTCGCGCAGGATCTTCTTGATCTCGTAGAAGCGCGGGCTCGATGGGGCGCGAACACGGATCCACGGCGGCTTGGGAAGCCTTTCGGTCGCGACGACCTTAATGGGAATGCGCGCAGTCTTCGCGGCGCCGGTGTGCTTGATGCCGGCCGCGTTGTCGCGCGCGGAAGTCGCTGGATCGCTCATGTCGAAGTGTCCGACGCCAAGCGCGAGGCGAGCATCGGCGCCAATTCCGCGCCGGCCTGGTCAACCGTCTTGACGACATCAAAGTCGGCGAGCTGGGTCACGGCAAGACCCGGGTAGCCGCAGGGATCGATGTCGGCAAAAGGCGAGAGGTTCATCGCGACGTTCACGCTCAGGCCGTGGTACGTGCACCCATTGCGCACTCTCAACCCGAGCGCGGCGATCTTGGCTTCGATATTTCCGGTCACCGCGTAGACGCCCGGCGCCGACGGCTTGCCATAGGCGGAAATTCCCAGCGACCCGAGCCATTCTATCACGCAGATCTCGATGCGCCGGACCGTCTGGCGCACGCCGAGCTGCGCACGCTTGAGATCCATCAACACATAAACCACGAGCTGGCCGGGTCCGTGATAAGTGACTTGTCCGCCGCGATCAACCTTGAGCACCGGAACACCGTTGTCGCGCAACAGGTGCTCGCGGCGTCCGGCCAAGCCCAGCGTATAGATGGGAGCGTGCTCGGTGATCCAGATTTCGTCCGGCGTGCCGGCGCTCCGAGCCTCGGTGAACGCCTGCATCGCGCGCCAGGTGGCGACGTAATCCGTGCAACCCAGTCGCCGCACTTCCCACCTGCGCTGCGAGGCAAGATCCGCCGAGCGCGCGTCGCCCGGTCCCGCGCAGCCATCCATGCCGACAGGCTCCTAGAGAACCATCGTAACCATCGGATGCGACGAGAGCTCGCGGTAGAGCGCATCCAGCTGCTCGCGCGAGGTGGCATTGACCGTGCACGTCAGCGAGAGATATCTGCCCTCGCGCGAGGCGCGCATTTCCATCGACGCGCTGTCGAAATCCGGCGCGTGGCGCAGCACGACTTCGAGAATAGCCTGCGCGAATCCGTCCTCGGTGCGCCCGACGATCTTCATCGGGAACGCGCAGGGGAATTCGAGTAAGGTCTCGGTCATCTCCATCGGCCCCATATGGGGCCGGCATGACATCTGCGCAAGTCCTGAGCTCTTATCGCCCTTAGCTCCGGTACATGTACTCCCGCGTCGCCGGATGCGGCAAGCGGCCGTCCGGAAGCGGCTTGCCGACGAGCAGCTGGAAGATCGAGAGCCAGCCGCGATCGAACGCGTGCGCTGAGCCCGCGAGATAGATACGCCAGACACGGAACCGCTCCTCCCCGACTTCGCGCCGGGCCGCGTCGGCGTTCGCCTCCAGCCGATCGAGCCAATTCCACAGCGTCCGCGCGTAGTGCTCGCGCAAGGCTTCGGCGTCGAGGAGCTCCAGGCCATCGGCGGCGAGCCCTTGTATGACCCTCGATACGTGCGCGACCTGGCCGCCCGGGAAGACGTATTCGTCGATGAAATCGCCGATGCCGCTGCCGAGGCTGTCGCCGCCCGGCCAGTTATGCGTGATGCCATGGTTGAGCACCAGCCCGCCAGGCTTGAGGATGCGCCTGATCTTGCCGAAGTAGCGCGGGTAGTTGGCAACGCCAACGTGCTCGAACATGCCGACACTGGCGATCTTGTCGAACAGCCGGTCTTCGGGCAAGTCGAGGTAATCGAGCAGTTGCACGCGCACGCGGTCGCCGAGACCGAGCTCGGCAATTTTCGCCTTGACATGATCGTATTGATTCTGCGACAGCGTGATGCCGGTTGCGTTCACGCCGTAACTTTGCGCCGCGCGAAAGATCAGCGCACCCCAGCCGCAGCCGATGTCGAGAAACTCCTCGCCCGGGTTGAGCATCAACTTGCGGCAGATATGATCGAGCTTCTGTGTCTGGGCCAGGTCGAGCGAATCCGTCTCGCTGCGGAAATACGCGCACGAATAGACCATGCGCTCGTCGAGCCAGAGCCGATAGAACGCATTCGAGACGTCGTAATGGTGCTGGATATTCGCCCTGTTGCCGCGCCGGCGGGTGAGCCACGTTCGCGCGCGCGCGGCGAATCGATCACGACTGTACGTGACGCTGCCGACCAGCGATTCCGCAATGCCGAGAACGCGGCGCGCGCCGCCGCTGAAATCGATATCGTTGTGAACATACGCCCGCGCGAGCGCACCCATTTCCGGCGATGCAAGCGTCTTCAAACCACGCCATGTGCGGGCGTACACGTCGACCTCGGGAGTCTTCGACAGCGGAACGCGGTCGCCGTCGGGCAAAACGAGGGCGATGGGGATGTCGCGGCCGCTGTAGCGGTTGGCGATGATTTTCTGCAGCGGCTGGTTCATGCGCGGAGGAAGTCGACCGACGAATTCGGAGCCTAGATATAGTTTAGCAGCGCCGTGCATCCTTACGCCATCGGTCGCCGATCGTCCGCCCGCCGGCCTCGATCAAAGCGGCGGGCCAGGCATAGGGCTTTCGCGTTTTGACACCCAAAGGCGTAGCCGCCTAAGATGCGGCGCCACCGTTCGCCTGTCGCAGGCGGCGCGGTGCGAGACGATGCCGACAGTCAACGAACGCATAGAGCGGCCCGCTGCGGCCGAGCGGCAGTTCCGCGACGCCTTGGCGCAGTTTGCGACCGGCGTCACCATCATCACCGCGCGTGCCCAGCACGGGTTCGTCGGCTTCACCGCCAATTCGTTCAACTCGGTGTCGCTGGAGCCGCCGCTCATCATCTGGAGCCTCGCACGGCGCTCGCGCAGCCTGGCGATCTTCGAAGGAGCCGCGAAATACGCGGTGAACGTGCTCGCGCACGATCAAGTCGAGCTGGCGCGACGCTTCTCGCGCCCGCATACAGATCGCTTTGCAGGCGTGGCATTCCGCCTTGGCCACGCCGATGCGCCTTTGATCGAAGGCTGCGCGGCATGGCTCGAATGCCGGCATCACGCGCTCCACCCCGCGGGCGACCACATGCTTTTCATCGGCGAAGTCGTCGCTGCCGCGCACCGGCGCCTGCCGCCCCTGGTGTGGCACGGCAGCAGGTATGGCGTCAGCCCGCCGGACCCGGAGGGCCGCGCCGATTGACGTAGCCTGGGCTGAGCGCGAAGCGCGATGCCCGGGGCGACGCAACCCACAACGTAGCCCCACCGTCACGCCGCGTTACGCGCTTTCGGTTTGCTCGCCTGAAACAACCGGTACATCTGCCGATATACGGGTCCGGGCTTGCCACTGGCGAAAGGCTTGCCGTCGAGCGTGGTGACCGCGAGCACTTCCTTGGTCGACGAAGAGAGCCACATCTCGTCGGCGGCTAGCGCCTCGTCTCGGGTCACCGGCCGAATCTCCAAGGGCAGGCCGCCTTCGCGCGCCAGCTCCAGCGCCGCGTCGTAGGTGATGCCCGGAAGGATCAGATTATCCTTGGGCGGCGCAATGATGGTGCCGCCCTTGACGATCAACACGTTCGACGCGGACGCTTCGGTCAGATAGCCGTTGCGGAACAT
>DASXQW010000142.1:0-2576 GCA_036506975.1 Casimicrobiaceae bacterium | reverse complement strand
GTATTTCGCCAGCGCCTTCTGCACGTAGCTCGGATCGAACGTCTGCGCCAGGTTGATCTCTGCGGGCTTGAGTGCGGGATTGAACGCGGCAAGATATTTGAGCGTGTTCTGCTTCCCGGTCTCGTCGAGCATGCCGTCGGGTGAGAACGCATCCTTCACCTTGCCGTAACTCGCGAGATAGATCGCTTTGTTGCCCATCAGATACTCCGGCGGCACAGTCGCGGCCACCTGGTCCGGCGTCGCTTTCTGCAACCAGAGCAACGCCCGCACGATCGCGTTGGTGAGCGCCTGCACCGTGTTCGGATTGTTCTTGATGAAGGAAACCGGCGCGTAAAGCGCGGCGGCCGGCATATCCGGACTGCCGAACACGGCGGCCGTTCCCGCCGCGGTGCGGGTATCGGCAACGATCACGACATCGCCCGACGATTCGAGCATGGTCATGATCGGATCGACGTTCGAGATGGCGTCGAGCGATCCGGCCTTCATCGCCGCGATCGCGCCGGACGAGGTTCCGACGCCGATGATCGACACGTCGTCGCCCTTGAGTCCGTCCTTGGCGAGCAGGTGCAGCACCATCCGATTGGTGCTCGAACCCGGCGCGCTGACGCCGATCTTCATGCCCTTCAAATCCTTCGGGGACTTGTAGCTCGCGGCCTTCGCCTTGGCGACGCCGACCGAGATTGCCGGGTAGCGTCCCATGAGCACGAAGCCTTGAAGCTGCAGTCCCTTGGGCTGCTGGTCGACGGTGTTCTCCCATGCGCCCGAGACGACGTCGGCGCTGCCGCCGACCACTGCCTGCAACGCCTTCGACCCGCCGTCGAAGTCGCTGATCTCGAGCTCGAGTCCCTCGTCCTTGAAGTAACCCAGGCGCTCGGCGATGGTGAGCGGCAGATAGTAGAACTGCGACTTGCCGCCGACCGCGATGCTGACCTTCGGCTTCTCGGGCTTGCCTTGCGCCTGCGCGGCGAAGGGCAACGATAGGGCTAGGGTCGCGCACGCGGCGACGACCAGGCTGCGCAAGAGCTTCATTGTTTCCTCCAGTGGCAAAGCAGATTCATCGAGCGTCGATCGCTGTCGGCGGCGCTCTCGTTCGAGCGGCGATGCTCACATACGGTTCCGGGACTGTCAACGAGCCGCGATATAGCGGCGCCCGTCACCACAACCCTCTCCCCGCACGCGGGAGAGGGAGGCCTGCCCGATTTGCGCAGGCCGGGTGAGAGGTCTTGCGTTAGGTCGCAGGCGCAACGAGCTCTGCCGGCGGCGGATGAAGATCGCTCGATTTCCCGGCCTTCACAACCTGGCCGGGCAGCTCGTGGCCGACGATCTCTCCAAGCCGGCGCGAAGCGGCGAGCAGGCGATCGAGGTCGACGCCCGTGTCGTAGCCCATGCATTGCAGCATATGCACGACGTCCTCGGTGCAGACGTTGCCGGTCGCGCCGGGCGCGAACGGACAGCCGCCCAAACCCCCGAGGCAACCTTCGAAGCGCGCGACGCCCGCCGCGAGGCCGGCGAGAACGTTTGCCAGGCCCATGCCGCGCGTGTTGTGAAAATGCAGCGTCAGCGCGAGATCCGGAAAGCGCTTCGCGACAGCGCCGACGAGCTGCTCGACCTGTTTCGGGTTGGCCATTCCCGTCGTGTCGCCGAACGTGACTCCGCGCACGCCGAGATCGACATACCGCGCGACGCAGTCGATGACCTGCGCCTCGGGCACGACACCCTCGAACGGGCACCCGAACGCGGTCGCTACCGCACCGACGACGCCGATGCGGCTGCCGCGAAGCGTTTCGAATACTTCGTCGAAGCCGGCGAACGATTCCGCGATACTGCGGCGTACGTTGGCCCGGTTGTGCGTCTCCGAAGCCGATACGACGAGCACGATCTCGTCGACGTTTGCGGCGAGCGCGCGCTCGGCGCCGCGCGCGTTCGGCACCAGCGCGACGTACGTTACGGCAGGATTTCGGCGGATGCCCGCCATCACCTCGGCCGCGTCGCGGAGGTTCGGCACCGCCTTGGGCGATACGAACGAAGTTGCTTCGATCTTGGCGACGCCGGTCGCGGAAAGAAGATCGATGAGCTCGATCTTGCGCTCGGTCGGTATCCACGAAGGCTCGATCTGAAACCCGTCGCGCGCGACGACGTCGTGAATGAAGATGCGTTGGCTCATTTGGGTTGTCGCCCCGGCGTAGGCCGGGGCCCAAGTTGTTTATCGAAATTGGATCCCGGCCCCCGGACTTAATCACTCCGGGGCAGGCTTCGCCGGGATGACGTATTTAGGCCGCTCCGATCAACGCCGCGGCCGAATAAATTCGGCCCTACATCAGATCGCGCCCGCCGCACGCAGCCGCGCGATGTCCTCGCCGCTATAACCGATTCCGCGCAGCACCTCGTCAGTATGCTCGCCGAGCGCGGGGCCGATCCACTCCATCTCGCCGGGCGTGTCCGACAGCTTGGGCACGATGCCCGGCAGCTTGAGCGGTTTGCCGTCGGGCAGCGTCATCTGGCGGATCATGTCGCGCGCCAGATAATGCGGGTCGGCGACGATGTCCGCCGCCGTGTAAATCTTGCCATGCGGAACG
>DASXQW010000141.1:0-7443 GCA_036506975.1 Casimicrobiaceae bacterium | reverse complement strand
GTGGGGCATCATGTCCAACGACACCCTGCTCTGCGTCCCGTTCTTCACTTTCATGGGGCTGATCCTCGAGCGCAGCGGCATGGCCGAGGATTTGCTCGACACGATCGGGCAGGTGTTCGGGCCGGTGCGCGGCGGCCTGGCTTACGCGGTGATCTTCGTCGGCGCACTGCTCGCGGCGACGACCGGAGTGGTCGCCGCATCGGTGATCTCGATGGGGCTCATTTCGCTCCCGATCATGCTGCGCTATGGATACGACCGGCGCTTTGCCTCGGGCGTCATCGCCGCATCGGGCACACTGGCCCAGATCATCCCGCCGTCGCTGGTGCTGATCATCATGGCCGACCAGCTCGGCAAGTCGGTGGGCGACATGTACGCCGGCGCTTTCATCCCCGGCATCGCGCTGGCCGGACTCTACGCCATCTACACGATGGGCGTATGCGTATTCAAGCCGAAATGGGCGCCCGCGCTGCCGCTCGAAGCACGTACGCTGCGTGAGCCGGACGGTGCGGGCGGCACGCGGTCGTTGCTGATTCTGACCATCGTCGCGGTCGTCGCAGCAGTCGCCTTCGCCAAGTGGTACCTCCCGGCCGAAACGCCGACCGATGAGGTCATCGTCATCGCCACCGTCGTCGGCACGGCAGTCGCGTTCTTCGCCGCGGTCATCAATCATCTGTTGAAGTTCGGGCTGCTGTCGCGGCTCGCCGAACGCGTCACCTTCGTGCTGATTCCGCCGCTGGCGCTGATCTTTCTGGTGCTGGGTACGATATTCCTGGGCGTCGCGACGCCGACCGAGGGTGGCGCTATGGGCGCGAGCGGCGCGCTGATCATGGCAGTGGCGCGCCGGCGGCTGTCATGGAAGCTGCTCAAGCAGGCGATGGACACCACCGCCAAGCTGTCGACGTTCGTCGTGTTCATCCTGATCGGCGCGCGCGTTTTCAGCCTGACCTTCTACGCGGTCAACGGCCATGTCTGGGTCGAACATTTGTTGAGCGGCCTGCCCGGGGGCCAGCTCGGCTTCCTGATCGTCGTCAACATCCTGATCTTCTTCCTGGCGTTTTTTCTCGATTTCTTCGAGCTGTCGTTCATTGTCATTCCCCTGGTCGGGCCGGTCGCCGACAAGCTGGGTATCGACCTGATCTGGTTTGGCGTGCTGCTCGGCGTCAACATGCAGACATCGTTCATGCATCCGCCGTTCGGCTTCGCGCTGTTCTATCTGCGCAGCGTCGCACCGGCCAAGGACTACATCGACAAGCTCACCAAGAAGGTGACGGCAGGAGTGACAACGGGACAGATCTACTGGGGCGCGGTGCCGTTCGTTCTGATCCAGATCATCATGATCGGGCTGGTCATCGCGATCCCGCAGATGGTGATGGTCTACAAGGCGAAGGAGAGCACGGTCGATCCGACCAAGATCCAGATCCAGTTGCCGCCGAGCGAAACGCCCGGCACGGGGCCGGCGCCGACCGAGCAGCAGGAGCAACAAAAGGAGACCGACTCCGCTCAGTCGCTCGAGGATCTTTTCAAGGCGCCGGGCGCGGCTCCGGCGGAGAAAAAATAACGGGCGAGGTCGTCAGGCCCCAAAAAGAAGCCCCGCGCATGCGGGGCTTTTTGTCGCGCATTTCGAGAAGGCGCGACTCCCGAAGGCCGAATGAATTCGGCCCTACTTTTTGGCCGTGGCGCTTTGCGTGCTGGCGGTCGCCATGAACTGATCGAAATTCTGCTCGGCGACGCGGAACCACAGGATGTCCTCGTCGCGGAACTTCTTCCAGGGCTCGTAGACTTTCTTGAACTTCGCGTTCGTGGCGGCGAACTCGTCGTAAACTTCCACCGCCGCCTTATGGCATGCCTGCATGATCTCGCGCGGGAATGGACGCAGTTGAACGCCCGCTGCAACCAGCCGGCGCAGCGCCGGGGGATTCAACGCATCGTACTTCGCCATCATGTCGACATTCGCCTCGGCGCATGCCGCTTCGAGGATCGACTGGTAATCCTTGGGCAGTTCGCTCCAGGCCTTGGTGTTGACGAACAGGTCGAGCTCGGGGCCGCCTTCCCACCAGCCGGGGTAGTAGTAATACTTCGCGACCTTGTAGAGGCCGAGCTTCTCGTCGTCGTACGGACCGACCCATTCCGCGGCGTCGATCGTGCCTTTCTCCAGTGCCGGATAGATATCGCCGCCGGCGATCTGCTGCGGCACCAGGCCGAGCTTCTGCATCACGACGCCGGCCGAGCCCCCGATGCGCATCTTCAGGCCCTTCATGTCGGCGACGGTCTTCAGCTCCTTGCGGAAGAAGCCACCCATTTGCGCGCCCGTATTGCCGGCCGGGATGTTGTAGACGTTGTAGTCCTTCATGAACTCGCGCATCAGCTCCAGCCCGCCGCCGTGGTACATCCAGGCGTTCTGCTGGCGTGCGTTCAACCCGAACGGAATAGCGCAGGCGAAGGCGAACGTCGGATCCTTGCCGAAGAAATAGTAAGGTGCCGTGTGGGCGCACTGCACCGTCGCATTCTGCACCGCGTCGAGCACCTGCAGCCCGGGAACGATTTCGCCGGCCGCAAACACCTGGATCTGGAACTTGCCGTTGGTCGCGGAAGCGCAACGCTTGGAAATGTGCTCGGCACCGCCGTAGAGCGTATCGAGGCTCTTCGGCCAGCTCGCAGCCAGTCGCCATTTCACCTCGGGTTGCGCCCCCTGTCCGATGGCCGGCGCGGCCACCGCGCTCGCTGCCAAGCCCACGCCCGCCTTCTTCAGGAATGATCGACGTTGCATACGATTGCTCCTTCTCCAAATGAAATCACGATTGCCGAGACGGTCCCGGCGGCGGCCCGCGTGTCGTCTACAATCAGGCTGGCCGCGGAAAGCTTCGATGGCTTCACCGCGCCGCCGCGCCCGATCATCGTCCGCCGGCGATTCTAACCCAAATCCGCACTCAAACCGCGGGGTGCTAGGGCGAGAGCTTGCGCACCGCATTGAACAGCGCCCAGGCCCAGCCGGCCTGCCGCTCCAGCGTCTGGGTGAACCGGATCAGATAGCGCGCGTTGCCGGTATCGAGCTCGACCATGCCTCCCGGCAGAAACCGGTCGTCCGGACCGATAAGACTGCGTTGCGCGGCCCGGCGATTGTCCGCGTGAGCGGGCAGATAGATGCCAAAGAACGGCCGGTCGACGCCGGCGCGCTGAGCGTCCAGCGGAGCCACCCAGCTGCGCAAAAGCACGCGCACCATCCGGCGGGCGATGATCTCGACGCCGCAGATCACTTCCTCGACCTGTTGCCGCTGTATGCGTCGGACGACGGCGAGCTCCCAGCGGTCGCCATCCTTGATCGCAATGATCTCGCCGAGCTTGGTCGGCGCGTCGCTCACCGGCGCGATCATGCGGCAGCCGCTTTCGCTGCGATTGACCATCTTCCACGGCGAGCCGCGGATCCGGCGGGCGATCGACTCCGGATTCGCGCTCGGATTCACGAGCTGGGTGATTTCGTCGTAGCTGTGCCTCGCACCCGACGTCTTCGCCTCCGCCGAGAGGTGTTCCACTTCTGCGACCGCGCGCGTCAGCGCCTGCAGGCCGACCACGACCCGCATCTCGACGTCGGTCGATTTGCGCGGCGCCCGCGGCGAGAACGCAAGCGCATCCGGTCCGTACAATGCCGCGAGCCGCATCAGGAGCAGCTTCTGCTCGCGCGGGGGCAGAGCGCCGGGTAGATGCGGATCGGCATCCTGCTCCGGCAGCGCACGCATGCGCTCGACGACGCGAGCATAGACGGCGGTGGCGTCGAGGAACATCAGACGGCCGCCGGCGCGCGGTTGCTCCTGGCGCTTGAGGCCCTGCGTGCCGGAGAGATCGACGTAGAAATTCGCCCCGGTGCCCGGTGGCGGCGTCAGCGTCAGCGAGGATGTCCATTCCTCGAGCGAGCGCGACACCCACTCGACCTGATCCGGCGTGAAGTTGCCGCTGTCCAGGCGCATGAGCAGGAGAGAGCGGATGTATTCCTGTTCCAGAGATTCTCCGGGCTGGCTGAACGCGGCGGCGCCGAACGCAAGCGGCTCGCGCTGCCAGCCGCGCATGCGCGCGAACTCGTAGAGCTCGTGCAGCTCACGCCATTGCGCGGGTATCCAGTGGCCGTAGCGAAACAGCCGGAATTTGCCGTCGATGGCTTTGTAATGCGCGAGCCTGACCAATACGCGCGGCAGGACCGTTTTCCACCGCTTCTGCTCGCCGGCTGCGTATCCGGCCTTCAGCGCGGCCTGATACGCGGCGGTAAACGCCTTGACCAAATCGAACACGCCGTGCCAGAGCCGTGTCTCGACGCTGCTCGAGCGCTGATAGTTGGCAGTATATTGCGCAGTCAAGTGACTTATGATCGGCTCGCATCGGGCATCGACGTGCAGCAACGCATCCGCTTGCGCGGGCCTGATGCGGCGCCGCCCCCCGGGGAACGACGCAACCAGGTCGAGCGTCTCGCGCTGCAGCTGCAGCGGATCGGCCGTCGGCAACGACGCGATCCAGCGCGCCGCAGCCTTGCCGCCGCGCAATGGATCCCGAAGCGAGCGACGCCAGGTCCGGAATTGTTCCCGCAACGGCCGCTTGTGCACCATGGCGCGGGCGCGGTGGCTAGTTACCTGCAATTGTCATCGCGCCTATGAGCACCGACCCACAGTGGCGCGAGCCGCGGCGATCAACGTCGTTACCGATCGCGACAATGTCGCGATACATGCGGCCGAGATTACCTGCAATCGTGATTTCTTCGACCGGGTACGCGATCTCGCCGCCTTCGATCCAATAGCCCGCGGCACCCCGCGAATAGTCGCCCGTGACCGGATTGACTCCCTGGCCGAGCAACTCGGTCACGAGCACGCCGCGTCCCATCCGTTGCAGCAGTGCACGAAGATCTTCGTCGCCGTGCGTGACCACCAGATTGTGGTTACCGCCGGCATTTGCCGTCGATACAAGCCCGAGCTTGCGCGCCGAGTAACTGCCGAGGAAATACCCCTGCACCACGCCATCGCGCACGACATCGCGCGTGCGCGTCGCGACGCCCTCATCGTCGAACGGCGCCGATGCCTGACCGCGCTTTAAATGCGGTTCCTCGCGGATGCTGATCTGCGGCGCAAATACCTGCTGGCCGAGGCTGTCGATGAGGAACGACGACTTGCGATAAAGGCTGCCGCCGCTGGTAGCGTTGACGTAGTGTCCGATCAAGCCGGTGGCGACCGGCGCCTCGTATAACACCGGGCAGTCCAGCGTCGCCAGTCGGCGTGCGCCGAGCCTGCGCGTGGTGCGCTCACCGGCGAGGCGGCCGACGCGCGCCGCCGTTTCCAGATCGTGCGGCGAGCGCGCCGCGGTAAACCAGTCATCGCGCTGCATCGCGCCGTCGTCATCACCGATCACCGCGCAATAGATGCCGTGGCGCGAGCTCGCGTAGCCGCCGGAAAAGCCCAGCGTATTCGCGTAGACGAACTCTCCTTCGTGCAGCGAAACCGTCGCGCCCTCGGAATTCGTTAGCCGCCGGTCGACAGAGAGCGCCGCCGCCTCGCATTCCCGCCCCAGCGCGATCGCCTCCTCGACCGTCAGGTTCCAGGGGTGATACAGGTCGAGGTCGGCCCAGTTGCGGGCAAGCAGCGCCGGGTCGGCGAGACCGGCACAGACGTCTTCCGCGGTGTAGCGCGCGATCGTCAATGCCTTGGAGACCGTGTCTTCGATTGCCGCGCGCGCGAAGTCAGCCGTGCTTGCGTGCCCGCGTCGCGCGCCGACGTAAACGGTGACGCCGATGCCCTTGTCGCGATTGTAGGCGATCGTTTCCACATCGCCCTTGCGCACCGTCACGCTCAAGCCGAATGCCTGTGAGACTTCGGTTTCGGCGGCGGTGGCGCCGCCCGCCTGCGCCGCCCTGAGGACCTCGCCGGCGACGCCGGACAAGGCGGCGGTCGTGAGCGGGAAGCGAGTAGCGGGAGCGGCAATCGTGACGGCGGCAGTATCGGTCATCGACGGACTCTGGTCGGTCGCCGCGCAGGGCGATCTACGGGCTCTGAATGGATCCCGCGCGGGGCCTGTTCAGAGGTTCCTAGTATCATAGCAAACGCCCTCGTCCCAAGACTGCTCGCGATGCGCCGACCCGACGAAACACCTCCGCAGGCCGTACGGGTGGCTGAACCGCTCTCTAGAGGCTCCAAAACCCAACGCAAGGCAGAGATGAATGCCCTGCAGGCCTTGGGCGAAGCGCTGCTCGACGTCGGCCCCGCGCGGCGCGCCGAGCTCGCTCTGCCCGAGCGCCTGATCGAAGCGCTCGACGCTGCCCAGCGGATCACGGCTAGAGAGGCGCGACGCAGGCAGCTGCAATTCATCGGGCGCCTGATGCGCGACATCGACGCCGCGCCGATCCGGACGCGACTCGCCCAATGGGCGGATGCGCCCAGCGCCGAGAAGGCGCGGCTGCACGCCCTCGAGCGCTGGCGCGAACGCTTGCTCTCCGAAGACGGCGCCCTCGACCGGCTGTGCGCCGAGCGTCCCGCCGCAGATCGGGCACGGCTTGCCGCCCTGGTCGGCGCCGTTCACGCCGAGCGCGCGCACGGCCAACCGCCGCGCGCGTATCGGGAGTTGTTTCGAGCCCTCACCGCGCTTTTGGGCGCGGCCGAATGATGCTGGCGCACCGGCACCACGGCGGCACCGCCTTCCGGACCGGCATCGCATGAGCGAATCGCAAGAGCTGCTGATCGGATTGGTTTCGATCAGCGATCGCGCCTCGGCCGGCGTGTACGAGGACAAGGGCCTCCCGGGACTTAAGGAATGGTTCACCGCGGCGCTCTCCACGCCCTGGCGCATGGAAACGCGGCTGATTCCGGACGAGCAGGCGCTTATCGAAAGAACCTTGGTCGAGCTCGTCGACACCGTTGGTTGCGACCTGGTATTGACGACCGGCGGCACCGGCCCCGCGCCGCGCGACGTCACGCCCGAGGCGACGCTTGCGGTCGCGCATAAGCCGCTGCCGGGATTCGGCGAGCAGATGCGCCAGGTGAGCCTCAGGTATGTGCCCACCGCGATTCTTTCGCGGCAGGTCGGCGTCATCCGCGGTCGCGCGCTGATCCTCAACCTTCCCGGTCAACCCAAGGCGATCAAGGAAACGCTCGACGGCGTGTTTCCCGCAGTGCCGTACTGCCTCGATCTCATCGGCGGGCCGTATGTGGAAACGCACGACGAGGTGTGCAAGGTGTTCCGGCCGAAATCGGCGATCAAGGGCTGATATCGAAGCCGCTGCAGCAATGCGCCGCCGCGCGGGCGTCGCATGCATCCTCGCAAGCGCGGTTTGCTTCGGTGCGATGGCGATCATGGCGCGCTTCGCCTACGCCTCCGGCGTCGACACGACGACACTGCTCGCATTGCGCTTCGGCATCGCCGCAGGAATTCTCGTAGCAATGGTGCTCGCGCGCGGCGAGCGATGGCCGCGCGGCA
>DASXQW010000140.1:0-5865 GCA_036506975.1 Casimicrobiaceae bacterium | reverse complement strand
CCGACCGGCTTGCCCGACTGAATGAGCAGCGACTCGTCGTCGTTGAGCTCCTTCAGCGCCGCGACGATGGCGTCGAAGCATTCCCAGTTGCGCGCGGCGCGTCCAATGCCGCCATAGACGACCAGGTCCTGCGGCCGCTCCGCGACCTCGGGATCGAGATTGTTCATGAGCATCCGCAGCGGTGCCTCGGTGAGCCAGCTCTTCGCGCTCAGCGTGCTCCCCCGCGGCGCGCGGATGACGCGGTCCTGAGAACGCGTGTTGGACAAGTGGCTTAGATCGTCTCGCTTCATCAATCGGCTCCGCTTGAGCGAATAGCTTATTGTCGCGCGACCGCGGCGGCGCGTCATCCATCATCGCCTGCGCGCATTGCGTACCCCGGGCTGACCCGGACTCGATCCGGGGGGATGCCCGGGGAAATGACAGTTGGTGGCGACGATGTCCCGGGCTTCGGCCTTCGGCCTCAGCCCGGCTACATCATCGCGCCGACGAAGGGCGTGAATTCGCCGCGCTCGACGCGAGCGCGCACGCGCTCGAGGTCCGGTGCAAACGCCCGGTCGCGATCCCAGAACGCCGCATCGCTGCGAATGAGCTTGAGCACCGCCTGAAGCCGCGGCGAAGTCGCAAGCGGTGCCCGCAGCTCGACGCCCTGCGCCGCGGCGAGCAGCTCGACGGCGACGATCGCCGCGGTGTTGCCGGCCATCGGCGTCAGGCGCAGCGCGGCATTGGTCGCCATGCTCACATGGTCTTCCTGATTGGCCGATGTGGGCAGCGAATCGACGCTGCGCGGGACGGCCAGCGCCTTGTTCTCGGAAGCGAGCGCCGCGGCGGTCACCTGCGCGATCATGAATCCCGAGTTGACGCCGCCGTCGCGGACGAGAAACGGCGGCAATCCCGAAAGATTGGCGTCCATCAGGAGCGCGGTGCGCCGTTCGGACAACGCGCCGATCTCGGAGATCGCAAGCGCCAGGCCATCCGCCGCAAACGCAACCGGTTCGCCGTGGAAATTTCCGCCGGTGAGCACCTCTCGCGTTTCCGGAAACACCAGAGGATTATCCGATACGGCGTCGGCCTCGATGAGCAATACTTCCGCGGCGCGCCGCATCTGGTCGAGGCAGGCACCCATCACCTGCGGCTGGCAGCGCAGGCTGTACGGATCCTGGACGCGGGGGCAGTCGCGGTGCGAAGCGCGAATGGCGCTTCCCGCGAGGAGCTCGCGCAACACGCGCGCAGCATCCGCCTGCCCGCGATGTCCGCGGAGCGCCTGGATGCGCTCGTCGAAAGGCATGTCGCTGCCCAGACAGGCGTCCACCGAAAGCGCACCGGCGACCAGCGCGGCTGCAAACACGCGCTCGCCTGCGAACAGACCGGCGAGTGAGAGCGCGGTCGAGACCTGCGTGCCATTGAGGAGTGCGAGCCCCTCCTTCGCCGCCAGCCGGAGCGGCGCGATCCCCGCGTGTGTCAACGCCTGAGTGGCAGGCATCGTCCTGCCCTCGATGCGCGCGTCGCCCTCGCCGATCAGGACACCCGCGAGATGCGCGAGCGGCGCCAAATCGCCTGACGCTCCGACCGAACCCTGGCTCGGCACGACGGGAATCACGCCGCTGTTGAGCAATTTGAGCAGCGCGTCGACGACCTCGTAACGCACACCGGAATATCCGCGCGAGAGCGACGCGATCTTGAGCAGGAGCGTCAACCGCACCACCGCGTCGGCCAGCGGTGGGCCGGTGCCGGCGGAATGCGACAGCACCAGCGCGCGCTGCAGCTCGGCGAGGCGCGTTGCATCGATGTGCGTGCGCGCGAGCAGCCCGAAACCGGTGTTGACGCCGTAGACGATGCGGCCTTCGGCGATGACACCGGCAACGGCATCCGCAGCGGCATCGATCCGCGCCCTCGCGTCCCGCTCCAGCGTAACGGCGACAGGATCGGTCCAGGCCGAACGGAGCTGGTCGAGCGTGAGACGGCCGGGCGAGAGATGCAAAGCGGTCATCGGTGTTAGGGAAGCTCAGGCTACGCAATCGCCTGCCTGGGCACGCGGCGATTGTGCCAGAAACGCTGAAGAACCCATGCCGCGGCGCGCCGTCCGGTGCGCGCCCCGATAAGCGCAGGGGTCGAAACCGCGCGCGAGCTCAGCGCGCCAACTTGCGCTGCATCGCCGCGGTCAGCCGCTGGCGACGGCGCTCATAGTCCGCCCAAGGGTCCTTCGTCTTCGCGATGCGCTCGGGGACGGTAGCGATGGTGAACACCGACGGCGGCACCTTCGCGGAGAGCTCGTCCCAGGAAAGCGGTGTAGCTACCGTCGCTCCGGTGCGCGCGCGCAGCGAGTACGGCGCGACCGCCGTCGCGCCGCGCGTATTGCGCAGGTAGTCGACGAAGATCTTGCCGCGGCGGCGCGCCTTGGTCACTGTCGCGGTGAACTGCTCGGGAAGTATCTTGGCGAGATGCGCGGCCACGCTCTGCGCGAAGCCCTTGACGTCTTCCCAGCTGTGGCGGCGCTCGAGCGGTACGACGACATGCAGGCCTTTCCCGCCGGTTGTCTTGACGAGGGCGTCGAGGCCGAGCTCGTCGAGCAGTGCCCGCGTCAGCTGCGCCGCCTTCACGACCGTTGCCCACGGCAGCTCCGGATCTGGATCGAGGTCGAGCACCATGGTGTCGGGGCGCTCGAGCGTGGCCGCTTGTGCGCCCCAGACGTGGAGCTCGAGCGCATTCATCTGCGCCAACCCGACCAGCGCCTTCGCCGAGTTGGCGACGATGTAAGGATTGCGCCCGGTGCTGTCTTCGATCATCGCCACGTCGATCCCCGGAACCTTGTAGCCGCCGACATGCTTCTGAAAAAAACACGGCCCTCTCGTGCCCTCCGGGCAGCGCACGATCGACAGCGGCCTGCCGGCGACGTACGGCAGCAATCGCGGCGCGACCCGCGCATAGTATTCGGCGACCATGAGCTTGCTGACCTTAGCGTCGGGATAGACGATGCGCTCGGGGTGCGAGATCTTCACGCCGCCCACCGTCGGCGGCGACGCGCGGGCAACCTTCACCGCGCCGGTGCGGACCGCGGCGCGGGCCGAGCGTTCGCGGGTGCGCCCACGCGGGGTCCGGCGCGCGGTCTCGCGCGTGACTTCGGCCTGCGGCTTGTCCTCGCGCAAGCCTTCGAACGAGGCCTGCCGGACGTGGCCATCGTGCGTCCATTCGGCGAACGAGATTTCCGCGACGAGGGTCGGCTTTATCCATTGCACGCCGCGCGCGAGGCGCCCGGCCGGCGGACGACTAAACGGCGATGCGTCGGTGCGCAGGCGGGCGAGTTTCTGCTCGAGTGCGGTGAGCGTCGCGTGGTCGAAGCCGGTCCCGACCCGGCCGGCGTAGCGCAGCTCGCCGTTTTTCTCGTGAACGCCGAGTAACAGCGCGCCCAAGCCCTGTCGCGAACCGCCGGGCGGCGTATAGCCGCCGATGACGAACTCCTGGCGCTGCCGGCATTTGAGCTTGATCCAGTGGCGCGTACGCTCATGACGATACGTACTCGCAGCACGCTTGCCGATGACGCCTTCGAGACCCATCTTGCACGCTTGCGCCAGCACCTCCTTTCCGCTCGCGGCAAGCACGGAGGAAAAACGCAACGTCGAGCGAGCATCCGGCGTCCCCAGCGCGCGCTCGAGCGCTTCGCGGCGCGCGGTGAGCGGCAGCGCGCGGAGGTCCTGACCGTGCAGAAACGGCGCATCGAACACAAAATAGAGCGCCGGCCCCTTGGATGCGTCGGAGAGCACGCGCTGCAGCGCCGAAAAACTCGTCCGTCCGCGCGAATCGAGGACGCAGATCTCGCCGTCGAGCCAAGCCGGGGCCAAGGCCAGCGCTGCGAGATCGCGCGCGATGTCCGGGAAGCGCGGCGTCCAATCGAGACCCTTGCGCGTGTAGAGCCGGACTTCGCGCTTGTCGATGCGCGCCATGATCCGATAGCCGTCGTATTTGATCTCGTACAGCCAGCCCGTGTCGGTCGGCGCGGAATCGACCAGCGTCGCCAATTCGGGTTCGAGATGCGCCGGTAGTGCACGCACCGGCTCGCCTACAGGTACCGCAACTCGCTTCGCCGGCGCAGCCCGCGTCAGCTTTGCGTGCGGCTGCGCCTTTTTGCGGCCGGAAGCGATCTCTTCGACGGTGCGCCCCGATTTGACACTCTGTGGCGCCTCTGCGAGCAGGTCGGCGCCATGGCCGGGCCGCGCCTCGGCGTCGCGCTCCTTGATCAGCAGCCACGGTTCCTTGCCTTGCTCGCCCCGGCCCTTCATGCGCACCAGCGCCCAACCACCGCGCAGCTTCTTTCCGGACAACGAAAACTTGAGATGGCCCTCGCGATAGCCCCGCCCCGGATCGCCGTCGGGGCTCCACGTTCCGCGGTCCCACAGTGCGACCGGTCCCGCGCCGTATTGTTTTTCCGGAATCACACCCTCGAAGCTGCCGTAATCGAGCGGGTGGTCCTCGACATGCACAGCCAGCCGCTTATCCGCCGGATCGAGGCTCGGGCCCTTCGGTACCGCCCAGCTCTTGAGCGTCCCATCGAGTTCGAGGCGGAAATCATAATGCAGGCGGCGGGCGGCGTGCTTTTGCACGACGAAACGCAAACCCGCGCGCCGGCGCGCCGTTACGCTGCCCTTCGGCTCCGGAGTCTGGCCGAAATCGCGTTTGCGATGGTAGCGCTGGAGACCCATGATCGCGCCCATTCTGCAGCAGATTCCGTGCCCGCATCGCGAGGGCGCGTTCTGCCATGCACGGCGCGGTCGTGCCGCCCCGGGCGGGTGGTAAATCTTGCCGCCCTTCGCGGTATTGTTTGCCAGAACAGAGGCCCGCACAGCCGCGCAAGGCGGGCACCCGGCCGGCACGCACATGCGCCCCTTATAATCGCCCGGTGAATGCGACCCCGCCGCCCGCTGCCGCGAAGGACATCGCCGCAGCTCCGCTGTCAACGCATACGCCCATGATGCAGCAATACCTGCGCGTCAAGGCGGAGCATCCGGACAAGCTGGTGTTCTATCGCCTGGGCGATTTCTACGAGCTGTTCTACGGCGATGCGGAGCGTGCCGCGCCGCTGCTCGACATTACGCTCACGGCTCGCGGCGCTTCATCCGGCGCGCCGATACCCATGGCAGGGGTGCCGTATCATGCCGTCGAGCAATATCTTGCCAAGCTGATCAAGCTCGGCGAGTCGGTCGCAATCTGCGAGCAGATCGGCGATCCCGCCACCGCGAAGGGTCCCGTCGAGCGCAAGGTCACGCGTATCGTCACGCCCGGCACGCTCACCGACGCAGGTCTGCTCGAAGCGAAGCGCGATTGCCTGCTCGTCGCAATGAGCCCATCGAAGCAGCGCGTGGGTTTGGCGTGGCTCAATCTCGCGGCCGGGCAATTGCGACTGCGCGATCTGCCGACGAGCGAGCTCGCGGCCGAGCTCGAGCGGCTCGCTCCGAGCGAGCTGCTCTACCCCGAGGGCACGGAAGGCACCGGGCGCGACGGCGTGCCGACGCGAGCGCTGCCGCCCTGGCAATTCGACTCCGACACCGCGGTCAGGCGGCTGACCGCGCAGCTGGGCACGCACGATCTTGCGGCGTTCGGCGCCGCCGACGCGCCGCTCGCGGTGCAGGCGGCCGGCGCGCTGCTGCATTACGCCCAGGCGACGCAGCAAACGCTGCAACCGGGATCGTTCTCGCACATACGCACGCTGACGGTAGAGCAGCCGGGAGACTATCTTGCGCTCGATGCCGCCACACGGCGCAATCTCGAGATCACGGCGACGCTGCGCGGCGAACCGGCGCCCACACTGCTCTCGCTGCTCGATGCCTGCACGACCGCGGCCGGGAGCCGCCTTTTGCGCCACTGGCTGACCAA
>DASXQW010000139.1:0-22995 GCA_036506975.1 Casimicrobiaceae bacterium | reverse complement strand
GGTCGGGGTCGCGCCCGAGGATACACAACGGCTGGTGGCGGCGGTGCGTGAGCTCTGCGCAGCGTCGGGCCTCCGGAACGTCGTCGGCGCGATGCGCACCGCCTGCCGCGCCGCGGCCTCGCGAACCATTGGCCAGCCCGTGTCCAGGTAACGCCGCCAGGACCCGCGATGAGGGTCCTGCTCAATCCGTTCCTTCGGATACCGACGCGGCCTCGCGGTTGAAGGGGCTTCAGCTTGGCGCCATGCCCTTGTCCGTCAGCTCTTTGATCGCGGTCTTGTTCTTAGCCAGATGCGCCAGACCCATGCCGCGCAACACATTCGGAGCCTTGGTGAACTGAATGTTGGCGTACGCTACGATCTCTATTCGATTGCCCCACGGGTCCAGGAAATCGAGAAATGGGCCGGGCAAGAGCTCGACGCCTGCATCGGCCAACGCCTTGCGGACGGCCTCCTTGTCATCGACGACCAGTCCAAAATGACGGCCATCGTCGGCGGGCTGCGTACGGCCCTTCTGTAGCGCAATGAACTGGTCGCCGAGATCGATGAAAGCCGCAGTGTCACTCTTGCTTCGAAGCTGGAAGTCGAACAACCGGCCGTAGAACGCCAGCGCGGCTTCGATGTCACCGACCTCCAGAGCGACATGATTGAAACCTACGGCACGTGCTTTCCTAGATTCAGGCATGGAGTTCTCCGATTAATATTCTGTGCACGCACGACAACGCCGCACTGAGCGGGCTCGATTCTGAGGCCAAGAGGCTGGTGCATTGTATCGCGGCCCAAACGGAACTCGGGCGCGGCATACCTGATCAGGACAGATGCCGCAAATGCGGCACCTCGACGGTTACGCCTGCGGTATCGACCACATCCGCCATATAGCGCAGTAGCTATGGCATGATGAGCAACTCAACGCCGGACGAGCCGGCTTGCTCGCCGGACAGGCTGAAGACCGCCAACGCGGCGGTTCGCTTTCTCGCCGGGCATCCAAGAACGTTGATCGCTGACTGGAGGAGTTCATGAACAGATTTTGTTGTTTTTCCGTGGCCATGTGGATGCTGATTGCTGCGCTGCCGTCTATCGCGCAGCAGGCTCCTGTGCGGATCGTGGGATTGGTCGAGCTCTCGGGGACCGGCGCGACGTCGGGGACGAATTTCGACAACGGCGTCAAGCTCGCGGTCAAGGAGATCAACGCTACAGGCGGCATCCTGGGGCGCAAGGTCGAGTACACGAGCAGCGACACGCAGTCGGCGCCACAAACGGCGAAGGCGCTTGCACAAAAAGCGGTCGATGAGGGCGCCTACGTCGTGATGGGCCCCGTGTTCTCCGGGTCGATCTTGGTCAGCATGGCCGAGACGCGCCGCGCCGAGATTCCGAACTTCACGGGCGGTGAGGGAGCCGCCATCACCCAACAAGGCAATCCCTACATTTTTCGCACGTCGTTCACACAGTCGACGGCCATGCCCAAAGTGGCGCGCTACATCAAGGACACCGTCAAGGCCAAGACAATCGCCATGGTGTGGGTGAACAACGACTTTGGGAAAGGTGGGCGCGACACCATGATGAAGGCGCTCGAAGCGCAGGGCATCAAGGTTGCTGCGGACATCTCGACCGATCCCGGCCAGGTCGACTTTTCAGGTGCCGTCCTGAAGGTCAAGCAATCGAACGCCGACGCCGTGTTCGTGTACACCAACGAGGAAGAATCGGCGCGGGCGCTGCGCGAGTTGAAGAAGCAGGGTTATGACAAACCGATCATCGGCGAAACCACACTCACCAGCCAGAAGGTCATCGAGCTGGCGGGCGATGCCGCGAACGGCGCGGTCGCGCACGTCGGGCTGACCGCGGACGCTCCACAGCCGACGATCAAGGCCTTCGATGAGCGCTTCCAGAAGGAATACAAGTACAAGACGGACCACAATGGATTGAAGGGCTACAGCGCGATGTACGTCGTCAAGGCGGTTACCGAAAAGATCGGCAAGTTCGATCCCAAGGCGTTCGCCGCCGCGATGCACGGCGTAACGCTCTCCGTCAAGGACTACCCCGGCGTGCTGCTCGATGTGACGTTCGACCAGAACGGCGACCTCGATCGCGAGAGCTTCATGACTAAGGTCGTGAACGGCAAGCAGCAAGTTGTCGCCACGCTACCTGCGGCATCGGCGAAATAGGCCGCCGGCGATCGATCGTGCAAGCGGAGAAATGACGATGTCAGAACCGAATCAATTTGGCATCGCCGGGCTCGTCGGCTGGCCCGTCGCGCATTCCCGCTCCCCTACGATCCACAACTTCTGGCTCGATCAGTACAAGATCTCCGGCAGATACGTGCTGCTACCCGTGCCCCCCGAAAAATTGTCTATTGCGCTGCCGGGACTCTCGGTTCTCGGTTTCCGGGGCTGCAATGTGACAACGCCGCACAAGCAGGGGGTGATGCCGTTGCTCGACCGCGTTGACGAGCTTGCACGACGCATCGGCGCGGTCAATACCATTGTCGTCGAGAAGGATGGAACGCTCACCGGGTTCAACAACGACGGCAACGGCTTCGTTCAAAGTCTGCGCGATGCGAAACCCGATTGGCGCCCCGATGCGGGACCGATCGTCGTGCTGGGCGCCGGAGGAGCTGCAAGAGCCGTCGTGGCAAGCCTTGCCGCGCAGGGCGCGCGCGAGATCAGGCTGGTCAATCGCACCTTTGAACGGGCGCGGGGCATTGCCAACGAATATGGACCGCCGGTCACTGCATTTCCTTGGGAGCAACGCAACGAGGCGCTGGCGGATGTGGCATTGCTCGCGAACGCGACCAATCAGGGCATGGCAGGCAAGGCTGCGCTCGACATTTCTCTCGAACGGTTGCCGCCACAGGCATTGGTGGGCGATCTGATTTACACCCCACCGGAGACTCCATTGCTCGCGGCGGCGCGCGCCCGCGGCAATATGACTGTCAACGGGCTCGGACTTTTACTCAACCAGGCGCGACCCGCGTTCCAGGCATGGTATGGCGTGCTCCCCGATATCACGCCGGGCTTGTTGCGCGCCATCCAGGCAACTTTCTAGGCAGGCAGCGCGCTGCCCACTAGCCATTGGTAGCTCGGGCATGGCCAAGAGATCTCGGCACGTGGTGGCGCTAACGCGCCGGTGCGGCCAAGGTCCGATTGAAGCGGGCATTGCGGCAAGGTTATGAATATCTATGATGAACCCAAGATCGACTGTCACAATCATGTGATCGATCCTGCGCGGTTCCCATACGCATCCGACACCGCGTACCGGCCGGCCGGTCAGGAGATCGGCAGTGCGCCGTATTTTCTGCACGTGCTTGACGCCTATGGCGTGCGGTACGCCCTGGTCGTCGGTCCGAATTCTGGATACGGCACCGACAATCGCTGCCTGCTCGACGCCATTGCGCGAAGCGGCGGACGATTCAAAGGAATCGCCGTCGTGCCGAATGACGTCGAGATTGCGGTGCTCGAACGGCTCAAGGCGGCCGGCGTCTTGGGCGTGGCATTCAACACCACCGTCAACGGCGTGGCGTATTACGCAGATAGCGGCGAGCTGCTAGCGAAGCTCGCCGCTCTCGGCCTGTTCGTGCAGATTCAGGTCGAGCACGACCAGCTGGTTCCGCTGGCGCCGATGCTCGTACAGTCGGGCGCTCGGATCCTGGTCGACCACTGCGGGCGGCCGACTCCGGAGGCAGGTCTCGATCAGCCCGGATTCAAGGCGCTTCTCAACCTTGCGCGCACCGGCCGCGCGTTTGTGAAGCTCTCCGGTTATGAAAAATTCTCCCGTGAGCCCTATCCCTATACCGATGTCCACCGCTACGTACGTGCCCTGGTCGACGCGTTCACCTTGGAGGCCTGCGTATGGGCATCCGACTGGCCTTTTTTGAAGGCGAGCAAACGGGTCGACTACGGGCCGTTGTTGAAGCTGGTGCAAACTCTGTTTCCGGGGAACCCCGACCGCCATAAGCTTCTGTGGGAGACCCCGCAGAAGCTTTTCTGTTTTGAACAAGCGCCATTGCGGTCTTTGACCGTGCCGGCAGATTCAGCGTAACCGTCCGGTGACGGGATCTACCTAAAGGCGCATGATGATGCGCCAGCATGCGCCCGTGAGCGCCGATTCGTCTACTTACCGCATACCGGTCGCCGACCTGCGCGCGTTCGTCGCGTCAGTGTTCCGCGCGACCGGATCGGCAGAAGGCGAAGCGCGAATCGTCGGCGATCATCTCGTCGACGCCAATTTGTCCGGACACGAATCGCACGGCGTCATTCGCGTCTCCAAGTATCTCGACTGGCACGCCAAAGGCATGGTGATCGCCAACCAGCATGCAGGTGTCGTCCGCGAAACGCCATGTAATGTCGTTATCGATGGGCAATTCGGCTATGGACAGGTCATCGGCCGCGAAGCCATGGACCTCGCGATCGCCAAGGCACGGCAATCCGGTTTTTGCGCGGCAGCGATCCGCAATGCGGGACATCTTGGGCGCATCGGTGCGTGGGCGGAGCAGGTTGTGCAGGCCGGATTTGCCTCTGTCCATTTCGTCAACACCTCCGGCTTCGGCATTCTGGTGGCACCGCATGGTGGAACGGACCGCCGTCTTTCGGCGAACCCGATCGCCGCGAGCGCGCCGGGTCCCGACGGCGCGCCGCTGGTGCTCGACATCTCGACGTCTGCGATCGCCGAAGGCAAGATTCAGGTCGCGAGGAACCATGGCGAACAACTGCCGCCGGGATGCACGATCGACAGCGAGGGTCGCCCCACCCGGGATCCGGTAGCGTTTTATGGGCCGCCGGTGGGTGCGCTGTTGCCGATGGGTGGACACAAGGGTTACGGCCTGTCGATCTTCTGCGAAATCTTCGCGGGCGCTCTTTCCGGTGGGCAGACGACCAACCCGAGCAACGCAACGGCGGGACGACTCGTCAACAACATGCTGTCGCTCGTGTTCGACGCTGAAGCCTTCTGCGGCGCAGCAGCATTCAAGGCCGAGATTGCCCGCCTGGCGGCATGGGTCAAGGCCTCTCCGCCCGTCGCGCCGGACGGAGAAGTCCTGCTGCCCGGCGAAATCGAGCGCCGGACTCGCGCGCGGCTGGAGCGCGATGGCATCCCGCTCGACGTCGTGACCCGCCGGCAGATCGCCGAGAGCGTTCGCACGCTGGCTGTCGCGCTACCGCCGGGATTCGCGGCATGAGCGGCGAACCGCCTGTCATGCGCGCCAACCCGGTACGCGAAAGGCTGCGCGCAGGCGGCAACGCCTTCGGCGTGATGGCGTTCGAATTTTTCACGCCCGGCCTGGCGCCGGTCCTGGCAGCCGCGGGCGCGGAGTTCGTGTTGCTCGACATGGAGCATAGCGGCATCGCCATCGACACCATCAAGGCGCAGATCGCATACGCGCACGGGGCGGGCATCATGCCCATGGTTCGCGTGACGACATGCGCCTATAACCTGATCGCCCCGGTCCTCGACGCCGGAGCGCTCGGTATCATGGCGCCGATGATCGAAACGCGCGAACAAGCGGAAAGCCTGGTCGCGGCATGCCGCTATCGACCGGAGGGACGGCGCGGCCTGGGCTTCGGCGTCTCGCATGATCGTTATACCGGCGGGGCGGCCCGGCCGAAGATGCAGGCGGCCAACGAAGCGATCCTCACCATCGCCCTCATTGAATCGGCGCGCGGCGTGGAGAACGCGGAAGCGATTCTCGCGACTCCGGGACTCGATCTCGCCTGGCTCGGCCATTATGATCTCTCCGACAGTCTCGGCTGCGCCGAGGAGTTCGACGACCCGCGTTATCTTGCCGCCGAGCGACGACTGCTCGCGGCGGCTGCAGCCGCCGGCAAGCCGTTGGGCTGGCTCGTACCGACCGGCGAAGCGGCACGGCTCGCGCTGCGCCGCGGCTTCCGATGCATCTGCATCGGGCACGAGGTGGCCGTGCTGAGAAATGCGCTGACGCGGGAATTTGCCGACGCGCGCAAGGCTGGCCCGGCCACGCCCTGACTACCGGGCCGGTGTATACGACGTCAACGTATCGAACGACCCAAAGGAGGAACCACCATGAAACGTAGAGAAATGCTGATTGGCGCTGCCGTCACCGGCGCGGCGGGAGTCGCAACTATCGCCGCCGTGACACAGTCGACGAAGGCACTGGCGCAGGCGGCATCGCCCGCAGCCGGTGGGACGCTCGATCGGATCATCAAGGAAAAGAAGCTTCGCGTTACCGCGGAAGTCACGTCGCCTCCATTCGGCATCCTCGACCGCAACAACCAGCCCGATGGCTCGGAGATCGCGACCGCACGGCAGCTCGCGAAGGATCTCGGCGTCGAGGTGGAGCTCGTGCAGGTCACGGGGCCGCAACGGATTCCCGCGCTGCTCGCCGGTCGCGCCGACGTCGCGATCTCGTCGCTGTCGATCACGTTCGATCGCGCGAAGACGGTGATGTTCGCGCCTCCGCACGGCGCGCTGTCGATCGTGATCGCCGGCCCGAAAAAGACCCAGATACGCAGTGCCGCCGACATGGCCGGCAGGAAGATCGGACTGACGCGTGCAACGCTTGAAGAAGCGAGCGTTCCCCCCATTGCGCCATCCAGCGCCCAGATGGTCTTCTTCGACGACATCGCGGCGACGATGCAGGCGATGGTCTCGGGTCAGGTCGACGCCGCCGGCATGTCCGCGTTCGCCGCGAAATCGGTCGGCGACCGCAACCCAAGAGCGGAGATCGAGAACAAGTTCACGGTTCGCACCGCGTACTATGCGGCGGCCGTGCGCCCCGGCGATTTCGATCTGCTCCAGTTTTTGAGAACGTGGGTGTTCCTCAACAAGCACAATGGCGTGTTGGCGAGCATCTACACGAAGTACACCGAAGTGGCGCTGGTCGACCTGCCCGCGATGTGACGATTCGCCTCGCGCCGATCAGAACGCGGTCCTGAAGGCTGACGTGTCTTCCAGCGGATCGGCGGCGCCGAGGCGACGGGCTCGCCTGGGTCGCGCGCGCCGTGCGGAACGCGGCGGGCGTGCGGGTGCGCAGCGATGAAATACGTCTTCCAGTTCGGCATCGTCTGGGACCATCTGCCGCAGTTGCTGAATGGTGCATGGCTGACCATTCGTCTGTCGCTGGGCGCGTTCGCGCTCGGATTCGTAATCGCGATGCTGCTGGCATTTCTGCGCACTGCAGGCCCGCGGCCGCTGCGCGCGGCCATTGCGGCGTACGTCGAGTTCATCCGCAATACGCCCTTCCTGGTTCAGCTCTTCATCATCTACTTCTCGTTGCCGGCGATCGGCATTCGCTTCGAGGCGATCACGGCCGCATTGCTGGGGATGAGCCTCAATTTTGCAGGCTATGCGACCGAAATCGTCCGCTCCGGCATCGAGGCAGTGCCGCGCAGCCAGATCGAGGCAGGATATTCGCTGGGTTTCACCCGGCTCCAGATTTTCCGGAACATCATCGTCTTTCCGGCGCTGCGCACCGTGTATCCGGCGCTTGCCAGCCAGTTCGTTCTGCTGATGCTCGGCTCGTCGATCGTATCCGCCATTTCGGCCGAGGAACTGACGGCAATCACCAACACGCTGCAGTCGACGACCTTCCGCGCCTTCGAGTTCTACTTCGTGGCGACTGCGTTCTACCTGCTGATGGCTGTCGGCGCCCGGCTGCTGCTGCACGCAATCTACTGGGCGGTGTTCGAGCGCGGGCGTCCGCTCGAACGAGGCTGGTCACGATGAGCCGCGACTTCGACTGGCCCGAGCTCCTGTTCCTGCTCGGCGCGCTGCGCTGGACGATAGTGCTGTCGTTGATCGCCTTCGTCGGCGGTGGCATCGGTGGTCTGGTGCTCGCCATCGCCCGCATTTCGTCGCACGCGATCCTGCGCTGGCTCGCGGCTGGGTATATCGGCCTGATGCAGGGAACCCCCGTCCTGATGCAGCTCTTCCTAGCATATTACGGCCTCGCGGTGCTCACCGGCATTCGCATCGATCCATGGCCCGCGGTCACCCTGGCCTTCACGATGTATGCGGCCGCATTCCTCGGCGAGATCTGGCGCGGTGCGATTCAGGCAATCCCGCGGCAGCAATGGGAGGCGGCGGCGGCAATTCCGCTCGCGCCGTCGGCGCAGCTGCGTTACGTGATCCTGCCGCAGGCTTTTCGTATCGCGATCCCGCCGACTGTGGGTTTTCTGGTGCAGTTGATCAAGGGCACCTCGATCGCGTCGATCATCGGCTTCGTGGAACTGACTCGCGCCGGGCAGCTGATCGTCAACGTCACCTTCCAGCCAATGATCGTCTATCCGGTGGTCGCCGTGCTCTACTTTGCGTTGTGTTGGCCGATATCGCTTGCGGCGCTGCGGCTCGAAAGGAGGATCGATGCCGCTCTTGGCATTAAGCCACATTCGTAAGCGCTATGGCTCGAACCTCGTCCTCGACGACGTTTCGCTCGACGTCGAGACCGGCGAGGTCGTGGCGGTGATCGGCCGTTCGGGATCGGGTAAGACCACGCTGCTACGCTGCATCAACGGCCTCGAGACGATCGACGAAGGTTCGATCGTGTTCGATGACAAACCGCTGCCACGCGGTGGCACCGAATTGCGCGAGCTGCGGCGGCACATTGGAATCGTCTTCCAGAGCCTCAACCTGTTTCCGCACCATTCGGTCGAGCGCAACATCACGCTCGGCCCGACCATCACCAACAGGCTGCCGCTCGCCGAAGCCAAGAGCATTGCGCTCGCCGTGCTGCGCGAGGTCGATCTCGAAGACAAGCTGCACGCGTATCCGACGCAATTGTCCGGCGGCCAGCAGCAGCGGGTCGCGATCGCGCGCGCGCTTGCGATGCGACCGCGGCTGATGCTGTTCGACGAAATCACCTCGGCGCTCGATCCGGAGCTGGTCGGCGAGGTCGTCAAGGTGCTCGAACGGCTGGCGACCTCGGGCATGACCATGGTGCTTGTCACGCATGAAATGGGCTTCGCCCGGCGCACCGCCGACACGCTGGTGTTCATGCACCAGGGCCGCGTCTGGGAGAAAGGCCCGCCGCGCGAGCTGTTCGCCTCGCCAAAGACCCCCGAGCTCGAAGGCTTCATCCGGGCCGTCCTGGAGCCCAACGACTGATTGGGTCGGTCGCGCGGCATTGCCGCGGAGCATGACCTCACTACGGAGCAATTGACTTATGGCGAAGCAACGAATCGGCTACATCGGGGTCGGGCTCATGGGGCATGGCGCGGCGAAGAACATACTGCAGAAAGGCTATCCGCTGACGATCATGTGCCACCGCAATCGCGCGCCGGTCGATGACCTCGTCGCGCTCGGTGCGCGGGAGGCGAAGATGCCCGCGGACGTGGCCCGCGCATCCGATGTCGTGTTCCTGTGTCTGCCGTCGACAGTCGAGGTGGAGCACACGATCTACGGCGCAGGCGGCGTGCTCGAAGGAGCGACCAAGGGCCTGATCGTCGTCGATTCGACGACCGCCGACCCGGGCAGCACGCAGCGCATGGGCGCGGACCTTGCGAAGAAAGGCGTCCGGATGGCCGACGCACCGCTGGGCCGGACGCCGAAGGAAGCCGAAGCAGGGAAGCTCAGCACGTTCATCGGCGGTGAACCGGAGACAGTGCGCGAGTTGAAGCCGATCCTCGAATGCTACGCCGACACGATCATCGAAGCCGGAGCGCTGGGCTCGGGTCACACGCTGAAGCTCATCAACAATTTTATCGCGATCGGCACCAGCGGCGTCATTGCGGAAGCGCTGGCGACGGCAGCAAAGCTCGGCGTCGATCTCTCGAAGCTCTACGATGTCGTGTCCGCGGGCGGTGGCAACAGCAGGATGTTCCAGATGATGATGCCATGGGTGCTCGAGGGCGACGACAGCCACCTCAAGGGGCCGCTGCGCATCGCCGGCAAGGACATGCGCTATTACACGAAGCTGGCCGAGAGCGCCCCGGCCACGGCGTTCATCGCGCAGGCGGTCAACCAGACCTACCAGCTCGCGAACATCCAGGGCCACGGCGAGCGCTTCATTCCGGTGCTGCCCGGTATTCTCGCCGAGCTCAACGGATGCAGGATCCGCGATCTCGACGAGCGCAAATAAAAACGGCGGTGGAGTTTAGACCTGCGAATAATCGAGTGTTCGTGACTGTCCTTTCGACGCAGCGTTCGGCTCTGATCCGATTCGACCTGGTTTAACGGCGATTGCGAGACATCTCGTGATCCAGACCACGGCGAGACACGGCATGAACCGCAGCACTAGTCGGCTTGACAAGGTAAGCAGCAGTTGCTACGTTTCCAAGCGGCTGCAGAAGCGCGAGCCGACGTTGGTCTTGCTTGTAACAGCGTGTAACAACAGCGCGCTGCAAGGGTTGTTACGAGACTGTCGTCTTCGCTTTGCCTGGAGCGCGACCGTGCAGTGGCACGTCGTTTCTGCACGATGTAGAAGATGTAAGGCCTCGGCCGCAGGCACGAAGGTCCACGCGTGGCCATAGCCAACACCGTCGGCGTTGGTGTCCGCCCGGCAACCGATATCGCGACGAAGTGGCCGTCGCTGATCGAATCCGTACTCGCCATCGCGGCGATCGTCACGCTTCTCCCGTTGTTCGAGCTTCTCGCCGCCAATGACACCGGGCGCGACGGGCGCTTTGCCGATGCCACCGTCGCGATCGGGGGCTTGCCCGATCGGGTCCTTCCCGGGGTTTGTGCGAGTCACGGTGCGCGCGCCGAGCCGCTCGTACGTGATCGCCTGTGCAGCCGGTCCGAACTGCGGCCCGGGGCAGCGCACGCGGAGGCCATGCCGCTCGCGCTTATCGACGCCTTCGCGCAGACCGGGCGAGCATTCCAGCGCCCACTCACCGACGCGGAAAGACGTCGCGCGGAGCTTCGTCTGCAGCAGCGCGAAGGGTTAGGCGACCTGCTCTCCCTCGGCAACGCGATCGAGTCGATCGACGCCGAGATCCAGCCGTACATCGAACGCTACTCGCTTGGCGGCCCCGATGCTGCGGCACCGCTGCCGCTTGCTTGCGCGTTCGATATGGTGAAGGCCGCCATCGCGCGCACCGACGCGCTCGCCTTCGAGCGCGGTGAAAGCGCGCCCGCCAACGCAGTGTTGCTGCTCGGCGCTGCGCTCGATGGCCATGGCGCGACGCGGGCCATCTCGGGAGCGGCGCTGTTACCAGCGAGTTCGCGCGCTGCCAACCGCGGCTGCGGCGGACTGGCTCTGGCGGATGCGCTTTCCGACGCGGCTGCGCTGATGGCAGAGGCCCGTCAGGCGCAGGCGCATGCGGCCAAGAACGAGGCGATGCGCTCCTTGCTGCGTACAGCGGGCTGGCAATGGGCGGCGTGGATGCTCACCGGTCTCGTCCTGCTCAAGTTGAGCCGGCGAGGGAACCTCGCTACGGTCGGCGTTGCGCTGGCGCTTGCGGCCTGGGCGTTGGCAGCGTGGATCGGCCGGGTACCGTGGCCATTCGGGATGGATCGCGCGTTCGAACCCGCGCGGCAATCGAGCGCGCTGATCAATATGCCCCCGGAGTTCGTGCTGGGGCTGCTCGGCGCCGCTGGGCTCGCGCTGGTTGCCTCCCCATGGCTGCAAAAGCGGCTGCCGTCGGGACCGCAGACGATAGCATCGCGCCTGGGCTATCCGGGTCTTGTACTGGCCACCGGCCTCGGATGGCTGTTGCTGCTCGACTTGTCGGCCAACGGCCACTTCGGCAATCGCTACCTTGCGCTCTATCACCAAGGACACTTGTGGCTCGGCATGCTGACCCTGACCGTGGTGGTTTTCCTGCGCCAGTCGTTCGGTCGCGCGCTCGGCTGGACGCTCTCGCTGATCGACGCGTTGGCGAGCAGAATCCGCCAGCGCGTGGGCTCCGTGGCCATGAGCGCAGCGGTCGTCGTGCTGATGATCGGTCTCGTCGGAGCTGTGGGCGGGCTCCTGACGAACTTGCCGCAGCTCACCTCGGAGATCGGGCGGCTATGGCTCATCGTCGGCGCTTCCTGGTTCTTCTTCCTTCGCGGCGATCCGCTGACGGAGCGGTTGGCCCGCAGCGGCAGCTCGCTCGGCTCGCTCGTGCGTTACGTATGGCCGCTGCTGTGCGTGGTCCTGGTACTGATCGGCGTCCAACTGATCACCCGCGACATGGGGCCGCTGCTCATCGCCTGCTATGGCGCCGGCGCATTTGTCGCCGCATCGATCGCGATGTGGTGGCACCAGCGCAGCGGTGCGTACCGCGCGGCCTTTGCGCTGGCGATGGCGTTGTTCGTGACTTGGATCCTCGGGACCACGCTCGCGCTGTTCGAACTCGGCGCGCTCGACGATGTCACCGCGGGGCGGCTCGAGAATCTTGCCGCGCCGCTGGCATCGGCCAACGATCAACTCGCGCTGGTGACGTGGTTCCAGCAGGCGGCGCCGCCGGCGGGCTTCGGACTCGGCGCGGTTCCCTGGTGCGGTCATGCAAGCAGCGGCTGCTCGGGCGTACCAGCGCAGATTCAGAGCGATTACAGCTTGACGGCGCTGGTGGGGGTGTTCGGCTGGACCACGGCGTGGGCGGTAACGATCGGCTGTGCGATCTGGCTGCACCGGTTGATTCGCCACCATGGCCGCGTGACGCGGGGCGAGCCGCGCCTGGTCGCCGCCTTCGGCCGCGTCGCCAACGACGATCAGGCGCTACTCTCCTGGTTCGCGGTCACGTGGGTGGTGCTCGCGCTCTGCCAGCTTGCAGTGACGGTAGCGGGCAATCTCGCCGTGTTGCCGCTCACGGGGGTGACGTTCCCGTTCGTGAGCTTCGGCATGACTTCGCTGCTCGTCAACATGGCGTTGCTCGGCCTCGCCATCAACGTCAACCTGCCGGCGCGGACCGCACATGGCTGAAAGGCGCGCGACCACGCTGCTCGAGTTCGCGATTGCAGCGAGTGCCGCGGTCGTGCCGGTGCTGCTCCTCGTGCTGCTCGTGGTCGGCGTGGTTCGGCCGCTCGATCCGGCGGTTCCAGCGGCGCACAACAGCGATCGTCACATCAGCGTGCGCCAGGTCGCCGCGCTGAAGACCTTCGAGCGCGCCATCGTGCGACGCGACATGGTAACGGCTGGTCCGCCCTCGGCGCTCTTGCTGCTCGACCGCGTCCCGCAGTGCCGCGCGGCCTGGGATGGGCACGGCGGGGTGCTGGATCGCCTTCGTGCCGTCCTCGCACGCACCGGCGTGGCGGCGCCACCATCCCCGGCGCAGCGGCTGGCTGCGCAGCTCGCCGACCTCGACGACGAACTGCTGCGCTTTAGCACTGGGGCGAATCGGCGGGTGAGCGGGGCCGTGGGCTTCGATGCGCGGCGCTGGTTCGAGGCTGTCGGCGATGCGTTACAGCTTCCGATCGAAGCGCCCGATTACCCCGGACGCAAGTTCACCGTCCAGTGCGCGGACATCGCGAGCGCCGCGGCGACGCTCGCGCGCTCGAACGGCCGCATGCTGAGCGTGCTGTCCTGGCGTGGGACCGAAGTGACGCGGGTGATTTCGCGTTGGCGCCCCGAGCAGTTCGTCGAAATCTCCGCGCGCCAGGTCGCGCGCACGAACCCGTGGCGCGGCTTGCCAGGCTGCATCTTCATGGGCAACTCCGCGCCAGGCGCCGACGTCCCGGTGCCGGCGTATTTCGTGAGCGGGTCGCGTGCGCCGGAGGCGCTGCTGTGCAGGCGCCCGGAGATGTTCGTCGGCGCCGAAGATCGGGGCCGGACCCCGCCGCCTGCAGGCATCGCGGGCGAGGCCACACCGGATCTTCCTGTCGACGACGAGCGCTGGAAAGTGCCGCCCTCGCTTGACGTCATGTTGCAGTCACTCTCGACGCTGCGCCGGCCGTCGGGCTCACTGTACCGCCTGTACACCGACGCGACGGCGGTGCTGGAGGATACGCCCACGGGATATCGTTACGGGCCCAATCGCATCGATGTCGGCGGCACGCCCATCGACGTTGGCTTCTCCGTCGATCTCACGATCGAGCCTGCAGTGCAGGCGCTCGCGCAGAAAACGGTTGCCTGCTACACCGGCCGCCAGGATGTCTGCCGTGCGCTTGGAATTTCGCGCAACGAGGATACCGGGCGCGCGCTCGGCCAGCGCATGCTCGAACGGGCGGTCGTCCGCATGGCGGCGGTGGCGGTGATCGATGTGGCCAGCGGACGCATCGAAGCCCTGGCCGGTGCGCTCTCGCCATGCACGCGGCAGGAATACGACGGACCCGGCCGCACAACGGGTTGCGACAAGCGTCTTCCCTACACGCCTCGCTATCGCCCCGATGCCCTGCTCAACGCTGCCGTCTTCCACGATGCCATGCCCGCATCAGTCATCAAGCCGATCATGGCCGAAGCGTTTCTCACGGACCCTGATGTTGGTGCACGCTGGCTCGCGGCCGATCGCGCGGCGATGCGCAACCCCGGAACGCCGGCGTTGGACAGCATGCGCGGCCAGCTCATGCGCTCGAATTCCGCTCGCTTCCTAGATCGCATGTTTTGTGCCGACCAGGCGTTCGTTCATTGCGAGCGGCCGTGGCGAGTTCAGGCGATGGCGGCGGCATTCGGGTGGAATGGCGGGTGCGTGCCGCCGCGAGACGATTGCGGCAAGCGCGACCTGCTATTCGGTCGCGCCGTCGATGCGGGAGTTGACTCAGGGGGCATTGCTCCCCTCGCCACGCTGGTTCCTTATGGCCGGTTGCTCGCCGAGCCGCTCGGCGGCAAGCTCGATGCGCCGTTTGGGTTGCGCCCCGCCACTGCGCTCGATAGCGCAAAGCTGCGAGCCTGCGCGGCCGGTGCGGACGGGCAGCGGCCGAGCAGGGACGACTGGGAGAAATGCCGCGGCGGCAGCGTCGTGGATATCGTGGCCGAGGGCTGGGGACAGGGACATGCCCGCGCCAGCGCGCTCGGCGTGGCGGGCATGATCGCTTCGCTTGCCGCGGCCGCCAACGGACAGCTCGAGGTGCGCAAGCCGCACCTGGTGAGCGGCTTGCGCGGCGTCGGCGGCGAAGCTTCGAATACGCTGGAATTGGCGGTGAGCCGCTTCGGGCTCGCCGATGCAGAGCCCAATCGACTGTCGCGCGATGCCGCCGAAATCATCCTGAGCGGACTCTCTTACGGTCATCGTGCGGGCACCTCGCGGCTCGCATGCGAGCAGGTTTTCGACCCGCACACCTGCAAGGACATCGACTGGATCGCCGGCAAGACGGGCACGCCTACCTTTCCAAACGATGACCGCTCGCTCGACGAGCTTTGGCGGCTGTGCGGGCGAGGCGCCGCCAGGACGCGCGCCGAGCAGGCGGCCTGTGGACCGCTGCGCCCGTACAAATGGTACGTCGCGGCCTACCGCACGGAGCGCGGTGATCCGCACTGGACGAAAGTCATCGGGGTGCTCACTGAACGCAACTGGCTCCGCGATACCGGCCGTATCCACGGTGCCGGCGATCACGGGCCCAACCCCGCCGCCGAGATCGCGATGCAGGTCGCCGGACGCCACGCGGGCTTCCTGCCGGGATACGTTCCGTGAATCGAGGCCTTGCTCAGGAGCCGCAGAGGCGCGAAGCGCAGGCCCAGACACGAAAAGTGGAAGCGCCGCTCGTGTGGACTTTCGATGGCCCGTTCGTCACCTGTCTGTTCGACATGGAGGACACGCTTCGCCGTGCTATCGTACAAATTGGCGATGTATCGCGGATCGCCCTTCTGGTCGAGCTATCCTTGCCTGTATTGCGCGCGCGCGTGGAATCCGGCGACGCGATCCAGCCGGCGTGGGGACGTTTCCTCGACGCTCTCACGTGGCGCTATGGGCTGCCCGCAGCGCCGCGGGTGCGTCATCTCAAGACGCAGGGGCCGCTGGCTACGCTGGTGATCGCCTACCGGAGCTGAAGCATGTCACTCAAGAACTGGATCTTGCACAAGATGAACGGGCTTGCCACGCGCGCGGATCTGCCGCGGAGCCCGGTGCTGCGCGCCGGCGCCGTCGCGTCGCCCGCCGTGATCCGCCATGCGAGTGGCGCGAGCCTCGCGCCAGGCGCAGCGGCGCCCGCCGCGCCGGACCTCGGACCCTACGCGCCGCTGATCTCTGCCATTCGCGAGGAGCTCGAGCATTTCGTCGTGAGCTACCTCAGGTTGCATCTCGCGATCGCCGAGCGCGACCGTTATCTGCTGACCTCGATCGACGTGCGCGCAACCGGGTCGGACGATGCTGCAGAGCTGCTGCGACGGTTTATCCGGGAGTTCAGGCCGGAGCAGATCAAGCATTATCTCGCGAAGGAAATCATCGGAGGGCTACCCAACGCGAGTGCAATCGACTTGTCGCAATTCGCGGGGCTCAACGCCAGGCGTGGCGAAGACGATGTGGAAGACGATGACAACTACAGCGAGCTGCTGGCGGAGCTGCGCAGCGCGAAGCCCACTCCCGGTGTGCGACCGTACGAGGTGAACCTCATCGGTCGCTGGTCCGAGGTCGGGTCCGCCGCGCGGGTCTCTTCGCGATCCGATACCCCGCTTACGCCGCTCGCCGGACGCAATGCCGAGATCGCTATCGACGATGCCGAGGGTAGCCGTCACGTCGTGCTGCAATCGGTGGTCCCGGGCCACCGTTATGCGATAGGCAAGGGCGAGGGCTGCGACATCGTGGTCAACGGCGTCTACGTGAGCCGCCGGCACTGCGAGATCTGGCTCGACCACGGCGCGTGGTGGGCAACCGACGCGGGTTCGACCAATGGTATCCGAGTCGAGCGCGGGACGAGCGTGCTGGGGCGGAGTGCCTCACGCGCGAACGCCGCGGGCGAGGTTGCCGTGGTCGAGGTTACGCCCGGCGCCCGCATCGTGCTTTCGGCGCATGCCGAAGGCAGCGCGGCCGATTATCCGCGACTGATGATCGACGCCGGACGCGATGCGCCGGCGGTCGCGACACCGATCGCCCCGGCCGTGGCCTCGCCGGCAACACCTTCCACGCCGATCGTTGCCGCGCGATCCCGGGCGAGCGGATTGACGATCGCCGCGCGCATGGCCTCGGGAGTGCGGACGATCGAGCTTCGCGCCGCTCTACTGCCGTTCTCGGTCGGTCGCTCGCGCAGCCAGGCGCTGGTAATCGACTGGGCTCACGAGGGCGTGTCGGGACATCATATCGACATCGTCGAGATCGACGAAGCGGGCGTTACCGTCGTGGTTCATGGCGACAACGGCGTCACCGTGGCCGGCGCATCGTATCCGGCCGGCGCACGCTTGCGCTGGAAGGCCGGAGAATCGATGGCGCTGGGGCGGATCATCGGTCACGAGCCGGAATGCCGGCTGACTCTATCGAGGCCCGCGTGATCATGATGGCAGCGACGAGCCTCGAGTGACTCATCGGCCTGCACTGATGAATCTCGTCACGCCTTATGAACCTGCGTCCTCGCAGCGCGATCAGTCGCCGCGCGACGGCGCCACCACCAGCCGGCACGCCGTACGCGAAACGCGCTGGGTCCGCCTCGAGATGGCGGCGGCGAGCGCCCGCGGCAGGCGGAGGGATGTCAACGAGGACTGGCACAGCGCCTTCAACGGGTCCGCGCCGCTCTTCGTTGTTGCCGACGGCGTGGGTGGCGGCGCGATGGCGGCGCAGGCAAGCCGCGAAGCGGTGTCCCGCTTGCACGCTGCGCTGGACGGCCGCCGCATCGATGCGCCGGCGATCCGCGACGCACTGCTCCGAGCCGACCGCGAGGTTGGCCGGAGCATCTCCAACGTTACCGGAGCCTCTGGCGCAGCGACTGTCGCGTTGTGCGCGGGAACGGGCGTCTTGCTGTCGAGATGGCTTATCGCTTGGGTGGGCGACTGCCGCGTCTATCGCGTCGGCACCCGGACGGACAAGCCCGCGCAGGCGTTGACCGTCGATGATACCTACCGGCACCTGGGCGAAATACCACCACCCGGCGGGTCGTACGATGACCCGGCGCGCATGGTTGGCAACGGCGCCGTTTCGGAACCGAATGTCGAGCGGGTCGCCCTGCGCCGCGGCGAGATGCTCGTCATTTGCAGCGATGGCGTGCACAAGCACGTCGAGCCGCAGGAGTTGAGTCGCGTGCTGCACGGACCCGCGCCGTTGGTGCGCCGCTGCGGCAGGCTCCTAGCGCTTGCACGTGCGCGCGGCAGCAAGGATGATGCGACTGTTCTCGTCGTGCGCCGCGAGCCGCGGCAGACACGCCTCGCATGGCTCATCGGTGGGGGCGTGCTCATCGCAGCGCTCGTCGTGGCGCTGGTAGTGATGCGATGACTCCCGAGCAGATCGATCGCGTATTCGGCCGTGGTCGCCTGAAGATGGTGACCGGCGAGCACGTCGAGGTGTTCCGCGAAGCAGTCGCGCCCGGCGAGCGGCGGCGCTACACCAAGCGCTTCCTGAATACGCGCGAGGGCGACTTCGGGCAGTGGACCGAACGCGAGTGGCGCATCCTCGCCCGGTTGATCGGCCACGGTATCGCCTGTGTTCCGGACGTCGTGCAGTTCGATCGTGGACGTCTCGGCGGCATGCAGCTTGTCCAGACCTACGACGCCGGCGTGACGGTCGACCAGTGGGCCACGTTGCTGCCGATGACTCGCGATGGCCGCGCGCACCGTCACGTGTTCGAGGACTGCGCGCACTGGTGGGCGCTCGCGCATCACTGCCTGCTGGCGCTGAATGTAATCCACCAGCTCGAGCTGGTGCATCTCGACGTCAAGGGCGACAACGTCTGCATTCCGTACGCGCCTGCGAGCTTCGACCCGGATTCCTCCGACCTCAAGCTGCGTCCGGTGTTTGCGCAGCTCGCGTTGATCGACTTCGCGTTCGCGCTTGTCTCGCGCGAGAGTCTCACGATTCCGCTGCCGCTCGGCTGGCAAAAGGAATACGACTATCAGTCGCCGCGCTTGCTCGCCGCGCTCGAAGCGGGACGCAACGGCGAGCTGCAACTCACGAGAGACCTTGACTGGCGCTGCGATATGTACAGCCTCGCGGCGATGCTCAAACGTCATCTGCCGGACGAGGGCCTCGTGCTGCAAGCCGCGCGCGCGGCGGGATGGACCACCGAACGCTACGATGCTGCCAAAGCTTTCATCCTGCGTATCCGCGATTGCCACGACAGTGACCTTCCGGCACAGCGACCGCATGCAGCGCTGATCGAGCAGAGCGGCGCAAGGCTCTCCGAACACGAGCTTGCGCTGTCGCTCGAACGCGGATGGACGCTCGCGCGCGAGGCGAGCGTATCTCCCGCGTCAGCCTCGCCGCTTACGCCGGTGACGCGCCTCGCGCCGCCTGTCCGTGTCGTCCGTTCCGGGCGGATCACGGCCGTCACGGTTATGGAGGGTGCACAAGATTCACGGACGAAAGCGCAGAGCGGTATGCCGGCGGCGGCGCCACTTGTGGCGCAACCGCGGCAGACGCGCCGTGTGCGCGGCCCCGTTGCGCTCACTTTGCTGATCGCGATTTGCGCCGTCGGTGCAACGCTTTGGTATCTGGGTGACCGCGCACGCCCGATGCGAAGCGATATGCAGGCGCTCGCCGAGCCGATCCGGACCGCTGCGAATCAGGCCGCGGACGCGCTACGCCTACTGGTCCATCGGGACGAACAAACAGGGGAAGTAGGTGCCGTCGCCGGCCAAGCTTCCACCCCGCTCACTGCGATCGGCAAGGACTCGGCCGCGTTACGTCCAACACCCGCACCAGCGGCATCTCTCCAGTCCATCCCGCTGGCGCCGATGCCGGCTGCGGACCCTGCGCGCAACGAGCCTCCCGGCAAAAGCACTTCGCCGCCGCTCTCTGCTGCGGTCATCTCCTCCACCGCGAACGCGCCGACCGCGCCGGCGGTGCCATCGAGTCAGGTGCCGCGCGAGGCGTCGGCGGCCCCGCTCCTTCAGCAACGCATCATGCAATCACACGCACCGACGCCCGGGATCGGCAAAAAATCATCGACCCCCGCGCCGGTAAAGCAGGCGAGTGTACCGTCGCGACTGGCCAAGAAGCTGTCCAATGCACAATCGGCCAAGGCGCCGACGGCATCGCCCGCAGCGCAGAGCCGCTCGGCGACGCAAGCGCGCCGGGGGCACGCGTGGTGGGCAAGCCTGGAGCCCCCCGCCTGGTCGCGCGGCGGCCGAGGCCCGGGCCAACCGCCCGCCGCGAAGACACACGAACCGTACACCGCGGTCTCCGCGTCGTCGGCCGAAGCAGCGTCGGCGGAATCGGCAGCAGCCTCCGCAACCCTTGCGCGCACGGAGTTTGCGCAACCCAGCCCGCAGGCGGTAAATCCTGCCGGCACGACTCCTCCGCCTGTCGACCCGGTGCGCCCATATCTTGGTGCATCGGCAACGCCGGCAAAGCCTCTCGATGCAACCTCGACGGCAAGCGACGAGCGAAGCGTCCCGCTCGCAGCGGCGGCCAAGCAGCCATCGCGGGGCGCGCCCTCTGCAGCGCCGGTCGAGGATCGCAGCGAGGCCTTGAAATTCGCGCTGGCCCAAGGATCCGCGCCCGAGCCGCGCAACCGTGCAGCCACCGCCGATCAGAGCACGCAAGATGACTTCGCCGCGCAAGGCCGCCAGGCACTCCTGGATACCGTTCCACGCATCGCCAGGAAAACGGAGCTCGAGGTTGCACGTGTGCTGTCGATGGCCGCGAGCGCTTACCACCCGATGCAGGAACGAGCCGTCGCCGACGCGGCGCACCTGACTCGGATTCCGGGCGATGCATTGCTGCTCGCACGGGCGACGGCACCTGGGGAGGCACGCCGCCTCAACGATCAGGCACGCGTGGCGCTCGGGTCACGTCGCGATGCTCTCGGCGCGTTCGACCTCCAACTGCGCGCGTTCGGTGCGAATCCGCGGGATCCGGAGGTCGCCGGCTACCTCGCGTTGCTCCATCTGAAGCTGAGGCCGCCTCAGCCCGACATGGCGCGTCAGCTCGCGTTGGTTGCGCTCGCCACGCACGGTCCGCGGCTCCGTTCGACGCGAATGGACGACTGGAATACCTTCGCCGTGGCGAGTGCGCTCAGCGGACGCGAGGTTGACGCAAGGAACGCGTTGTTCGTTACGCTGGCAATCTCGGGCGACGTAGAGCGAACGTGCCTGTCAGCGCTGGACGCGTTGGCGAACTATGGAGAGCCGTTGCGGCGACCTGTCGAGGCGCTGCTCTACCGCATCCGTGCGCAGGGCCGCGGTTACGACTCCCCGGCGTGCGCCTGGCCCCCGAATGGGCCTGCGCTGTCGCGGTTCCCTTGAGCAGCCCACACGCCAAGGTGGGACGTCACGCCTCGGCCAACGGGCCCCAGCGACCCAGCGTATGAAATTGTGCGGTATCGGCGACGTCACTCAGATACATCGGCCGGTCCGGCGCGGGTACCGCGTCATCCAGCACGGATGGCATCGTGGCCAGCAAGCCTGCCTGAGTGTCCGGATTCGAATGCGCCTGCTCCAGCACCGGGCGATCAACCCAGACCGGGCTGCCGGATACGATGCGCGCGTAGATGCGGCCGGTCGCCTGGCCCGCGAAGTTGATGATGCGAAACCTATCGACGCATTGCCGCAGAAACCCCGTGTTGCGCTCCGGAGCCAGCAGCGCTCTTTCGCTGTAGAGAAACTCCGGTGCGGTGGCATTGATGTTCACGCGGCGATACCGCTCCACGTCGAGCATGCCCTTGACGTCGAGCACGTTCAGCTCGTCGTTCCAGCCGAACGCGACGGTTCGCGGGCGCTCGCCCAACTTGACGCTGTTGTCGAGAAATTCGAAGTGCACGCGCTTGTCGCTGCGCTGCACCCAGGTGAAGAAGAGCTGCGGCATGCCCGAGTACGCCTCGACGGCGTGGGCGAGGGTGTCGTCGACCGCCTTGTAGCGGCCGATCTCCAGGCCTCGGGTCCACGCCCGCTCGACGAGTGATTCCGGAGGCGTGATCATGAAGAACAAGTAGACGATGTGCCCGAACCGCGTCAGCAAGTTGCTCCCTGCCTCGTCCGAATCGGGGGCGAAGCTGTCGAAACGGAAGCGATCGATCAACAGGTGCGACATGTTTCCGCGCTGGGCTTTCCGAGCCATGTAACGGTCGAGCTTCTGGTCGACGATCTGCAATTCGTCTCCTGTGAAGGCGCCGCCGTATTTGTAGTCGGGGCCGAGATCGCTGTAATCGATCAGTTGCTTGCGCCAGATGTCAGGACTGATGACCGCGAAGTCGCTCCAATTCACGCCGATGTCGCCCGCGAGCGTTCTTTGCAGCGGCCGAAGAGTGCTCTTTCCCGAGGCAGATGGCCCCTTGGTGTTCATGACCACGGGCTGCTCCTGCGGCGGCAGCAGACGATAGCCTTCCGTCGCGATCGCTGCCCTGAGACAGGGCTCGATCAGTCGACCGATCTCTTCGCTGCCGAAATCGTTCCACGCGATATCGGTCGCGAGCGAGACGATCAGCTCGTGGCTTCCCCAGATTCGACCGTGCCGGACGATTAACGCGTTCACGACTCTCGCGAGCGCGCTGTAGGCGGCCCGGTGCAACGCGTCGCCGGCCGCATGGGCTTTCCCTTCCCACTCGGATATCCATCGCCGCTCCCAGCCTGGAAGTGGTTCGGCGACCGTGGTATGCGCGGAGCCGCCGCCGAGACGCGCCAGGAGTCCGGCGACAGATCCTCCGCGCGGCGGAGCGGCCGCGACGGCCGGTTCGGTCGCGAGCGCCGCCAATTCGCTTTCGATAATCGCCGAGAGCGGGCCCCTGATGACATCGCAGGCCGAGGTAATCGTGCTCATCTCCGGATCGAGGTAAGTCGAGAAGACCCGGCTCACGATCCGGCGAAAATTGATGCCGAGATCCTCGATCCGCGGCCCATCGGGGACCGAGAAATCGGCCGTTACGCGGATCAACAATTCATGTAGAGCGAGCCGGCGGGGCCGGAATGCGGCCAGCTCACTCAACTCCAACCCGGTGAGATCGCGCAGCTCGCGCGCCTTGGACACGCCGGTGAAGCTGTTCTCGGGCCGAAAGATCGTGCACAGGTGGCGCAGCTGTTCCGGCACCTGGGATTCAATCCCCGGATTCCAGGGACCGAACTCGGCAAGGCTCACGGCGGCAATGTCGGTCATGGCATCC
>DASXQW010000138.1:0-39295 GCA_036506975.1 Casimicrobiaceae bacterium | reverse complement strand
TGACCGAAGCGGCTCCTGAAGAGTGCCCGCCCATCCAACGGGCGAAGAAGTGGTTGCGAGCAGGTTCCTCAGCCGACTGCTTCCGAATCGAAGCGCAAGATTGCGTCATCCGTGCGCAAGAATACGGAAGCAGTGCGCCTGCGCCGTTGCTACGATCCTCTGGCAATTCCATTCGAAGTCGCCGTTTCAGCCAAGCTCACTGCGGTTACGAACGCGGCAATTGCGGCATGCGACGGCCTGGACGGGATCGTCGACGGCATCGTCCAAGAGCCGCGCGCGTGCACTTACAGCGCCACGTCGTTCGTCTGCGCGGCAAACGGAGGGCCCTCTTCCGACCCGAACTGTCTGACGCCAGCGGAAGCCTCCGCGGTGAACAAGATTTGGGATGGTCCCAGGGACGCTCACGGCAACCGTGCGTGGTATGGCCTTGAGCGCGGTACGCCTTTAGGCGGCTTGGCGGGCACGAACCCATTCTCTATCGCAGTGGATCACTTCAGGTACTGGATTTACCAGGATCCGACCTTCAACTGGCACACGGTGACGGAAACCTCGTTCATCAACGACATGCTGACGTCGATCGCGAAGTTCAACGACGTGATCGGTACGGACGACGATCTGAAGGCGTTCCGCAGCGCCGGCGCAAAGATGATCACCTATCATGGCCTTTTTGATACGTTGATCTTCCCCCGCGGAACCTATCATTACTACAACAGCGTGCTGCAAGGTAACTACAAGGAGACGCAGAAGTTCTACCGGTACTTCCCGTATCCCAACAACGGCCACTGCGGCGGAGGTACCGGTCCGCTGATCAACGCCGAAGCGCTGTTCTCTTCGCTCGTCAACTGGGTCGAGTACGGTGTCGCGCCGGACTATGTTGTGGCCTCGCAGACCAGCCCTGTTGCCCGCACTCGCAAGATCTGCATGTATCCAAACGTGCCGGTCTACAGCGGCAATGGCAGCACGGACGATGCGGCGAGCTTCAACTGCGAAGTGCGCAACAAGGACGACCTGATCGACACACTGACGATCGGAAAGCAGTTCGAAACGAGCACGAAGGCCGATACCGACGCCGATTAACTTAGCTATCCCATCCGAGAGCGGCGTGGCCTCGCAGCCACGCCGATCTTTTGCATGGTCTACGGCAGGTGCTTCAACGCCTGCCGGTCGATCTTGCCGGTGCCGGTCTTCGGCAACACGTCCAGGTAGATCACCCGGCGGGGGTACTTGTACGGCAGCAGGCGTTCCTTGACGAACGTCTGCAGTGCGCGCGTCGCGTCCTCGCCGCGGCTAGATGCATCGTGCAGCACGACGAAGGCAGCGAGCGTCTTCAAACGATTCTCGTCCTCGAGCGCCACTACCGCGCATTCGCGCACCAGCGGATGCTCGGCGAGACAGCGTTCGACTTCGACCGGATGAACCCATTGCCCGCTCACTTTGACGAGATCGTCGGCGCGACCTTCGAAAAAATAGAAACCGTCTTGGTCGCAACGGAAACGATCGCCGGTGTAGATCCAGCCATCGCGCATCGTCTCCGCCGTCTTGTCGGGGCGGTTCCAGTAACACGGCGCCTGCGAGTGTCCGCGTACCCACAGGACGCCGGACTCACCCGGCGCGACGTCGCGACCCTCGGCATCGGTGAGGCGCAGCTCATACCCAGGCACGCGCTTGCCGCTCGCGCCGGCGCGTTGCTCAGCCCGCGTGTTGGAGAGATAGATGTGCAGCACCTCGGTCGATCCGAGCCCCTCGACGATCGACAGACCGTAGCGACGGCGCCATTCGGCGAAGAGATCGGGTGACAACGTTTCGGCGGCGGAGACGCATAGCCGGAGGCTCGACAAGTCGCGCCTCTCCGAGCCCGGATGCGCGGCGAGCGCGACGTACAGCGTAGGCAGGCCGAACAGAATCGTCGGACGATGCCTCTCGATGGTCGCGAGGACCGCTTCGGGCTCGGGCCGGCCGCGCAATAGCACGACGGTCCCGCCGACGGCGAATGGAAAGGTCAGCGAGTTGCCGAACCCGTACGCAAAAAAGATCTTCGGCGGCGAGAACACGATATCGCTCTCTCCGATTTCGAGCACGCCGCGGCCGTACGCCAGATACGTGTACAGCGGATCGTGATGCAGATGGACCACGCCTTTCGGCCGTCCGGTCGAGCCGGAGCTGTACATCCAGAACGCCATGCTGTCGCGGTGCGTATCGGCCGGAACGAGCGTTGCAGGCTGCGCCGCCGCCCAGCGGTCGAAATCGTGATGCCGCGCGAGCGGCGGATGCGCATCCGGCGGGATGTCGCCGACGTGAACCACGTGGCGGAGCCGGCTCGCCGCCGTTTCCGCGTGGTTCAGCAGATGAGCAAACCGCTGGTCGACGAACGCGGCCTCGGCGCCGCTGTCCTGAAGGAAGTAGGCGACGAGGTCGGGCGGCGAAAGCGTGTTCACGAGCACCGGGACGTAGCCTGCGCGCAGCGCGCCGAAGATCGCGGCGACGTATTCGGGCCCGTCGTCGAGGAGCATCAACACGCGCCCGTCGCGCGCGAGTCCCATTTGCGCGAGACCGTTGCCGACGCGGTCGGCGAGCGCGCACAGCGCACGGTACGTGTAGCTGCGGTCGCCGCAGACGACGGCGACCTTGTCGGCGCGTGTCCTGAGATTGTCGTAGAGAAGCTGCGACGCGTTGTAGCGTTCGGGCACGGCGAAGCCGATCTCGCGGGCGCCGACCGCATCGTCCGCCACCGGATCGACAGCTCGCACGTCGGCGCGCGCCGCGCGTTCGGCTCGCGTCGATGTAGATCCGCGCACCGCCCGCATGAACTGCGGCGCAGTCTCGGCCAGCCGCTCGTCGCTCATGCGGCCGCTGCGGCTCATGTAGTCGTAGGCGAGGTCGAGCGGGGCGAGGGCCATCTTGTCGGCCATCCGCTCGTACCAGTACGAGCTTGCGTTAGCCGCGGCAACCAGCTTCTCGACGACGGGGCGTCGCTCGCGCTCGAAGAGAGCGAGAAGCGATGGCACGTCGTCGCCGCTTTCAGCGAACGCACGGTCGAGGGCGATCGCGTCGTCGAACGCAAGCCGCGTCCCGGACCCGATGGAAAAGTGTACGGTGCGAAGCGCGTCGCCGATCAACACCGTGTTGCCCGCGCGCCATCGCTTGCAACCGAGGAGCGGAAAGTTGCGCCACAGCGAGCGGTTGGAAATCAGCCGGTGGCCGTCGAGATCGGCCGAGAAAACCCTTTCGCAATACGCTCGTGACGCCTCGTCGTCCATCATCTCGAAGCCGGCGCGCTGCCACGTCCGAGCGTCGCATTCGACGATGAATGTGCTGCGGTCGGAGGCGTAACGGTAGTGATGCGCGACGAACACGCCGTCGTCGCTCGTGCGAAACGTGAGCGTCAGGCAGTCGAACGCCTTGGTCGTCCCGTACCAGACGAACTTGTTCGTGAGCCACTCGATGGAGGGATTGAACGCATCGGAGTGGACGCGCCGAACGATCGAGTTGACGCCGTCCGCGCCGATGATCAAGTCGCGGTCGGCCAAGACGTCGAGTCCGGCAAGCGGTGTCTCGAACAGCATCCGCACGCCGACTTTTTCGCACTCGGCCTGCAGCAGGCGCAGCAGGGCAAGGCGGCCGATCGCGCAGAAGCCGTTGCCGTCGATGTCGACTGCCGTGTCGCGATGGACGATGCGCTGGATCGGCCATCGCTCGAGCTGTCTCGCGAGTGTGGCATGCATCGACGGCACGTCGCGCGCGAGAAACTCGAGCGCACCGTGCGAGAACACGACGCCGAAGCCGAAGGTCGCGCTCGCGGCATTCTGCTCGACGACGCACACATCGATCTCCGGCCGGCGGCTCTTCGCCAGGCAAGCGAACAGCAGTCCGGCCGGGCCCGCGCCTGCAATACCGATCTTCATAGGGAACGCGGAACCTCTGAAATAGCCGCCCGAGGGCTTGCGCGAACGTTTGCAAAGCGGGTAGCTTTGCGGCATGCACATTCATTGTCAACTTAGTTGCCAACTTCGCCGATGAAATTCGCCGATCTCGCGCCGGGCCGCTCGATCACCCTGGGGCCGGAGACGATCACGGAAAGCGAGATCGTCGAATTCGCGCGCACGTACGATCCACAATGGTTCCATGTCGATCCCGAGCGTGCGGCGCAAAGCACCTGGCAGGGCCTGATCGCCAGCGGGTGGTACACCTGCGCCGTCGCGATGCGGATGGTCGTCAACCATGTGCTCGCCGGGTCGGAATCGTTCGGCTCGCCGGGACTCGCCTACTTGAAGTGGGAAAATCCGGTTCGGCCGGGCGATAAGCTGTACGTCACGATCGACGTGAAGGAGCGCCGCGTGGCGAGCTCGCGACCCACACTCGGCATCGTTCGCTGGCGCTGGCGCGTATGCAACCAGCTCGCCGCCGTCGTTCTCGATCTCGAAGCGACGAGCCTGTTCGAGATTTCCGCCGAAACGGCCGCCGCGCTCCGCGGCACGTAGGCGCGCGATCGCCCTGACGCCCGCACCGCGGGCGGCATCGCCCGCTGCTCTATAATACGGCTTCCTCTCCGACGACTTCGCGAGCTGGATCGCGCGGCCTGCCACCGGCATCAACGCGCGGCTGCTCGATTTCGAGTACGTGCGCTTCGGCTGATCCGGGACTTCAAACTTTGCCTACCGCTCCGCTGCTCGTGTCGCTCGAGCGCGATGGTGAACTCGCGCTGATCACGATCGACCATCCTCCCGTCAACGCGCTGTCGAAGGATGTGCGCGCCGGGCTCGTCGAGGCGCTGGACGAGGCGGTTGCCGACGACTCCGTGCGCGCGATCGTCGTCGCCTGCGCCGGCAGCACGTTCTGCGCCGGCGCCGACATTCGCGAGTTCGATCTGCCGCCGCAGCCGCCGCATCTGACCGACGTCATTCAGCGTTTCGAAGACGCGGCAAAACCGGTCGTCGCCGCGCTGCACGGCAACGCGCTGGGCGGTGGCTGTGAATTGGCCGCCGGCTGCCACTACCGCGTCGCGGCGCGCGGGACAAAGATCGGTCTGCCTGAGGTCAATCTCGGGCTGCTTCCGGGTGCCGGCGGTACGCAGCGCATGCCGCGGCTCGTCGGCTTCGACGCCGCGCTGGCGTTGATGCTGGACGGCAAGCCGCGCGCAATCGATGCGGCGGAGACCGTGGGATTCATCGACGAAATCGCCGACGGGGATGCTCGCGCCTGCGCGGCGAACTTCGCGCGGCGATTGGTGTCGGCGGGCCTCGGCCCGCGACGAACCGCCGCGCTGCCACCGCCGGAAGCCGCGCCGGAGATCTTCCAGCGCCACGAGCAGGCGGCGCGCAAGCGTCGCGGCGAGCCCGCCCCCGACAAGATCGTTTCCGCCGTCCGCAGGGCGATCGAAATGCCCTTCGCCGACGCGGTGGCCCGTGCTCGCGCCGACTTTCTCGCGCTGCGCGACTCGCCCGAATCCAAGGCCCTGCGCCACGCGTTCTTCGCCGAACGCGAGGTCGGCAAGCCGCCCGCCGGCGTGGCGACCGCCACCCCGCGCGCGCTGGGACATGTCGCGGTGATCGGCGCGGGAACGATGGGACAGGGCATCGCCATCGCGCTGCTCGACGCAGGCCTCAACGTCACGCTGATCGAGGCCGCCGACACAGCGCTCGCGCGAGCGCAGGAGCGCATCGCGGCATATTTCCACGACCGCATAAGCAAAAGCCGCATGACGATGGATCAGCTGGAGCTGGTACTCCGGCGCCTGACTGCGGCGAACGCGATCGATGCGGCCGCTGGCGCCGACGTCGTTATCGAGGCCGTATTCGAGGACATCGGCGTCAAGCGCGATGTTTTTGGGAAGCTCGATGCGATCGCCAGGCCAGGGGCCTTGCTTGCAACTAACACTTCGTATCTGGACGTTGCCGAGATCGCGGGTTTCACCCGGCGGCCCGGGGACGTCATCGGCCTGCATTTCTTCAGCCCGGCGAACGTGATGCGGCTGGTCGAAATCGTGCGCACCGACTTGTCCTCTCCCGATGCGCTGGCGACGGGCATTGCGCTGGTCAGAAGGCTCAAGAAGGTCGGCGTCGTCTGCAAAGGCAAGGATGGCTTCGTCGGCAACCGCATGCTGCTCCCGCGGACGCGCGAGTGCCTGTTCATGCTGGAGGAAGGCGCATTGCCGGAGCAGATCGACGCGGCGCTCACCGACTTCGGGTTCGCGATGGGGCCGCTCGCGGTCGGCGACCTGGCGGGACTGGACATCGGCTGGCGCAACGCGAGTCTGCGGCAGCAGCTGCGCGAGCTCGGGCGCAACTGCGATCTTCTCGACCGGATGGTTGCGGCCAACCGGCTCGGCCAGAAGACCGGCGCGGGTTGGTATCGCTACGATGAGGGCAGCCGCAAGCCGGCGCCCGATCCGGCTGTCGAGGCGATGCTGATCGAGCACGCGCGCGCACGCGGCATCGAGCGGCGCGCGATTGCGCCCGCCGAGATCGTCGAGCGCTGCCTCGTCGGCATGATCAACGAGGGCGCGAAGATTATCGACGAAGGCGTGGTTTCCCGCGCTTCCGAGGTCGACGTCGTGTGGCTGGCAGGCTATGGGTTTCCGCGCTATCGTGGCGGTCCGCTTTTCTACGCCGACCGGCTGGGAGCGAAGCACGTGCTCGAGCGCATCCGCGCGCTGCGCGAGCGCTTCGGCGCGGCCTATTGGACGCCCGCGCCGGCGCTCGAGCGACTCGCCGCGGCGGGTCGGGGTTTCTACTCGACCTGAACCGCGGCGCATTCGACGTCATTCCCGCGAAGGCGGGAATCCAGTATCGTGCACCCGAAGTCACTTAAGTCCGCGCGTGCACGGGGACGATGCCCAATTCGGCAAGGAGGAGAAAGAACATGCGACACGCGAGATTGCAATCGAGGCGCAGGTTTCTGCTCGGCGGCACGGCCACCGCCATGGCGGCGTGGCTGCCGCGTTCCGCATTCGCCGCCGACCCGGTCAAGATCGGCTTGATCCTCCCGATGACCGGTCCCTTCGCGTCGACCGGAAGACAGACCGAAGCCGCCGTCCGGCTCTACATGCAGAGAAACGGCGACACCGTCGCCGGACGCAAGCTCGAGCTGATCGTCAAGGACGACACCGGCCTCGCACCGGAGACGACCAAGCGCATCGCCCAGGAGCTGATCGTGCAGGAGAAGATCGCGATCCTCGCGGGCTTCGGCCTGACGCCGCTCGCGCTAGCGACCGCGCCCGTTGCAACAGAAGCGAAGGTGCCGATGATCGTCATGTGTGCAGGGACCTCGATCATTCCGCAGCGCTCGCCGTTCATCGTCCGCACCGGATTCACGCTACCGCAGAATACCGCGCCCATCGCCGACTGGGCGGCGAAGAACAAGATCAAGAGGGTGGTCACGCTGGTGGCTGATTACGCCCCGGGCAGCGAGTCCGAGAAGACCTTCGTCAAGCGCTTCGGCGACGCCGGCGGCACGATCGTCGATTCGATCCGTTCGCCTTTAAGCAATCCCGACTTCGCGCCGTTCCTGCAGCGCGCCAAGGACGCCAAGCCCGACGCGCTGTTCGTTTTCGTGCCTTCGGGACAGGGCACCGCCGTGATGAAGCAATTCGCAGAGCGAGGCTTGAAGGACGCCGGGATCGCCCTCATCGGCCCTGGCGACGTGGTCGACGACGATATCCTCGATACCATCGGCGCACCGGCGCTCGGGGTGATCACATCGTTCCACTATTCGGCCGCGCATCCCTCCCCCGAGAACAAGGCTTACGTCGATGCCTTCATGAAGGCCAACAACGGCACGCGGCCGAACTTCATGTCGGTCGGCGGCTATGACGGGATGCATCTGATCTACGAAGCGCTGAAAAAGACGGGCGGCGCGACCGATGGCGAGAAGCTGGTCGAGGCGATGAAAGGCATGGCGTGGGTCAGCCCCCGTGGCCCGATGTCGATCGATCCGGCGACGCGCGACGTTGTGCAGAACGTCTACATCCGCAAGGTCGAGATGAAGGATGGGCACTACTGGAACATCGAGTTCGACAAGGTCGAGAACTTCAAGGACCCGGGCGTCTGATTACCGCAATGAGCCAACGAACGAAGCCGCCGTTCCGCGCCGATCATGTCGGAAGCTTCCTGCGCCCTGCGCAGTTGCTGACCGCGCGCGAGCGTTGCCAGAAGGGCGAGATCGGCAAGGCGGCGCTGCGCGCCGTAGAAGACGCGGCGATCGCCGACATCGTCCGCGTGCAGGAGGACGTCGGGCTCCAGGGCATCACCGACGGCGAGTTCCGGCGAACGTACTTTCACATCGATTTTCTCGAGCAGCTGGAAGGCGTGGAGGCTCGCGGCGGCCTGACGGCGCACTTTCACAGCGCCAAGGGCGAGGTCGATTTCGCTCCGCCCGTGCTGCACGTGACCAGGAAGGTACGCCACGTGCGGCCGATCCAGGTCGCCGATTTCATGTTCCTCAAGTCGGCGACCAAGCGCACGCCGAAGGTGACGATCCCTTCGCCGACCATGCTGCACTTCCGCGGCGGCCGTGACGCGATCAGCCGCGAGGCGTACCCGGACCTCGAGGCATTCTTTGCCGATGTCGCCACGGCGTATCGAGCCGAGCTCAAGGCGCTCGGCGATGCGGGTTGCACGTATGTCCAGCTCGACGACACCAACCTCGCTTATCTGTGCGATCCCAAGATGCGCGAGGGTGCGCGTGCGCGCGGCGACGATCCCGACGAGCTGCCGCGGCGCTACGCGCGGCTGATCAACGCAGCGATCGCCGACCGGCCGGTCGGGATGACGATCTGCACTCACTTATGCCGCGGCAACTTCAAGAGCGCCTGGGTCGCCGAGGGCGGGTACGAGCCGGTGGCTGAAGTTCTTTTCAACGAGCTCGGTGTCGACGCCTACTTCCTGGAATACGACGATGCCCGCTCGGGCGATTTTTCGCCGCTGCGCTTTGTTCCGAAGGGCAAGACGGTCGTGCTCGGCCTCGTGACGACCAAGGTCGGTGAGCTCGAATCCAAGGATGCGCTCAAGCGCCGTATCGATGAGGCCGCGGGAATCGTGCCGCTGGAGCAGCTCTGTCTGTCCCCGCAATGCGGTTTCTCGAGCACGGTGCACGGGAACGAAATCGCACGCGAATCGCAGGCGGCGAAGCTCAAGCTGATCGTCGAAACGGCGCGGGAAGTGTGGGGTACAGCTTGATGCCGCGCATTCTAAAGCCACGGGCGCCACGGGCACAGGTCTTGCATTCAGTTCGGGACGACCCCGAAAACCAAGACCAGGCCGACCCATGGACAAGAAACGTCTGCATCACGCCGAAATTGCGCCCGCCGCCGCAGCCCACGCTCGCGATACGGCCGCCCAAGCGCAGCAGGGCGACGGCCCCGCGGTGGCCGATCGCGCGCCAAAACTGGGCGAGATCCTGGTCGCACAGGGTAAGATAACGCAGGAACAGCTCGCGATCGCGCTGGAGCGGCAGAAGACCAGCGGTCGCCGGCTGGGCGAGGAGCTCGTCAAGGCAGGCTTCGTGAAGCGTTCAGTCGTCAGCCGGGCACTGCGCATCCAGCGTCGCATCGTTTTCGGTGCGCTCACGACGTTGGCGGCAGCGACGATGTCGCCGCACATCCATGCCGCGACGCGCAGTCAGATCGCGGTGACCGCGTTCGTACCCGCCCAGACCGTGGGCCAGCTCGTCCAGCAACGCTCCGAGATAACGATCACCGACGCGGATATCGCCCGCGGCTACGTCGAGATTCCGGCCGCATCGCAGCTGCGCGTGACGTCCAACAACCCGGCCGGCTACGTTATCGACTTCTTCAGCCGGCTGCCGATTTTCACCTCGGTGCGCGTCAGCTCGACCGGCGGCGGTGCGGACCTCGGACCCGACGGCGGGACGATCATCGAGCGCGGGCGACAGGGCCGCGACATCCCGCTCAATCTGTCGTACCGCTTCAATCTCGCCGCACAGGTCCAGGCCGGTACCTACGCCTGGCCGCTCGCGCTCAACGTCCGACCGCTCTGAACGCGGAAGTCAGTACGTCACGGTGACCGTGACGTTGTCCCCGTAATCGCTGGCGACGGCGACATCCTGTAACGCGGGGATCCGACCGTACACCGTATGGATCTTCGTCTGACTCGGATTCGGGGTCGTAAGCCGCATGCTCCCTGTGACTGTCGCGCTGCTGCCCGTCCCATCGCCCCAGACGACCGAGTAAGCGTTGGTCGTGTAGAGGTTGTAGCCGAAGGTGTTGGCGCCGCTCTTCATCTGCCGCTGTACGAAGCTGTTAGCGCTGCCGGTGGATAGGCTGATCGTGTAGTTGATGTCGGCGTTGCCGGGGGGAGGGTTGAGGTCGCAGGAGATGGTCAGCGTGGCATTGCCGTTCGTCACGCCGGTGGCGAAGACATCATAGGTGCCGAAGCTCAGTCCGGGCGTAGAGACGTTGCAGCTAGGCGTCGCAACGGCGCTCGTCGTGAGGCAAAGCCACAGTGCGACGCCTGTCGCGCCGGCGTTCAAAAGCTGGCGCTTGTCGCGCCACGGCCGCACTGCAAAAACAGATTCGAGTCGTTTCATCGCGCAACTCCGTGACAGACGAACGTCCCCAGGCTCGGCAGGGGGTCCGGCGAACGCGGGAAAGCGGCATCGAACTCGCAGCTCTTGCCCTTCCACGTCGCGCGCAGGTGGTTGTGTTCCTCGAGACCGGTCACGTACGCCTCGCCGTCCAGTCCCACCGGGAAATCCTCGTCGCGGCCAGTCACCTGGACGATCGCGCCCGACGGAATCGGCGCGCCATCGTCGAGCCGGATGCGCAGCGTTGCGCCGTGCGACCGGCGTACCGGGAAATCGAGCAACAACCCGCTGCGGTAATACGGCACCGCTTCCATCTTGAGCTTGTCGACTTGGGCGTCGAGCGGCAGGTCGTGCTCCTCGATCGATATCCGGTTGACGTCGTAGGCGCGCAATTGCGGCAACACCGCGTAACCGTCGGCGTTCGTGCGGCCGACTGGCTGATTGTCCTGCAGGACTCCGACGCCTGGGTAGTCGGCGACGCGCACCACGCCGAAGCTATCGGTGATCTGCCGGCTGAGGAAGGTGTGGCCGGCGACGTAGCCGATGCCGCCGGCGACGCTCAGCCGGGCAGCGTTGGAGCCCTGAAAGCGCGACACATCCGCGGTATAGGTACCGATATTGTTCTGCCACGTTCCGCTTGCCTGGATCTCGCCGTCGGTGTGCGCGATGACGCGGTAGCCGTAACCCTCGCCTGCGGGTACGCTGCGCTGAAGGGTGAAGCTGGTGTCGCTGGTGTTGCCCTGGGTCGAGCTCCGCGTACCGTTGTAACTCGCCCCGGCGAGCGTGCGCTCGCCCAATGGCACCGTGACCGTCGCGCCGAGCGCGATATTGCCGCCGGTGCCGAAGGTCTTCGCGGCGGACAGGCTCAAGAAAGCCCATGGCCCGAGGCCGACCGAATAGCCGAGCGACAACACGTGGATGTTGGGCTTGGTCCGGAAATCCTGCGCCACATAAGTGATGCCGGCACTGCCGAAACGCTGGAATTGATATCCGAAGGAAGCGCTCCACTGCCGCAACGGCAGCGGATTCTCCGGCGTGGAACCGATCTCGCGAAATTCGGCGGTGGTCCATTGCGCCTGGGCATTGATGCTGAACTGGCCGGTTTGTCGCTGAAAGCCCATGCCGCCGAGCGCGCCGGCTCCCATGCCGCCGCCGCTGCTGGCAGCGCCCGTGGCGCTGACGACGCCGATGTCGGTAATCAGATAATTTGCTGCGATGCCCGCGGCAGCCAGATCGCGCGCGAACTCGCCATGAACCTCGCCCGTGAGCTGGTCGGTCAGGCCGCGGCGGTAGGTCGCGCTCGCTACCGCGCGCCCATAGTCGAAGCTTTCAACGCCGAAGTTGTTGCGCTCGAAGCCCGCTTCGTAGGAGTAATCCTCGAGGCCCGCCTTGAGAAGGTTCACACTGGCGTAGAACGGCTGCGAAATGATCTGCTCGCGGCCGAAGAGGTCTCGCACGACGAGCTGGACGTTGCCGCTGCCGTTGACCGTCGGAATATTGGTGATGGAGAACGGGCCCGGCGGGACGGGCCGCTGCGCGACCAGCGCGTTGTTGACGAACACGTCGACGGTCGAGGGCAGCGCCGCCTGGCCGTTGGCGGCGATCGCCGGAAACGTGATGTAGCCGGGCTGCGTCGCGAAATTGGTTGCGTACTGCACGCCGCCGAAGCGCACCGCCCGGCCCCATGCTCCCGGCACGTTGATCGCATCGCCGATGCGCAGCGTCGTCAAGCGCTGCGGAAAATCGCTGGTCCAGGTCGTATCCAGCCGCACCGCGCTCTTCGCGCCGGAATTGTCCTGCACGAGCACGCCTGCGACGAGAACGCCGTAGGCGCTGAATAATCCAGTTTCGAATTGGCCGGCATACTGCGACTCGCCGGAGGCGCGCGATGCAAACAGGTTGTAGTTGAGAAATCCGCCAAGCTGCGAAACGCTGGGGTCAGGATAGCGTGACGCCGCATTTGCGAACTGAGTGTCCGTAAACGCCCGCGGCGGAGCGGTGATCGTGAGCCGCTGCTTGACGGCGTCATAGGCGTATGTCACGCCGGGAATCGCATCGAGTGGGTAATACGGCGTTCCGTCGTGGAAGCGTGGCGCAACGTTGGGCCGCCGCAGCCGCCACCGATCGAGGCTGTCGACCGGCACCGCGATTCGCCCGTCGACTTCGCGCAGCACGAGGACCGTGTCGGCCAGACCCTGCGCGTTGACGTCGACCAGCAGCAGGAGCTCGTTCACCCGTGCGGCCGGCGCGACAAGCGGCAGCGGGGCCGGGAGAACGGGCCCCATCACCTTGGGTTGGGCATTAACGAAGCCGGCGACGGCAAGCATGATGAGGGCCCACGATCCGGCTCGCCTAGCGCTCGACTTTGACCGCGGTGTCGATCTCGCCGGCATCGGTATAGGCCTTGAGGCGGAACTCGCTGACCGACTTGACGCGGTCCGGTGGCGCCGGGAACGTCCACAATCGACGCTGTCCGGCAAGGACATAGGCGAGCGTCGATTCGTGCGCAATCGGCTCTGCGGCGCCCGGGAGGCGGAGCTCGAAATCGGTGACCTGCACGTGCGCGTTTCCGGTGTTTTGTGCGGCGAGGCGGATCGCACCATCGGGTCCGATCTGCGCTGACCACTCGAGCCGCCGCATACCCGGCGCCGCCGGAGCGACAAATACCGGCAGGCCCACGCGCAGCGCCACTTGCAGCCCTGTGAAACCCGGCTTGGGCGGCGGAGGAACCTCCTGCAGGTAAAGGCGATACGCAAGCTCCCGTTGCGGGTCGGGCCCGCGCCTTAAGCCGACGCGAACGATCTGCTCGCCACCAGGCGGCACAGTCATGATCGGCGGAGTGACGAGCGCTTCGGTCGTCGGGGTATAGACCTCTTGGCCATTGTCCTGCGTCCACGCCACCACGCTCGACTGGACCACGATGGCGTCGTCGCCATCGTTGCGCACGGTAATGGCCGCAGTCGTGGCGCCCTTGGTCATGTCGACCCGGATGGGATTGACCTGGAATGACCCGGCAGGAACCTCTGTGGCGGCGAGCGACAGCGCGAGGACGATCCACGGGGCACTGCGTCGGGCGGTGGCGGTCGTTTGCATGCGGGATCGGCAGCCATCATGCGCCGCGTAGTGAGCAATGTCAGAAGTTTACCGTCGCCACGACCGTATCGGCATAGGAGCCCATGCTCACGAACTGGCCGGCAGGAATCGTCCCGCAGACGCTGTAGCTGCGCGAGCCCCGGCCGTTCGGAGCGCCGGGCGTGAAGGTTTGCGCGCCTGACGGGCCCCAAGCCGCAGTCCCAGGAAAGCTGCAGGCCGCTCCCGGCGTGGCACTCGGGGGTTGATAGAGCTCGTAGTACAGCGCATCGGCCGGACCGGACGCGCCCGCCAGCGCCATGTGGCGTCTTCCGCCGTTGGGATTGCGGCCCAGGTCCATGTTGATTTTCGGCGCCGAGCCTTTGGTGCAGGCGATGCTCACCGTGCCTGCGGCATTGAGAGGAGTCGTTGCGTTCGCCAGCAGGGATTCGTACCGGCCGAAGCTCACGGCGCTGGTGCTGATCGTGCAGTTTGGGTTGACGATTGCGCTCACAGTGATTACTGCGGTCGTGCTGCTCGCGCGCGGCGGGACGGCCAACGCCAGCGTCAGCGCGGCCGCCGCCAGGCCGGCATAGCCGGTCCGGGGTCGCTGCTTGCGTCTATCGAAAGGCATGACCAATGTGCTTCCCGAGAACCGAAGTCGCGGCATCGGGCCGCGACTTCGCGTCTCTCGCGAACCGAGCGCAGGCGGTCGCGGAACACGCCGCCTGGCGCAAGGGCGGGGCGCGTTACGCGCCCGCAAGCTTAGAAGTTGACCGTGGCAACGATTGTGTCTTGGTACGAACCGACGCTCACGTCCTGACCTCCGGCAACCGTGCCGCAGACGCTATAGCTGCGTCCGGCCTTGCTCGAAGGCGCGGTCGGTGTGAACGTCTGTGCGACCGAGGTACCCCATACCGTGCTGCCCGGGAACGTGCAGGCTGTGCCGGGCGTCGTATTCGGCGGCTGATAGAGTTGATACGCGAGGACGTCGGCGCCGCCACCCGTGACCAGCATATTTCGCTGCGAGCCGCTGGCGTTGGCGCCCAGATCCATGGTGATGTTCGGAGCCGATCCCTTGGTGCAGGCGATGGAAACGGAACCGCTGGCGTTCAGGCCCGTCGATGCATTGGCCACGACCGGGTCATAAGCGCCGAAGGCAACTGCAGTGGTGCTGATAGTGCAATTGGCGGTGACCGAAGCAGTTACCGACAGGTTGGCGGGCGCGCTGCCGGCGTGGGCCGGCGATGACGCAAGCATTGCGGCGCCAACGCCGAGCAGAGAGGCAAGCACAAGAGCGTTCGAAACCTTAGTGAGCTTCATCGAGACCATGACTATCAACTCCTTATGTGTTATACAAGAATAAGCTTGTCTTCAGTAACTTATCGCTAGCTCATAAGAAAGCTTTAATACTTGTCGAGCTAAACTACTGAGTTACTGGGGGGAAGATTTCGCGCCTTCGCCCTTGTCCTACGGGTAGCAAAGGCTGTGCCAGGATTCTCAGCAAAGGCCGTACGCCGGGCGGACTCAGCCTTGGCGCCCCCTCTGGGGGAGAGGCTTACGACTTGGAGTTTGGTGCTTATACCTGGAGTGCATAATTTTAACCGCGCCCCAATCGGCGTCGGTCGGCTGCCGCATCGCGGCATAAACTTGCGCGTTTTCCGGACCAACGCGACCGCCTCGATCGTGCCATCTATGTGTTCGTGGGCGTCGCCGCAAACCACGTCGCAGTCGAATTCGAAGCCGCCGAGTCTGTCCGGTACAAGCCGGAGCCGAGTCACCTGCCCCGGAAAGATGCGATGCGCAGGGTGGCTGTTGGCCGACGGGACATATCCGGGTCATACTTGCGGCGCAGCGTTCGCACACCTGGCCTGTCCCTGATGCCGTCCTACCTTTCGATCGAAGCGCTGACCGTGTCCTATGGCGGTCCACCGGTGCTCGATCGCGTCAGCCTGGACGTCGAGCGCGGCGAGATGGTCGCATTGCTGGGCAGCAGCGGTTGCGGCAAGACGACGCTCCTGCGCGCGATCGCGGGCTTCGTCATTCCCGACTCGGGCATGATCCGCATCGAAGGCCGCGACATCGCGCATCTGCCTCCCGAAGCGCGCGGCACCGCGATGATGTTCCAGTCATACGCGCTGTGGCCGCACATGAGCGTGGCCGATAACATCGGGTACGGCCTGCGGATGCGCAGTTGGAAGAAGGATGCGATCGCCCGGCGCATCGAGGAGATGCTCAAGCTCCTGCAGCTCGAAGGCTTCGGGTCGCGACCGGTGACGCAGCTCTCAGGGGGCCAACGGCAGCGGGTCGCGCTCGGGCGCGCGCTGGCGGTGAGCCCGCATGTACTGCTGCTCGATGAACCGATGTCGAATCTCGACTACAAGGTGCGGCTCGAGCTGCGGCACGAACTGCGCGCGCTGCAGCAGCGCATCGGCATCACCGCGGTATACGTTACGCACGACCGCGAAGAGGCGCTGACGCTCTCCGATCGCATTGCGGTGATCGATGCCGGGCGCATCGTGCAGACCGGCGCTCCGGAGGAAATCTTTCACCGTCCGACATCGGCGTTCGTCGCCGGCTTCATGGGCGCCGACAACGCGCTCGACGTCGTCGTCACTGGCGACGGTGCATTTGAGACCGGCGCGGCGGCGACGGGCAGAGGCTCACGCGTCCGCGCACATTTCCGCAGCGATGCGGCGCGCTTGGCGCCTGCCTCGGCGGCGGCATCCGCTGGCGAGGACCTCGTATTACAGGGCATCGTCGCCCAGTCGGTCTACATCGGCCAGGGCTATCGCTATCGCGTGCGCGCCGACGGCGCGGAAATCTGGGTGCACGCGCCCGAGCGCGTTGCCGAAGGCACGCCCGCCTGCGTTGTCGTCCCGCGTACCGCTTTGCTATTGTTCCCGCAGGATTCGAAAGCTGCTTGATCCATCCCTAGGAGGAGTTCATGAAGACAAGGATGTTCGTACTCGCCGTCGCGCTCGCGTTTGCCGGCGCAGCGGCGGCACAGACGACGCTCAACGTCGTCACCGCGGGCGACCAGAACATGGTCGACTACGTCAACAACTACCTGGCGCCGAAGTTCGAAGCGGCGAACCCCGGCGTCAAGGTGCGCGCCGTCGGCACCGGTCCGGGCGATGCGGGCTCGCAGAAGATCTACGAGAAGCTCTCGGCACAGCAGAAGGCCGGCAACAACGAGTGGGACGTCGACGTCGCGGTCATTCATCAGCTCGCCTCGGCGACGATGGTGAAGGAAAAGCTGTTGATGCCCTATCGCAACGACGTCTCGGTCGGCAAGCTAGTCAGCCGCGATACCGCCAAGAACGCGCTCGGCGCCGACGTCGACGGTTACGTGATGCCGATGTTCCACAGCCAGATCGTCTTCGCGTATAACCCCGATCTCGTGAAGGCGCCCCCCAAATCCTTCGTCGAGCTGAACGACTGGGTCAAGAAGAATCCGAAGCAGTTCGGTTACAACGGCGTCAAGGGCGGCATGTCCGGCGTGGGCTTCGTCACCGGGTGGGTGTCGGCGTACAGCGGCATGGGCGACAAGCTGGAGAAGGGCCCCTACGATGCGTCGGCGGCGCCGGCGATCGACAAGGCGCTCTCCGGCCTGAAGGAATTCAACCAGTATGTGGTGATGACGCCGGGGAATGCCGGGACGCTCGACATGCTCAATCGCGGCGAGATCGCGATGGGGCCGGTCTGGGTCGACATGTTCTATACCTGGCAGGCCGACGGCCGCATGAGCCCGAAGATCAAGCTCGTGCTTCCCTCGCCGGGTCTGCCGGGGCAACCGATGTACTACGTGATTCCAGCCAAGGCCGCACACGCTCAGCTGGCGAAGAAATTCATCGAGCTGGCGGAGAGCCCGGAAGTCCAGGCCGACGGCATCATCAAGCAATTCAATTGGTATCCGGGCATCGACCCGCAGTACGTGCAGCCCAAGCTCGACCAGGCGGCGTGGAACAAGCTCTTTACCGACATCTCGCCCGCCGATCTGTCGAAGTACGGGCGGCCGTTCCCGCTTTCGCCGTATTTCAAGGACATCGTCGAGGGTTACGAGCGCGTCGTCTTGAAGTGACGCGGCAAACGACACTGGGTTCCCGCTTGCGCGGGAACGACGAACGATGGTCATCCCGGGCGAGCGCGCAGCGCGAGGCCCGGGATCTAAGCTGACGATACAGTAGTGTCGATAGCGCAGACTTGGGTCCCGGCCGGCGCCGGGACGACGCCTTGAGCGGCGCCTCCGCAAGAATGGTCGCGATGAGCGCGCCCGTCGGTATCTTCCGCGGGCGCGGCGCCGCGTTGGCGCTGATCTCGCCCGCGCTGGCCGTCGTCGGCCTGTTCTTCGTTGCGCCGCTCGTCATGTCCGGCGTGGTTGCGTTTCGCGGCAAGAGCGGAGAGTTCACGCTCGAGCACTTCAGGAAGTCGTTCGACTACTACACGACCGACCTCCTGTTCACGCTGGCGATCGTTCTGTTGTCGACGCTCTTGATCGGCCTGGTCGCGATCGCCATCGCCGGTTACCTCACACTCGGCGGACATCCGCGCACGGTCGCGGTGCTGCGCTGGCTCTACCGCTGGCCGCTGTTCATCCCTTTCGTCGTCGCCGGACAGCTTATGCGCACGTTCCTGGCCAAGAACGGCATGCTCAATCACGTGCTGATCGGCAGCGGCCTGATCGAGCCCTTGTCGGCGCAAAGCCTGCTCGACTGGCGCGGCATCGTGGTCGCCTTCGTGTGGAAGCAGGCGCCGTTCGTCACGCTGCTCCTGGCCGGTGCGATGGCCGCGGTCGAGTCGCAACATATCGAAGCGGCACGAAACCTCGGTGCGCGCCGGTTGCGGGTGCTCATCGATATCGTCCTCCCGCAGGTGCGCGGCACGTTACTGGTCGGTCTGGTATTGTCATTCGTGACCATGCTCTCGGTGCTGTCGGTACCGCTGATGATCAATCCCAATTCGCCGACGATGGTGACCGTCGATGTCGCTTATCGCATCAGCACGCACGCAGACTACCCGGTGGCGAATGCGCTGTGCCTGCTGTCGCTCGCACTGGCCGCAATCGGCGCGGTGTTCTATCTGCGGCACGCGGCCGCGCAGGTCGAGCGAACGTAGATGACCGCACTCCGGTCCCCTGTGCAGATGGTCTTTCGCGCGCTGATTCTCGCGCTGCTCGCCTTCGCGATCTTCGGCCCATTGCTCAATCTGTTGCTGTGGGCGTTCGCCGAACGCTGGTATTTTCCGAACAAGCTGCCGCTGGAATTCGGACTGAAGTATTGGTATCGCGTGTTCCAGCCACGTGGCGACGCCCTCGCGTCGCTCGGCACCAGCATCTGGATCGCGGTCCTGACCGTCGCCTTCAGCCTCGCGGTGGCGATACCCGCCGGTTATGCGCTGGCGCGGCTCAAGCTGCCGTGGCGAGGGGCGATTCTGCTCGTCTTCCTCCTGCCGCAGGCGGTGCCGAACCTGCCCGTCTACGTCAATATCGCGCAGGTGTTCTACCAGATCGGGCTCAACGGCACGATATTGGGCGTCGTGCTGGTTCACGCCTCGCACGGATTGGTGCTCGCGGTGTGGATCGCGTCGGCGGCGTTCGCCTCGGTCGACGCCTCGCTCGAGGAGGCGTCGCGCAACCTCGGCGCGTCGCCGTGGACGTGCTTCCGGACCGTCACGCTGCCGCTCGCGGCACCGGGCCTGATCGCGAGCGCGATCTTTGTCTTTCTCGAATCGCTCGACGAGTTCACCGGCACGTACTTTGTCGGCGTGCCCGACGTGACGACGCTGCCGCTCCTGATGTTCAACGCCACGATGGGCGGCAATTATCAGATCTCGTCGATCACCGCGCTCCTGCTGCTGATCCCGTCGATCGGCTTCATGCTGATCGTCGAGCGCTTCCTCAAAGCCGACGTGCTCGCGATGGTCGGCCGGTAGCGATCGCTTTTGCCGCGGTGAAGCGCAAGCGAAACGAGCGCGCTGACGGCGCGCCGAGCCTGACCATCGCCGGCCCTGTCGCCACGATCCGCTTCGAGCGGCCGAAAGAGCACAACCGCATCGATCCCGACGATATTCCGGTGTTGCGTGCACATCTCGAGCGCGTCGCCGCGGCAGCGACCGTTCGCGTCGTCGTCTTCACGGGGACCGGCGACAAGACCTTCAGCTCGGGCTTCACCCTCGACGCCATTGTCGATCGGCTCGATCGCAGCTTCGAAGATCTGCTCGACGCGATCGAGCGGTTTCCCCTGCCGACGATCGCGGTGCTCAACGGCGGCGTTTACGGTGGCGCGACCGACCTCGCGCTCGCCTGCGACATGCGCATCGGCGTCACCGGCACGCGCATGTTCATGCCCGCCGCCCGGTTCGGCCTCCACTATTATCCCGGCGGCTTGCGCCGATACGTCGCCGCCGTGGGTCTCGCGCAGGCAAAGCGCGTTTTCCTGACGGGCCAGACGCTGCGCGCGACAGAGATGCTGCGGATCGGCTTTCTGACCGAGCTGGTTGCACGCAGACGGCTGGAAGCGACGGTCGCCGATTACGTCGCCGCGATCGAGGCTTGCGACCCGGCGGTCGTGACATCGATGAAGCGTCAGCTCAACGCGATAGCCGTCGGCGATGCCGCGCGGGCGTCGTCGCGCACGGAATACGAGACTTCGCTGAGATCGGCCGAGCTCAGGCGAAGGCTTGCAGCATTGAGCCAAAAGCGCTGATCTGCCAGAGCGCGCGCCGGGGGCGTTCTGTGCGATCATAGAAGCGGACACCGCGCGCGGCGGATGCGCGGTGCAATTCAAGCGAATGCGCTCCACCATGGACTTCCTCGGCGCTGCGATAGACATCCTTTTCGCGCAATCTTCTTTGACGACCTTGGCCTCTGGCGGCCTGGTTTGCCATACGCCGCAACCCACGCCGCCCATCGACGACGACGATGACGACGAAGAAGACGACCGCGGTTCGGGGGGCGGCGGCAACATCGATCCCGAAGACGACGAGGGCTGGTCGGACGACGACGATGATGACGATGACGACACGCTTTGGACTTGAGCGGGGGCACACCTGATGGACTCGGCTGCGCGCAACAAGACGGCTGCTCGCCGCAGCGCCGGCGTTAAGACTGTCGCCGAATTGCGCTACCAGTCCGGCTTCGGCAGCGAGCTTGCCACCGAAGCGCTGCCCGGCGCCTTGCCGCAGGGGCAGAACTCGCCGCAGAAAGTCCCCTACGGACTCTATGCCGAACAGTTCTCGGGAACCGCGTTCACGGCGCCGAGGCACGCCAATCGCCGTTGTTGGCTCTACCGCCTCCGCCCTGCAGTGGCGCACGGCAAGTTTCGGCTGCTTGAAGCGGGGCTGCTGATGAGCGCGCCGTTCGAGGAGGTGGCGACGCCGCCGACGCAGCTGCGCTGGGATCCGTTGCCCCTGCCGGCGGCGTCTGCGGATTTCGTCGAAGGCCTCGCCACCATGGCGGGCAACGGCGACACGGCGATGCAAGTGGGCATCGGCATTCACATCTACGCCTGCAACCGCTCGATGCACGGGCGCTATTTCTACGACGCGGACGGTGAGCTGCTGGTCGTTCCGCAGCAAGGGGCACTCCGCCTTGCGACCGAGCTGGGCCGATTGGACGTGAAACCGGGCGAGATCGCCCTCATCCCGCGCGGATTGCGCTTCCAGGTGGAGATCGAAGATGGGGTCGCCCGCGGCTACGTGTGCGAGAACTACGGCGCACACTTCCGCCTGCCCGAGCTCGGACCCATCGGCGCCAATGGACTCGCCAACGCGCGCGACTTTCTGGCACCCGTCGCCACGTTCGAGGACCGCGAAGGGGATTTCGAGCTGGTCGCGAAGTTCGCCGGCGGGCTCTGGAGCGCGCCGATCGATCATTCGCCGCTCGACGTCGTCGCCTGGCACGGCAATCATGCGCCGTACAAGTATGACCTCGCGCGATTCAATTCCGTCAACACGGTGAGCTTCGATCATCCGGATCCATCGATTTTCACGGTGCTGACCTCGCCGTCCGATACTCCCGGAACCGCGAACGTCGACTTCGTGATCTTTCCACCGCGATGGATGGTCGCCGAGCATACGTTCCGGCCGCCATGGTTTCATCGCAACGTGATGAGCGAGTTCATGGGACTCATCCACGGCGCCTACGATGCCAAGGCGGAAGGCTTCGCGCCGGGTGGCGCGAGCCTCCACAATTGCATGTCCGGCCACGGCCCCGATGCCGCGACCTTCGACAAGGCGAGCAAGGTTGCGCTCGCGCCGCACAAGATCGAGGACACGCTCGCCTTCATGTTCGAAAGCCGATACGTCATCCGGCCGACGCGTTTCGCGCTAGAGACGCCAGAACTGCAGAAGGATTATCTCGACTGTTGGCAGGGCCTGACGAAGCATTTCACCGGAAAGCCGTAATGGCTGCGCCAGGCGCCGCGCTGCGATCGTTCGTCGAGATCGCCGCCGACTCGCAGTTTCCGATTCAAAACCTGCCGTACGGCGTCTTTACCACGGAAGCCGATCGGCATCCGCGCGCCGGCATCGCAATCGGCGAATTCGTGCTCGATCTCGCCGCGCTGGAGGAGGCGGGGTTGCTCGCCGTCGCGCCGGCAGGCCAGGGCGTGTTCGATCGCGCACAGCTCAACGCCTTCATCGCGCTCGGCCACCAGGCATGGACAGCGGCACGGTCGCGGATCGGAGAGCTGCTCCGTCACGATCGCGCCGAGCTGCGCGACGACGCCGCGCTCCGCGCGCGGGCGCTCGTGCCGATGCGAGATGCGCGGATGCAACTCCCGGTCGACATAGGCGGCTATACCGACTTTTACTCGTCGAAGGAGCACGCGACCAACGTCGGCTCGATGTTCCGCGATCCGAAGAACGCGCTGCTGCCGAACTGGCTGCACGTTCCCATCGCCTACAACGGCCGCGCGAGCTCGGTCGTCGTGAGCGGTACGCCGATCCGGCGCCCGAAAGGGCAGCTCAAGCCGCCGGACGCCGAGCGGCCCGTCTTCGGGGCGTCGCGCAAGCTCGACTTCGAGCTCGAGACGGCGTTCATCGTCGGCGAGGGCAACGCGCTCGGCGAGCCGATTGCCATCGCCGAGGCCGAGCGGCACATCTTCGGCCTCGTGCTCATGAACGACTGGAGCGCGCGCGACATTCAGCAATGGGAATACGTGCCGCTGGGGCCGTTCAACAGCAAGACCTTCGGGACCTCGATTTCGCCGTGGATCGTGACGCTGGATGCGCTGGAACCTTTTCGCGTCGCAGGGCCGGCGCAGGACCCCTCGCCGCTGCCGTATCTCGCGCACTCGGGCGACCACGCTTTCGACATCCACCTCGAACTGAGTCTGAAGCCGGCGGGCGGCGAAGCGGCGACGATCTGCCGCACCAACTTCAAGCGTCTCTACTGGAGCATGGCGCAGCAGCTCGCACATCACACGGTATCGGGTTGCAATACCCGCGTCGGCGATCTCATGGGCTCGGGCACGATCAGCGGCCCGACGCCGGATTCGCGCGGCAGCCTGCTGGAGCTCGCCTGGAACGGGCAGAAGCCGCTGGCGCTTCCCGGCGGCGCGACCCGATCGTTCCTCGAAGACGGCGACGAGGTCATCATCACCGGTTGGTGCCAGGGCGACGGCTATCGCGTCGGCTTCGGCGAAGTTCGCGGCGAGATTCTGCCGGCGCTTCGCTGACGCAACCGGCAAAAACTAACGGAAGAAAAGCAGCGTAAGCACGGCAAAGATCGGCAACAGAATAAGCGCCGACCAGGCCATAAAACCCAGAAAGCTGGGCATCCTCACACCGCGCGACTCCGCGATCGACTTGACCATGAAGTTCGGCGCGTTGCCGATGTAGGTCATTGCGCCCATGAACACTGCGCCGGCGGAGATCGCGGCCAGTGTCGTCGCCATTGGGCCCATCAAGGCGACCGGGTCGCCGCCCGCGAGGTTGAAGAACACGAGATACGTGGGAGCATTGTCAAGGAAGGCCGAGAGTGCACCGGTAAACCAGAAGTACCGAGCGTCGATCGGCGCGCCGCTCGGACCCGAAACCGCGGCCAGCAGCGGCGCCAGCACCCCGGCGTTGCCCGCCCTGAGGATCGCGATCGCCGGAATAATGGTCAGAAAGATTGCCGCGAAGAGCTTGGCGACCTCGATGATCGGTCCCCATTCGAAGTGATGGGCGCGGCGCACGCTGCGCGGGGTCAGTCTCCAGGACATCCAGGCAATGGCGAGCAGCGCGAGGTCGCGCAGGACGTTCTGTAACTCGAGCGTTGTGCCGTATACCGTGATCTCGAGACCGGGCTTCCACAGCCCGGAGGCGAGCACGCAGCCGAGGATGGCTGCGAGCAGAATGAAGTTGAACTTGCCATGCACAGTGACCCGCGAGTCATGCGTGGGGTCCAGGCGCGCCGGCCGTTGCTCGCCGCTGCGAGCAAAATACCAGCGGTCGATGGCGTAGAAAAGCGCCAGCAGCACCAGCGTGGCGGTCAGCGTCGGCCAGAACATCGCCTTGGTAGTCCAGAAGAAATCCACGCCCTTGAGAAAGCCGAGAAACAACGGCGGATCACCGAGCGGCGTCAGCGCTCCACCTATATTGGCGACGAGAAAAATAAAGAAGATGACCACGTGCGCCTTGTGGCGGCGGTTGTCGTTTGCACGCAACACCGGGCGAATCAACAGCATCGCCGCCCCGGTCGTGCCCATTAGGCTCGCGAGCACCGTTCCCAGGGCGAGCAAGCCCGTATTGAGCGCGGGCGTGGCGTGCAAGTTGCCGCGCACGTGGATCCCGCCGGCAACGGTGAACAGCGCGAACAGCAGGATGATGAACGGCAAATACTCGAGAAATAGCGTGTGCACGACCTCGTGCAATGCCAGTCCGACACCAAACTTCGCGGCAAACGGAATCAGGAAGGCGAGAGCCCAGAACGCCGCCGTCTTGCCGAAATGATGGTGCCAGAAGCTCGGCGCCGTCAGCGGGACCAGAGCGATGGAGAGCAGGATCCCCAGGAACGGGACGATCCACACCGGCGACAGCGCGGCGCCATTGAGCGGTGCGAGACCGTCAGCGGCAGCCGCCGCCGGCGCGATCAGCACCGTTGTGGCTGGTACAAGCCACCTCGACATCGACATCGTTGTCGCCGGCGGCTAGGGGACGACCGTGACCGGATGATGCGCGGTTCGAGTCAGCTCGGCGCTCCGTTCCGCCGCGGTCGCGGCTGAGAGCCAGCGCGAGCGTCGGACCGGCAGAAGCACCCGATCGACATTCGGCCGCCGCAGCGCAGCGTCGATGACCGCCGAGGGACGCCCCACGGCGATCTCCGACCGATGCCGGATATTCGCGGCATCGAGCAGCGCCTCGATGCGCGCGAGCCAGCGTTTCGCCGCCGCACGGGCGAGGCCTTCGGCGCGTTCCGGAGAAAGGAACACGCGGACCTTGCCCGACACAAGCGGCTCGACGACTGCAAGCAGCTCGACTTCGAGCGCCGGCGACGGCGCTTCGTCGAGAAGTTTGCGGACAGCGCGCTCCGCGCTCTCCGGATCGGTAAATGGGATGAGAACCCTGGTCATCGCGCACCTCCACGTGACGCCGGGTGCGCGACATCGAACGGAACGCCGCGCAGACCGGCGCTAACCGAGCATACGAACGTTTGGAGTGCGCGAAAATCAGGGAAGCGCGTGCGGTCAGGCCTTACGGGAATCCCGTATAGCGGGATCGTCCATGAGCCGGAACTCGAGCGCGAGCCGGATCAGTTCCGGGAGGCGATCGATCTGCAGCTTGTCCATGAGCCGTGCCTTGTACACCTCGACTGTACGCGGGCTGATGCCGAGATTGGCGGCGATCTCGCGGTTGTGCCGCCCATCGATGACTGCGGCGAGAACCTGGCGCTCGCGCGCCGTTAACCGCGCCACGCGCCTTCGGAGGGCGTCGGAGCGTTCACCCTCGATGCGTGCCGAGGCATCGCGGCCAAGCGCCGCGTCAATCGTCGCCATTAGCAACGTATCATCGATCGGCTTCTCAAGGAAATCGAATGCACCGCCTTTGAGCGCGGCGCGTGCGCTCGCGACGTCGCCGTGTGCAGTCAGGATGATGACCGGCAGCCTGATCCCGCGCGCGGCGAGGGCCGCTTGCACCGCGATCCCATCGACGGTTGGCATACGCAAGTCCAGAAGCACGCAACCGCGCGCAGCCGAATCGATGGCTGCGAGAAAATCTTCTCCTCGCGCGAAGCTACGCGTCTTGTACCCGCGCAGGCCCAGAAGCAGCGACAGCGAATCGCATACCGCAGCGTCGTCGTCGACGATGAACACCATGCCGGCCGCGTCCACGCTCAGTTTCCTTCCCGGGCGATTGGCAGCGTGAAGCGGAAAATGCTTCCGGGTCGCGCGGGCTCGAGCCAGAGACGGCCGCCGTGACCCTCGATGATCGATTTGCTGATCGCGAGTCCGAGACCCATCCCCTGCGGCTTGCTGGTCGCGAACGGACGGAATAGCTGGGCGGCGATCTCTGCTGGCACGCCTGGTCCATTGTCGGCCACGCTGATCAGTACGCATTGTTCACTCTCCACCACGGCCGCAATACTGATTTCGCGCTCGGTATCGGCGCGCCCAATCTTCAACGCGTCGATGGCGTTGGCGATCAAATTATGGAGCACGGTCTCGATCTGAATCCGGTTGACCAGCACTGCAGGAATATCTTCCGCGACCGCGATACGCCACCGCACGCGATGGCGCTCGGTGCGAAGGCGCGCACCTTCAACGACGCTCTGCAGCAGCGGCAGGACATCGATTCGCGAGAGCTGGCCTGATCCCGTGCGGAAGAAGTCGCGCAGCTGGCGCACGACGTTGCCGGCGCGGGCTGCCTCTTGCACGACCTTGTCCATGGTTTCACGCAGCCTCGCTGCCGGCGGCTTGACGTCGGCCACCATCAGCTCACACGCCCGGACATAGGTTCCGATCGCCGACAACGGCTGGTTGAGCTCGTGCGCGAGCGCGGAAGCCATCTCACTCGCCGCAGCGAGCCGCAGGCTGCGATCGAGCTGGATCTGCTTCTCACGCAATTGTTGCGAGATTGCGAGCCGCTCGGAAACGGTCACGCCGAGAAATAATCCTGTCACAGCAACTGCAAGCAGCAGGAACTGGAATTCCAGCACCGCAGCCGCATTGTAGCCGCCAAGGCGCATGGCAACGATCAATCCGATCTGGATGGTCATGGTCGCGAGCGTTGTTCCCTCGACGCCGTGTCGCATCGCGATCCAGATCAAGGGCAGGAACAGAAGATAGAACAGCTTCAGCTCGTCGACCCACCCTGATCCGAACACGATCCACAGCGAGAGGAGAACCGCGCCTGCCTGCGCCATCGCTTCGGGTTCGGGCGCGCCAATGCGTCCCGGTGGCTTGCGGGTGAAGATCAGGACGAGCGGCGTTGTCACCACAATCCCGATCAGGTCGCCGATCCAGTACTGCGCCACGCTTTTGCCGAACACTGCTTCCGGCAGGAATCCTTGCGCATAGAAGAGCCCGACGAAGGCGAGCGCAAGCAGCCCCGTGGCTGCCGCGACCGTTGCGCAGAAGACCGCCGCGTCGCGCAGCGTCGTGAAGTCCGGACGAAACTTGAACGGTCCGCAAAGCAGAACCGCCAGCGCTGTGTAGATGATCGCAGGCAGCGCGGCGGAGAGCAGGAGCAGGACGAGCGGCATCTGCGCGCCGCGTACCAGAACTTCGGCGGCGAGCGCGGCGACGAACAACCAGGGCCCGTTGCGTGGCCCATAGCGTAGAAGGAGGGCGAGACTCAGGCCGGGAGGCGGGTTCCATGGCGTAATCGCCAACGGTGGTGCGACCGGATAGATGTAGCTGACCCAGTCGAGGGCGACGTACGCGGCTAGATAGCCGGCGATCATCCAGCCGTAGCTTCCCGCCGGCAAGGGTAGTGAGCGCTCGGTCATGCGGATTCGCGTCTTGCTGATCGTGAACCGGGCGCAGCTTGCAGGCGAGCGCGCCAGGTCGCAGTCAATCACGTGCGCGGGAGGCCCCCAAACCGCCGGTAAAAGTACGCCGCTGCCGGCGGTAACGGACCCTGCTCAGTTTCCAGTGTCGTCTCAAGGTGCCGTTCCGCGTGTTCCTGTGCAAGCATATAGAAGTCACGGCACAGCGAATAGGCGGTAGCGGCCGGCCAGTCCGCGGGAAGCAGCGCGCTTGGCAGTTGCGGATCGTGCAAGGTCACCCTGCGGAAGGCGTGGATCAAAAGGCTCCGCACGACAAAGCATTGCTGGGGATCGAGGGCGCCGCCGTCGCGGAAGTTGCGAATGACGACCTCGAAACGGTGGAGGAATCCGCGATACTCCGCGGCGAGGGCTACCAAATCCCAGCAGTCGCGTACGAGCGCGTGCAGGTGCCTGGTGTCCAAGCCGGGCGCGTCGTGCCCTGTGACCACGCTGATGCGGCGCTCGACGCCGAGCGCGCGCAGAATCTCGGCAAGCGCATCGGCCGGGCCCGCACGCGCGGGGCGAACGAAAATACCGGGCACGACGTTGCCGAATCCTTCCCACCACAATTCCTTGCGTAACGCGCGCCGCTCCTGCGGGCGCAATGCGGCTGCAGGTGCAAGCACGATTTCCCAGCGACCGTCCCAGTCGTTCGTCGGCGACGCGTAGATCCGCCGGTAGGCGTGCTCGAAGCGCCGCAGTCCCTGGTCGGTTAGACGATAGAGGCTGCGCCTGCCGTCCTGACGGGTACCGAGCCAGCCCTCGCGCGCCAGCCTATATACGCTCGTCCGCACCAGCCGCTCGTTCAAGCCCAAGGGGGCCAGCAGGCGGATCAAGCCTGAAAGCCACACCTCACCGCCGTGCGGGGCGATCGCATCGCCCCAGACCGTAACGACGAGTGATTTGGCCTTGAGCGGTGCGCGGGCGAGTTCGCGCCGTATCCAGCGCTCGATTCGCGGCTCCGCTCGCCGCCCGCGGCTCGTATGGACGGGAGGACTCATGCGATGCTCGCGCCGCGCCGGGTACCCGAGGGCGGATATGATACAAAAATTGCCTTTATCACGAGAAAAGTGTATCGTTTTTATCGGGATTTTTCCATAGGCTGCATCCGAGCGCTGGTGGAGGGTAGGCTGATGTACGCACAGATGGTCGACACCGGCGCCAAGAGGCTCCGCACGGTCGAGGAGATGAGCCCCGAGGAGCGCGCATTCCAGGAACGGATCGACGCCGACGTGAAGATCGAGCCCAAGGACTGGATGCCGGAGGCGTATCGCAAGACGCTGATCCGGCAGATTTCGCAGCACGCTCATTCCGAGATCGTAGGCATGCTGCCGGAGGGCAACTGGATCACCCGCGCGCCGAGCCTGAAGCGCAAGGCGATCCTGATGGCCAAGGTCCAGGACGAAGCCGGCCACGGACTCTACCTGTACGCGGCGGCGGAGACGCTTGGGGTATCGCGCGATCAGCTCGTTGCGGACCTGCACTCGGGCAAGGCCAAGTACTCGAGCATTTTCAATTATCCGACGCTGACATGGGCGGACATCGGCGCGATCGGCTGGCTGGTCGACGGCGCGGCGATCATGAACCAGATCCCGCTGTGCCGCTGCTCGTTCGGACCGTATTCGCGCGCGATGATCCGCGTCTGCAAGGAGGAGAGCTTTCACCAGCGGCAGGGATTCGACATCATGATGAAGCTCTGCCGCGGGAGCGCTGAGCAGAAGGCGATGGCGCAGGATGCGTTGAACCGCTGGTGGTGGCCGTCGTTGATGATGTTCGGGCCTCCCGATGCCGATTCCGTGCATAGCGCGCAATCGGCGCAATGGAAGATCAAGATCCTGTCCAACGACGAGCTGCGGCAGCGCTTCGTCGATCAGACCGTGCCGCAGGCGGACTATCTCGGTATCGCCATGCCGGACCCGGAGCTCAAGTGGAACGCCGAGCGCGAGCATTACGATTTCGGCCCGATCGACTGGGACGAGCTCTACAACGTGGTCAAGGGCAACGGGCCATGCAATCGCGAACGGCTGCGGACGCGCGTCAAGGCGTGGGAAGAGGGCGCGTGGGTTCGCGAGGCGGCGCTCGCCCACGCGGAAAAACGCGCGGCCCGCGCTCAAAAGGCGGCGTGAAGGGGCGCGCGCGAGCAGCAACGCGGCTAGCGCCCGATCTGCGCAGATAGACGGAGGTTGACATGTCCGAATGGCCGTTGTGGGAAATCTTTATCCGCTCGCAGCACGGGCTGGCGCACAAGCACGTCGGCAGCCTGCACGCGCCGGATGCAGAAATGGCGATCAAGAACGCACGCGACGTGTACACGCGGCGCAACGAAGGCGTGAGCATCTGGGCGGTCAAATCGGCCGATATCACCGCGACTGCGCCCGGCGAAAAAGGGCCGCTGTTCGAACCGGCGAATAGCAAGATCTACCGGCATCCCACCTTCTTCCCGATGCCGGACGAGGTGAAGCACATATGACGCGGATCCACATATGACGCGGATCCATATCCGGCGTCATCCCCGCGAAGGCGGGGATCCAGGTCTCCACGTCACTGGATTCCCGCTTGCGCGGGAATGACGTCTATGCAATTGGAGAGCAATCAATGACCCAAGACCGGCGCCTCTTCGATTATCTGCTGCGGCTCGCGGACAGCGACTTGGTCCTGGCGCAGCGCCTCGGCGAGTGGGTCGGGCACGGCCCGGTGCTGGAGGAGGACATCGCGCTCACCAACGTCGGGCTCGATCTTCTCGGCCAGGCGCGGCTGTGGTTCGCCTACGCGGGCGAGGTCGAAGCGCGCTTTGCCGCAGCCGGGCGCAGCGAAGACGCGCTCGCTTTCTCACGCGACGGTGGCGAATTCCGCAATCTGCTGCTGGTCGAGCAGCCCAACGGCAACTACGCCGACACCATCGCCCGGCAGTTCTATTTCGACGTCTGGCATCAGCTGCTGCTGGTTAAGCTTGCGCACTCGCGCGACACGCGGATCGCGGGGATCGCCGCGAAGGCGGAGAAGGAAGTCGTGTATCACGCAGAGCGCAGCGCCGATTGGATCATTCGTCTCGGCGACGGGACCGACGAGAGCCATGCGCGGATGCAGGCGGCGATCGACGATCTGTGGATGTATACGGGCGAAATGTTCGATCCGGACGAAACCGACACGGTGCTGGCCGAGGAAGGCATCGGCTGCGACCTACGCGCGCTCGCGCCGGCGTGGCGCGAGGCGGTTGGAAATGTCCTGCATGAAGCGACGCTTACCCTCCCAGACGGGACGTGGATGCAGCGCGGCGGCAGGAACGGCGTCCATACCGAGCACCTTGGCCACATGCTGGCGACGATGCAGTGGATGCAGAGGACTCATCCGGGGGCGCAATGGTAGAAGCCGTCTCTAGCCTTGACGCAACCGTTCGGCACGAGCTCGATGCGGTCCGGCGCGTTCTCGCGACGATTCCCGATCCGGAGATCCCGGTGATCTCGATCGTCGACTTGGGGATCGTGCGCGGTGTCGAATGGCAGGACGACGAGCCGGTGATCACGGTCACGCCGACATACTCCGGATGTCCGGCAATCGAAGTGATCATGGCCGACATCGGCCGCGCGCTGACCGACGCGGGGTTTGCGAAGCACCGGGTCGAAATCCGGCTCGCGCCGGCGTGGACGACCGACTGGATTACCGCGGAGGCACGGACGCGTCTGGCCCAGTTCGGGATTGCGCCGCCGGGAGCAGGTTCGGTCGCGACGGCGCGCGTTATCGATACGAGCGTGCTCCACCGCCACATTGTGCGTGCTCCCGTGCCGTGCCCGCGTTGCGGCTCGGCACACACCCGCGAGCTGTCGCGCTTCGGTTCTACGCCGTGCAAGGCGCAGTACCGCTGCGAAGACTGCCTGGAACCGTTCGACTACTTCAAGCCGCATTGAGCAAATTCCATCCGCTCAAGGTCGCGCACGTCGCCCGCGAAACGCGCGACGCGGTCGCGCTCACGTTCGACGTGCCGCCCGCGCTCAAAGAAGCCTTCAACTTCGTGCAGGGCCAGCATCTGACGCTGCGCGCCGACATCGCCGGCGAGGATTTGCGACGCTCGTACTCGATCTGTTCCGCCGTGCAAGACGAAGCGCTGCGCATTGCGGTGAAGAAGGCGCCCGGAGGAGCGTTCTCGACCTGGATCAACGACCAGGTAAAAGCGGGTCACACGATCGAGGTCATGCCGCCGATGGGCCATTTCAACGTGGTCCTCGATCCGCGTCATCGCAAGCACTATCTCGGCTTTGCGGCGGGAAGTGGTATTACGCCATTGCTGTCGATCGTCAAGACGACGCTCCTCGTCGAGCCGAAGAGCCGCTTCACGCTTTTCTACGGCAACCGCTCGTCCTCCGCGGTGATCTTCAAGGAGGAGCTGGCCGATCTCAAGGACCGTTACCTCGATCGCTTCAATCTGGTCTACGTCATGAGTCGGGAGCCGCAGGATATCGCGCTTCTCAACGGCCGCATCGATCAGGGGAAAACCGATGCGCTGCTCGCACACTGGGTCGACCTGGCCGACATCGACACCGCCTTCGTATGCGGTCCGGACGGCATGATGCAGGCGGTATCGAAGTCGCTGCAGGCGCATGGCTTTCCGAAGTCGCGGATCAAGATCGAGCTCTTCGCGGCGAGCATTCCGAAGCACGAGCACAAGACGCACGCCGCGCCCGAGCCCGGTCACGCGGAGTGTGCGGTGAGCGCGATCATCGACGGTGCGACGCGCGAGTTCACGCTTGAAAAGACCAAGGAAAACATCATCGATGCGGCGATCAGGCAGGGGATCGAACTGCCGTACTCGTGCAAGGGCGGCGTGTGCTCGACCTGTCGCGCCAAGCTCATCGAGGGCGAAGTCGACATGGACGTCAATTTCGCGCTCGAGGACTATGAAGTGGCTCGCGGCTTCGTCCTGTGCTGCCAGAGCTATCCGGTGACAGACAAGGTCGTCGTCGATTTCGATCAGACAGCCTGATGCTAGACTACTGCGCGACCCGTCCGCTTCGTTGCGTGCTCGCTCGCCGCCCGCCGTACCATCGTGTACTGTCTCGCGCTTCGCGCCGCGTCGCCTCGCATACGGGTCTGCTCGCTACGTCTATCATCAACCTGTCGGCGCTCGCGTAGCGGATAGCCTCAACACCGAGGCAACGAACATAAGGAGTTCCCGTGTCCCATCCTTTGTTTGAACGGCATAAGGCTTTGCTCGATCGGGCGTTGCAAGCCATCGCCGAGCGGGGCTACTGGAGCGCGTTTCCCGAATCGCCGAGCCCGAAGGTCTATGGCGAAGGCGCGGCGGAGGCCGGCAAGGCCGCGTTCGAGGCGCTGCAGAACAAGCGGTTTCCGCTGACGCTTCCCGGCGCCGAGGGTGCCGTCGGCGCGGAGCGCTCGCCCTACGGCTTTCCGTTGGGCATCACCTATCCTGCAGTGGGTCTCGACGCCTTGTTCGCCGCCATCGCGAAGGCCGAGCCCGCGTGGCGCAAGGCCGGGCCCGAAGCCTGGGTCGGCGTGTCCCTGGAGATCCTCGTCCGCATCAACAAGCGCAGCTTCGAGATCGCGCACGCGGTCATGCACACGACAGGGCAGGCCTTCGTCATGGCGTTTCAGGCCGCTGGCCCGCACGCCCAGGACCGCGGGCTGGAGGCGGTTGCCTACGCATGGGAGGAGATGCGGCGCGTGCCCGCCAAGGCGTACTGGGAGAAGCCGCAAGGCAAGAACGAGCCGCTCAAGATGGAGAAACGCTATCGCATTGTTCCGCGTGGCGTGGGCTTGGTGATCGGCTGCAATACATTTCCGACCTGGAACGGCTACCCGGGAATGTTCGCGAGTCTCGCCACGGGCAATGCCGTCGTGGTCAAGCCGCATCCGAATGCGATCCTGCCGCTTGCCATCAGCGTGCAGATCGCGCGCGAAGTGCTCGCCGAGGCCGGCTTCGATCCGAATATCGTGACACTGGTTGCGCACGCGGCCGGCGACGATACCGCGCAAAAGCTCGCGCTGCGGCCTGAGGTCAGGCTGATCGACTTCACCGGGAGCAGCGCCAACGGCGAGTGGCTGGAGCAGAACGCGCGTCAGGCGCAGGTGTACACGGAAAAGGCCGGGGTCAACCAGATCGTCGTCGACTCGGCCGACGACATCAAGAGCGTCGCGCGCAACGTGGCGTTCTCGCTCGCACTGTACACCGGGCAGATGTGCACGGCGCCGCAGAACATCTACGTGCCGCGCGGCGGCATCGACACTGCCGCGGGACATCTGTCCTTCGACGAAGTGGCGCAGGCGCTCGCCGAGTCCGTGCAGAAGCTACTCGGCGATCCGGCGCGCGCGGTGGAGATCCTGGGCGCGGTGGTCAACGACGGTGTCGCGCAGCGCATCGATGCGGCGCGCGCGCTCGGGCCCGTGCTCCTCGACAGCCAGGCCGTCGTCCACCCGCAATTCAAGGACGCGCGGGTGCGCACGCCGCTTATTGTCAAGCTCGACGCCAAGGACGATGCGAAGTACCTCAAGGAATGGTTCGGGCCGATCGCCTTTGTCATCGCCACCGATGGAACGGGCGAGAGCCTCGATATCGCGCGGCGCGCGGTGGTGGAGCATGGGGCGCTCACGCTATCGCTGTATTCGACGAGCCCTGCGGTGATCGACGAGGCGGTAGCCGCCGCCGAGGACGCCGGCGTCGCGCTATCGATCAACCTGACCGGTGGCGTGTTCGTCAACCAGTCTGCGGCGTTCTCCGACTATCACGGCACCGGCGCCAATCCGGCGGCGAACGCCGCGCTCACCGACGCGGCCTTTGTTGCCAGCCGGTTTCGCGTCGTGCAGCATCGTATGCACGTGTAGCTTCGGGATCGAGGGGCTGGTGATGGGATACGACAATATTCTATTCAGCGGCGAGGGCGGGATCGCGCGGCTGACGCTCAACCGTCCGGAGCGCTTGAACAGCTTCAACGACGCGATGCACGCCGAGGTGCGCGATGCGCTCGCACGCGTCAAGGCGAACGCCTCGCTCCGCGTACTGCTGCTCACCGGCTCCGGGCGCGCCTTCTGCGCAGGACAGGATCTCGGCGATCGCGCGGTGGCCCCCGGAGAAGAGCCGGTCGATCTCGGCGCGTCGATCGAGCGCAACTACCGGCCGCTCGTGTTGGCGCTGCGGCGTCTGCCGCTGCCGGTTGTATGCGCCGTGAACGGCGTCGCCGCCGGAGCCGGCGCGAACATCGCGCTCGCCTGCGACATCGTCGTCGCCGCCAAGTCGGCGAGCTTCATCCAGGCCTTTTCCAAGATCGGGCTCATTCCCGACTCCGGTGGAACTTACTTTCTGCCGCGGCTGGTCGGCACCGCTCGCGCCATCGGTCTCGCGATGCTGGGCGAGCGGCTCATCGCGGAGCAGGCCGCGGAATGGGGACTCATCTGGCAGTGCGTCGACGACGCCGAGCTTCACGAGACCGTCGAGAAACTGCTGCGCACCCTGGCCGGCGCGCCGACCGCGGGTCTCGCGGCGACGAAGCGCGCGCTTTACGCCTCCGCCGAGAACAGCCTTGCAACGCAACTCGACCTCGAACGCGATCTGCAGCGCGAGCTCGGGCGGAGCGCCGATTATCGGGAAGGCGTCGCCGCTTTCACCGCCAAGCGTGCGCCGCGATTCGCCGGACGCTAGCGGAAAAATCCACTTCGAGTCATGGGCGAGCACCACCCCGCAGCGACGCCGCAGGAAGCGCAGTCGCTCGCCGAGCGCGTCGCTGCGGGCATGTACGCGCGCGACCGCGCGTCGCAGGCGATGGGCATGCAGATCGCCGCGATCGGCCCGGGGTATGCCGAGCTGACCATGACCGTGCGCGCCGACATGCTCAACGGCCACGCGATTTGCCACGGCGGCTTCATCTTCACGCTCGCGGACAGCGCGTTCGCGTTCGCGTGCAACAGCTACAATCTGACAACCGTCGCGTCGGGCTGCGCGATCGATTTCGTCGCGCCGGCGCGCGAAGGCGACGTGCTGGCCGCGATGGCGCGCGAGCGCAGCGTCAGCGGCCGCACCGGCGTCTACGACATCGAAGTGACGAACCAGCGTGGCGAGACGGTCGCTTACTTTCGCGGCAAGTCGTACCGCATCAAGGGTCACGTGCTCGACGACCCGCAGGCGCGGGAGCAAGCATGACTTCGCGCAAACCCGCCCCCGGCGAGCTGGAGCCGATCGAGACCGCGAGCCGCGACGAGCTGCAGGCGTTGCAGCTCAAGCGCCTGCAGTGGACGCTGCGGCACGCTTACGACCACGTGCCGCATTACCACGCAGTGTTCGAAGCGGCCGGATTCCACCCCAACGACTTGAAGTCGCTTGCCGATCTGGCGCGGCTGCCGTTCACGACCAAGAAGGAGTTGCGCGATCACTATCCCTTCGGCATGTTCGCCGTGCCGCGCGAGCAGGTCGTGCGCATTCACGCTTCGTCGGGCACGACGGGCAAGCCGACTGTAGTCGGCTACACACGAAACGACATCGATGTCTGGGCGACGGTGATGGCGCGCTCGATCCGCGCCGCGGGCGGACGTGCGGGCGACATCGTCCACGTCGCGTACGGTTATGGACTGTTCACCGGCGGCTTGGGTGCGCACTACGGCGCGGAGAAGCTCGGCTGCACGGTCATCCCGATGTCGGGCGGCATGACCGAGCGGCAGGTGCAGCTGATCGTCGATTTCAAGCCGGACATCATCATGGTGACGCCGTCCTACATGCTCGCCATCGCCGAAGAGATGGAGCGGCAGCGCATCGATCCCAAGACCTGCTCGCTCAAGATCGGCATTTTCGGCGCCGAGCCGTGGACGCCGACGATGCGGCGGGCGATCGAGGAGAAGCTCGACATCGACGCGATCGACATCTACGGGCTCTCGGAGGTGATCGGTCCCGGCGTCGCGCAGGAATGTATCGAGACCAAGGATGGCCTCACGGTGTGGGAAGACCACTTCTATCCCGAGATCGTCGACCCCGAGACCGGCGCGGCGCTGCCGGACGGCGAGAAGGGCGAGCTCGTGCTCACCTCGCTGACCAAGGAAGCGCTGCCGATCGTTCGCTATCGCACGCGCGATCTGACACGGCTCTTGCCGCCGACCGCGCGCTCGATGCGGCGGATCGAGAAAATCACCGGCCGCTCGGACGACATGCTGATCATCCGCGGCGTCAACGTATTTCCGACTCAGATCGAGGAGCTGATCCTCAAGCACGCGGCACTCGCGCCGCACTACCAGCTCGAAGTCACGCGTCCGACGGTTCTCGACGAGCTGACGGTTCTCGTCGAGCGCGCGCCGGGCGCGGGGGGCGCGGACGGCGACGCAGCGGGCGCGCAGCTCGCGCATCTGGTCAAGAGCTTGATCGGCATCACCGCGGAAGTGCGCGTCGTGCAAAGCGGCGGCATCGAGCGCTCGATCGGCAAGGCCAAGAGGGTCGTCGACAAACGGAAGTAGGGTCAGAGACGACTTTACTCGCGCCCCTTCGCAACTTGATCCGATTTCATAGGAAAGTCGTCTCTGACCCTAGGCCACGGCATCGTAACGAGGAGAAACATGACAGACAAGAAATTTGCCTCACAAGCCGACCTGGAAGAGAAAAAGGTCAGCTTCGACAAGCTCTCCGAGCACGCCTATGCCTACACGGCCGAGGGCGATCCGAACACCGGCATCGTGATCGGCGACGACGCATTGATGGTCATCGACACGCAGGCCACGCCGGTGATGGCGCAGGACGTGATCCGCCGCATCCGGACGGTCACCCGCAAGCCGATCAAGTACGTCGTGCTGTCGCACTATCACGCCGTGCGCGTGCTGGGCGCGTCGGGGTACAAGCCCGAGCACATTATCGCCAGCCGCGACACCTACGATCTCATCGTCGAGCGCGGCGAGGCCGACATGAAGAGCGAGATCGAGCGCTTCCCGCGGCTTTTTCAGGCGGTCGAGTCGGTGCCGGGCCTCACCTGGCCGACTCTGGTGTTCGAAAAACGGCTGACGCTCTGGCTCGGCAAGCTGCAGGTCGAGCTGATGCAGCTTGGACGCGGCCACACCAAGGGCGACACGGTCGTCTGGCTGCCGCAGGAAAAAATCCTGTTCTCCGGTGATCTGGTCGAATACGGCGCGACGCCGTACACGGGCGACGCGTATCTGACCGATTGGCCCGCGACGCTCGACGCGGTCGCCGCGCTGGCGCCGCGGAAGCTCGTGCCTGGGCGCGGAGCCTCGCTGCAGACGCCGGAGGCGGTGCGAGCCGGCCTGGACGGAACGCGCGCTTTTGTCAGCGAAATGTTCGCCGCGGTGAAGGAGGGAGCCGCCGCGGGCAAGGATCTGCGCGCCGTGTACAAGGAAACCTACCAGCGCCTCAAGCCGAAGTACGGAAGCTGGGTCATCTTCGATCACTGCCTGCCGTTCGACGTGACGCGCGCTTACGACGAGGCGACGCAATACCGCGATCCGCGTATCTGGACCGCGCAGCGCGACAAGGAGATGTGGGAAGCGTTGGAAGGCTAGCTCGTCCGTGAAGACGTACACGCAGCCTGTCTACCCGTATACCAAGCCGGCCGAGCTCGGCGGCTCGCCACGCCGCTGGCCGGTGATCGTCGCCGGGGCGGGGCCGGTGGGATTGACGGCAGCGATCGACCTCGCGCTGCGCGGCATCGACGTGCTGGTGCTCGACGAGGACGACACGGTGAGCGTGGGATCGCGGGCGATCTGCTGGTCGAAGCGCACCCTCGAGATCCTCGACCGGCTCGGCTGCGGCGATCGACTCGTGCAGAAGGGCGTCAGTTGGAACGTAGGCCGCGTGTTCTTTCGCGACGAGCAGGTCTATCAGTTCGATCTGCTGCCTGAACCGAAGCATCATCGGCCAGCGTTCATCAATCTGCAGCAATACTACGTCGAACAGTTCCTGGTCGAGCGCGCCAATGAGCTCGCTGGCGCGGAGCTCCGCTGGCGGCACAAAGTCGTGGGCGTGACACCGCAGACCGATCGCGTCGCGGTGCGGGTATCGACGCCTGACGGCGAATACACGGTGCAGGCCGACTGGCTGATCGTCGCGGATGGTGCGCGCAGCCCCATCCGCGGCATGTTGGGCCTGGAGAGCGAAGGCCAGGCCTTCCGCGACCGGTTCTTGATCGTGGACATCCACATGAGCTCGACGTTTCCGGCGGAGCGCCGGTTCTGGTTCGATCCGCCGTTTCATCGCAACCAATCGGCGCTGCTGCATCGCCAGGCGGACGACGTGTGGCGCGTCGATTTTCAGTTGGGATGGGACGCCGACCCGGAAGAAGAAAAGAAGCCGGAGAGGATCCTGCCGCGCTTGCGCGCCATGCTCGGCGAGGACGTGCAGTTCGAGATCGAATGGGCGAGCGTCTACACCTTCCAGTGCCGGCGCATGCATTCGTTCCGTCGCGGCCGCGCGCTGTTCGTCGGCGATGCGGCACACCTGGTATCTCCGTTCGGCGCTCGCGGCGCGAACGGCGGCATCCAGGACGTCGACAATCTGGGATGGAAGCTGGAGCTCGTTCTGTCGGGCCAGGCACCCGAAGGGCTGCTCAACAGCTATGACAGCGAGCGCGTACCCGCCGCCGACGAGAATATCCGCAACTCGACGCGCAGCACCGATTTCATCACGCCGAAGAGCAAAGTTAGCCGCACGTTCCGCGACGCCGTGCTGATGCTCGCCAAGCGCCATGCGTTCGGGCGGCGTCTGGTCAACAGCGGGCGCCT
>DASXQW010000137.1:0-3566 GCA_036506975.1 Casimicrobiaceae bacterium | reverse complement strand
GTCGCGATACTCGGCGTCGTCGCGCAGGCCTTCGCGGTCCCAGCGCGCATCCGGCGCGCTCGCCCGCGCGAACGCCGACAGCGACTCGGCCAGCGCGCGCGGGCCGCTGTAGCGAGGCGGGATGGACGAATCGACCATGGTTGAGCGTGAAGGGAGGATCAACCCATTTGTACTATCACGCCGCGCGCCCGCGGCCGTCAATATCTATTGCTCTGATCCGAACGCAAATAAGGAACCGGCGCTGTCTCAGCTCTGTTAGAATATCGGTCTTTTTCGAGGGTGTGGGCAGTGGTTGAAATCCTGCAGTGCTTGAAGAAATACGGTCAGCGGCTCGATCTGGAAATTGCCAAAGAGATGGACATGCCGCTTGCAACGGTGCGCCAGCGGCTCACCGGCTTGGCAGCTACCGGGGCGATCATCACGTGCAATCTGATCCGCTTCGAAAACGGCAAAAGAATTGAAGCGTGGCAGTGCCGCGTGTCAGGCTATGTCCCGCCTCTAGCGCCCGGTCGCAAGGCAAAGCCGACGACGTAAGCCGCAGCCCGCTGCCGAAACCCGCAGCGGCGCTGTCGCCGCAGCCGAATCCGCGCGGTTCACCGTCGCGGCCGCCGCATGGCCGTGTGCAGTCGATCGGACCCGGTCATTGAATCAAACGCGATTCAGTTGGATCGGGCATTGCTTGCCAGGTCGAAACCCGATCAGGGCGCATTATTTGCGTCCTGCGCGTCACCCGCTCTGCGCCAGACCGTCGCCAGCCAAGGCTGCTGTGCGCGAGGCAACCCCGGCGGCCGATAGTAGTGCTCGACCTCGGCAAATCCCGCCGCGGTCACATAGCGTCGCCAGGTTTCGAGACGATAGTAGACGCCGAAGCGACCGCCATTCCAGCCTTCCTCGTCGTTGCCCCGCGGATTGGAGCTGAACAGCACGCCCTCGGGCTTGAGCGCGGCGCGCAGTTCCCGCAGTACGCGCGGCAGCTCCTGCGTGGGAACATGAAACAGCGCGGCGTTCGCGAAGATGCCGTCGAAATAATTGTCGGGCAGGTCGAGCTTAAGGAAGTCCTGCTGCCATACCTCGCAGCCTGTCGCGGCGCGCGCCATCGCCACGAACGGTGCTGCACCCTCCAACCCGATAGCGCGGTGGCCGAGCTGCGTGAGTGTCGCCAGATCGCGACCGGGGCCGCAGCCGAGGTCGAGAATCGTAAAAGGACGTGGACCGACGATGTGCTGCAGCAGCGCGGCGATGTTCTGGCTGACGTCGTGGTTGCGCGTGCCCTCCCGAAAGTCCTCCGCATGCTCACGGTAGTGCTCGAGCGTGCGATCGGCGAGTTGCTCCAATTCCTGCGGCGTGAAGGGCCTGGCTGGATCGATCATTCGACGATTCTGCCGCGCGGTCGTGTATAATGCACGCTGCGGCCCTTGTTCCAGTCCCCTTGCCGCAGTCGATTCCGACCCGTAGTTTCCTCCGTTTGGCTGTGACTGGCCGTCTCCCTGGGAGACGTATGGCTGGACATCCATGCGAAAGTATTCATGCCTTTTACCAAACTAGGGCTGTCCGGCGCGCTGTTGCGCGCGGTGGCCGACCAGGGATACACCGTCCCTACCCCCATCCAGGCGCAGGCGATTCCCGCCGTGCTCGCCGGCGGCGACTTGCTGGCCGGCGCGCAGACGGGCACCGGCAAGACCGCCGGCTTCGTCCTGCCCATGCTGCAGCGGCTATCGAACCAGCCGACGTCCCACGCGACCGGGGCGCGCAAACCGTTGCGCGCGCTGATCGTCACGCCCACACGCGAGCTCGCCGCGCAGGTCGAAATGTCGGTCCGGACCTACGGCAAGCATCTCAAGCTCACGTCGACGGCGGTCTTCGGCGGCGTCGGACTCGGGCCGCAGACGTCGCAACTCAGACGCGGCGTCGATATCTTGGTCGCGACGCCGGGTCGGCTGCTCGATCATCAACGCCAACGCAACGTGGACCTGTCGCGGGTCGAAATCCTCGTGCTCGACGAGGCAGACCGGATGCTCGACATGGGCTTCCTCCCGGACATCAAGCGCATCCTCGCCCTCTTGCCCAGGGCGCGGCAGAACCTGCTGTTCTCGGCCACATTCTCCGACGAGATCAAAGCCCTCGCCGACAAGTTGCTGAACCGCCCGCAAACGATCGAAGTCGCGCCGCGCAACTCCACGGTCGACGCGATCTCGCAGCGCGTGCATCCGGTGAATCGCGACCAGAAGAGCCGGCTGCTGGCCTGGCTGATCGGTCATCACGACTGGCGACAGGTGCTCGTCTTCACGCGGACCAAGCACGGCGCCGACAAAGTCGTCCGGTCGCTTCAAGGCGAGGGCATCGGCGCGGTAGCCATGCACGGCAACAAGAGCCAGGGTCAACGCACGAAGGCGCTCGCCGATTTCAAGCAGGGCACGGTTGAAGTGATGGTAGCCACCGACATTGCGGCGCGCGGCATCGACATCGACGAGCTGCCGCACGTCGTCAATTACGACCTGCCCAACGTCCCTCACGACTACGTGCATCGCATCGGTCGCACCGGACGCGCGGGCGCGGACGGCGAGGCGATCTCATTGATGTGCGTCGACGAGCATGCCTTCCTGCGCGATATCGAGCGCCTGATCAAGCGCACAATCCGGCGCGAAGTCGTCCCCGGCTTCGAGCCCGACCCCAACGAAATCCCACAGAAGATGTTCGCCCAACGCGACCGCGGGCAAGGGCAAGGTCAGCGCCAAGGTATGGGTCGCGGGAACGGCGGCGAGCAATCGAGGAGCGGCCGAGGCAAGACAACTTCGACCAAGCGCCCATCGTCCAAGCATGTACAGAAGCGCGGGAATGGTCACGGCGGATCGAATGAGCGGTTCGCGTCCCGGTTCGTCGATCGGTGAGCCTGCGGTTAGCTGACTGCCTGGTCGTGATTGGCTTATCGAGAACGGCAAGCTAACATCGACTCTGGCTGGCAAGCCAGACAGGCTCCTAGCCTCTACGAGGAACTCGCCAAGGTCGTGAAGCCGCGTGCGATCTAGGGACGCGCGAACGTAATGCCGAACCTGGTTGCAAGACTCGCGATCTGCAGCGCATGGATGCTGGTGCTTTGCGGCGGGTCCGTTGCGCTTGCCGGCTGCGCCGCCGAAGAGCGCAAGCCTGCCGAACCCTCCATCGCTATCGTCGGCGCCACCCTCGTCCATCCCGAGCGAGACGGCGCGAAGGCGTTGGCGCCGAACAGCACGATCGTCATCACCGGCAATCGCATCGACGCCGTTGGGCCAAGCGGCACGATCGCCGTTCCCGCCGGGTCGACGATCATCGACGGCCGTGGCAAATGGGTGGCACCCGGCCTCGTCGACGCGCACGTGCACTTCTTTCAGTCGGGCAATCTATACACCCGGCCAGACGCGGCCGATTTCAATGCCTGGATGCCCTATGCCAAGGAAGTCGAGCGCAACAAGGCACGGTTGCCGGCGACGTTCAAGGTTTGGCTCGCGAGCGGCGTCACGACCGTGGTCGACATTGGCGGTCCGTTCTGGAACTTCGACATGCGTGACAGCGCCGAACGAACCAAGGCG
>DASXQW010000136.1:0-28138 GCA_036506975.1 Casimicrobiaceae bacterium | reverse complement strand
GGTGGCGCCGCAGATGCGCGCGTTGTTCGGCGACGACACCATGGTCGTGACGATCCAGAATGGTCTGCCGTGGTGGTATTTCCAGAACTTCTCCGGGCCCCACGCCGGCTATAGGCTGAAGACCGCCGATCCGGACGGCGTGATCGAGCAAAACATCGAATCGCGGCGTCTGATCGGCTGTGTCGTCTATCCCGCCGGCGAGATCGTCGCCCCAGGCGTGGTGAAGCACCTCGAAGGCGATCGCTTTCCGGTGGGCGAGCTCGACGGAACGGAGAGCGAGCGGATCAAGACCGTGTCGGATGCGCTCATCGCGGCGGGCCTCAAATCGCCGATTCTCATCGACATTCGCTCGGAAATCTGGCTCAAGCTATGGGGCAACATGAGCTTCAATCCGATCAGCGCGCTCACCCACGCGACGCTCGTCGACATCTGCCAGGAGAGCGTAACGCGCGAGCTTGCCGCCGACATGATGCGCGAGGCGCAGGCGGTGGCCGAGAAGCTGGGAGTGACCTTCCGCGTGCCGTTGGACAAGCGCATCGAGGGCGCCGCGAAAATCGGCAAGCACAAGACGTCGACCTTGCAGGACGTGGAAGCGGGGCGCGCGGTCGAAGTCGACGCACTGATCGGTTCGGTGATCGAGCTGGGCGCGCTGACCGGCACGCCGACGCCCGCGATTCGCGCCGTGCACGCATTGCTCAAGCTGCTGGTGAAGACGATGCACGACGAGCACGCGCGCGTCGTGCTGCAGCGGCTTTAAGGAACCTCTGAACAAGTCCCACATGAGCCGCGTTTCTGGCGCAATGGCCTCAGATGCTAGGCGTCGCGGCGCAGCGAATAGTTCGTACTATTCGCAAGCCGCGCAACAACGCAGGTGAGGCCATTGCGCTGAAACCCGAAGGGACGGGGCTTTCCGGGCGATCTGCTTTGTCGCGCCGCTCGCCCATGGGAGCCTGCCATGGGCATCGCGTCGCTTCGCGCATTTCATCCCGGAAAGCCCCCGTCGCGGCCACGCGGGACTTATTCAGAGGTTCCCTAAGCAGGACACATGGGGAAATGCCGGCCCGGCCCCCATCTATGGCTCCATGAACCCCGGCAGCACCCGCCTACTGGTCGACGCCATCGCCTTCGCCGCTTACAAGCACCGGCGCCAACGGCGCAAGGATCCGGAAGCCTCGCCTTACATCAACCATCCGATCGCGCTCGCGCATGTGTTGTCGAGCGAGGCGGGCATCAGCAATGCCAAGGTGCTCGCGGCGGCGATCCTGCACGACACGATCGAGGACACCGAAACGACCTACGAGGAATTGCGCGAGCGCTTCGGCAAAACGATCGCCGGCGTCGTGCGCGAAGTTTCCGACGACAAGACGCTGTCCAAGGCCGATCGCAAGCGACTGCAGATCGAACATGCCGAGCATCTCTCGCGCCGGGCGCGGCTGGTGAAGCTCGCCGACAAGATTTCCAACGTGCGTGATATCGCAGCCAACCCGCCGCACGACTGGCCGCTGCAGCGGCGGCGCGAGTATTTCGATTGGGCGAAGGCGGTCGTCGATCGCATCCGCGGCACGAACAAGAGGCTCGAGCGCGCGTTTGACGAGGCGTATGCGGGGAGGCCCTGACCGATATTCGTAGGACAAACAGGAATCTCGCGCGAGTTTTTGACGGGCCGCGCCAGATATCCGTGACCGCGTCCATGCTGCAATGCAGTGCCGCGGGTCCACGGTCAACGCGCAATTCCTGCGCGCGTTAGTGGTCTCATGTGTTCAAGGAGACCAAATCCATGAAGACTTTGACCGCTTTGCGCCGAGGGTCATTTGCCCTCGTGCTTGCCGCGATGCTGTTGGGTGCTTCCAGCTCTTCGTCGGCTTTCGTCGCCGTATCGGTGACGCTCGCACCACCGCTCATTCCCGTATATGAGCAACCATTGATCCCCGGTCCGGGTTACATCTGGGTGCCGGGCTACTGGGCCTGGGGCCCTGACGGTTATTACTGGGTTCCCGGTACCTGGGTTCTCGCGCCCTATGTCGGGGCACTATGGACGCCGGGCTACTGGGGCTGGGACGGGGCGTACTACATCTGGTATCCGGGTTATTGGGGTCCGCGAGTCGGCTTCTACGGCGGGATCAACTACGGCTTCGGCTACTTCGGCGTCGGCTACGTCGGCGGCTACTGGGACCGCGGCGGTTTCTACTACAACCGCGCGTGCAACAACGTCAACACCACCTATATCCGAAATGTCTATGTGCAGAACGTCACCGTCAATACCAGCGCTCCGCGAGTGAGCTTCAACGGCCCTGGAGGCGTTACCGCGACGCCCACGGCGCAGGACCGCCTGGCGCGCAATGAAAGGCGCATGGGCGAGATCGCGGTCCAGCAACGCCATGAGCGCGCCGCGAGCCTGGAGCGTACACAATTCGCGTCGGTGAATCACGGCGTCCCGAGCCTTACCGCGACGACGCGGCCGGCAACGGATGCAGCCGCGCTCCGAAGCGGCGGTCGTAGAGAAGCGCGGATCGAACGCGGCGCGCCGCAAGGTGCCGAACGGTTCAACGCTGGCCCGAATAGAGAAGCGCGTGTCGAGCGCGGACCGCAAGGTGCCGAGCGTCTCAACGCCGGCCCGAACAGAGAAGCGCGGATCGAGCGCGGTGCCCCTCAGGGGCCCGAACGATTCAACGCCGGACCGCCGCGCAGCAATCGCGAAGCGCGGGTCGAACGCGGGCCGCAAGGACCCGAGAGCGCGCCGCGAGGCAACCGTGAAGCCCGCATCGAGCGCGCACCACAAGGGCCTGCCTTCAACGCCGGTCCGTCTGGCGGCAACCGAGAACCGCGGGTAGAGCGCGGCGGACCGCCTCCGGGTGCCGGCGGGCCTCCTCCGGCGGTAGCACGCTCGCAGGGCGCTCCGCAGAGCGGTGAACGTCCGCAAGGCGGTGAACGGCAGGGGCGCGGCGGCGGACGCGGCGAGCACCAGGAAGAACGTCAGAAATAGCCCAGGATTCTCAGTGCTCTGACGATCCCGCTCGTTGAATTTTCGATACAGCAGCCCGGGTTTGGCGCATCGCGCTCAACCCGGGCTTGCTTTGTGCGCTCTACGCCAGGCGGTACGGCTCGAGCTGCAACGATTGCACCTCACTGCCCAGCATCACCAGGCAGCCGGTTCGGCGGTTGAAGCCGTCCTCGGAAAATTCGAACACGAAGGTTCGGCGCAGGCGCGCGAGGCCTTCGGTGTCGCGGGCAACGCCCAGGCGCGCTCCGTGTACCGTGTCATCGAGGAGCTGCAAGCCATGTTCCTTGCACGCTTCACGCGCAATGCGGACCGCGGTTTCGCGGGCGCGCAGCGCGTCGAAGACGAACCACACGCCAAAAGCCGCAGCGAGAAGGGCAAGCATTTCCGACATGGCACGATGGAGGTCGGGGTCACGCCAGCATAAATCAAGTCGGGTAAAATCTCTCGCCTGTCGATGCGAGCCCGATACAAAGGTTGAAGCGTAGCCCGGGTACAGCCCGATGCGCCCCGCGCACAGTCCGATGAAAAAGATCGCTTGCATGTATTTTCCCTGTCTCGCATTGCTCGCTCTCTTCGCCGCCCAAGCATGGGCTCACGACGCGGCGCCCGGCGTCGCGCCGATTTCGACCGTCGCGCTCGACCCGGGCCTGGGCTCTCTGCACCACCCGGTGTCCACGCGCGATCGGCAGGCCCAGGCGTACTTCGACCAGGGCCTCAAGCTCGTCTTCGCGTTCAACCATGAAGCGGCGATCCAGTCCTTCGCGCACGCGGCGGAGCTCGATCCGAATCTGGCGATGGCGCATTGGGGCATTGCGCTCTCGCTCGGTCCCAACATCAACCGCCCGATGGATGCGAAGGCTCATAAGGCCGCATACGAGGCGCTGCAGAAAGCGCTCACACTGCAACCGAAAGCCTCGCCGGCGGAACGCGCATACATCGACGCGCTTTCCAAACGCTACAGCGCAAATGCCGAAGCCGATGTCGAGCCGCTGCAGCTCGCCTACAAAGACGCGATGAAGGATCTCGTCCGGCGCTATCCGCAGGACAACGACGCGGCGGTGCTGTACGCCGAGAGTCTGATGGACCTGCACCCGTGGAAATTCTGGGCGGCCGACGGCACGCCCAACGAGGGCACTGAGGAGATCGTCGCCGTGCTCGAACGCGTCCTGGCGCGCTCCCCGCGGCACATCGGCGCCAACCACTACTACATTCACGCGGTCGAAGCCTCTCCGCATCCGGAAAAGGCGCTTCCATCCGCGAAGCGGCTGAAGACTCTCGCCCCGTCCGCGGGGCATCTCGTGCACATGCCTGCGCACACCTACATGCGCACCGGCAAGTATCTCGAGGCCGCGCGCGCCAACGTCGCCGCCGTGCGCGCCGACGAGCGAACGGCCAAGTCCGGTGCGGACACGTTCTACATGATCGGCTACTACGGCCACAACCTGCACTTTCTCGCGATCGCCAATGCGTTCGCAGGCAATTCGCGCGAGGCGCTCGCGGCGGCGAACAAGCTCTACACGTTCGAGGCGCCGCGCGTTCGCGAGGTCCCGCCAGTCGACGGCTTCTTGTTCACGACGGCGCTGCTGCTCGTCGAATTCGGGCGCTGGGACGACATTCTCGCGCTGCCGGAGCCCGCATTCGAGGCGGCGCTCACCGGCGCGCTGTGGCACTTCGCGCGCACGCTCGCTTTCGCCGGCAAAGGTCAGGCCGAGGACGCGCAGGCCGAACGGTCGAAATTCTTCGAGGCGGCGAACGCCGTTCCCAAAACGGCGGAATACGGCAACAACGATGCGGCCGGAGTGCTGGCGGTGGCACGCCCATATCTCGACGGCCGGCTGGCGCTCATGGCAGGCGACAATGCCGGCGCCATCGCCAATCTCCGGCTCGCCGTCGCCGCGGAGGATGCGCTTGCTTATGACGAACCGCCCGGCTGGTATCTTCCGTCGCGCGATGCGCTCGGTGTGGCTCTTTTGCGCGACTGCGATTACCCCGCCGCCGAGCAGGTCTACCGCGACGAGCTCAAGCTGCATCCGGAGAGCGGCCGAGCCTTGTTCGGACTGCGCGCGGCGCTCCTCGCACAGAAGCGCAATGGCGAAGCCGCGGCGGTGAGCAAGCGCTTCGAGCGCGCATGGCGGTCGGCGGACGTGAAGCTCGAGGCCGGGGCGATGTGATAACCGGGTGCTCGCCCTTTGAAGCATGAACGCTTCGAACCTCGTCGAACTGCTCAAGCGCCGCCTCAAGGCCCACGGCGTGACCTACGCGCAGGTCGCCACTCAGTTGCACTTGAGCGAAGCCAGCGTCAAGCGCATGTTCTCGCGCCAGGATTTCACGTTGCAACGGCTCGACGATGTGTGCCGCGTCGTCGGCATCGACCTGGCCGAGCTGGCGCGCGCGCTGTCCGAGGAACAGCCGAGCGCGACGCATCTCACCGCCGCGCAGGAGCAGGAGATCATTTCCGATCCGAAGCTTTGCCTGATCGCGCTTTGCGCGGTGGGCAACTGGACGCTCGACCAGATCGTCGATACCTACACGATCGATCGCGTCGAGTGCATCGGTTATCTCGCGCGTCTGGACAAGATCAGAATCATCGAGCTCGCGCCCGACAACCGTATCCGGCCGCTGATCGGCCGCACGTTGACGTGGCTCCCCAATGGGCCGTTTCAGCGTTATTTCCGCTCGCGCGTGGAGGCGGAGTATCTGAGCAGCAGCTTCCGTCGCTCCGACGAGCTGCTCCTGTTCCTGAACGGGATGCTGTCGACCAAGTCGACTGCGGAGCTGGTCGCGCGATTGCGCAAGCTCGCGGAGGATTTCGCCGAGATGCATCGCGACGATCGGGTGCTTCCCCTCGGTCAACGCCACGGCACGAGCGTGCTGCTGGCGACGCGTCCGTGGGAACCGCGGGCCTTTCGTGCATTGCGGCGCGTGGACCGATCGCCGGTGCCGGCGGGACAGCTGTTGCAGCCGGGACTGGCGGCGGAGACGAAGGCGAAGAAGCGGCGCTCGTAGCGCCTCCTGCGACTTCGGGTATCGCGCCGTGACACTTTCTGAGTGGTGGTGGACCCCGGGCGCGGCGACATGGAGAGTGCGTCCCGCGGGCATGTGCCCGCTCTCTGGAGCACTCCATGTCGAGCCCTTCGAGGCGTGGTCTGGTTGCCGGTGCGCTGGCCGCCGTCAGCCTCAGCGGTTGTTATGTCGTTCCTATTGGTTCCGACGGGATGGCCGTCTATCCGGCGGCTGCGGTGCCCGCCGTCGTCGCGCCCGCGCCGGTCTACGCCGCGCCGGCGCCCGCTTCCGCGCCGCCGAGCACGCAGTTCCCTGCGACGATGCACGCGCGGCTCTATCCGTCCAACGACCTGGCCGCGCAGACCGGCATGCTCTCGGGCACGGTGACAAACCTGATGACCGGCAAAGGCGTGTTTCAGCTCGAATATCGAGGCGAGCTCATGTCCGGCGAAGCGACTCGCGTACCCGGAGACGAGCCGCGCGGCGTGGCCAACGCCTACGGCTCGCGCGGCACATTCATGAACTGCGCCTATCTCATGACGACGCCGTATCAGGGTACGGGCACGTGCAGGCTATCGACCGGCGCGCTCTACCAGGTACATATCGGCGGATAAGCGGCATCGAGTTGTCTTCGTCCCGGATCGCAAACGGTCCGGGATTTTTATTACGTGGCGGGATTGCCTGGCTCCGACCGACTGTCAAAATTGCGCGATGAACACCCGCCCGGCCTCGCCTCTTCGCCGCCGCCTGCTCGCCGCAGTCGCTGCGGCCGCGACGGCTCCGTTCTGGTCCGATCTCGCTAGCGCGCAGGGACGCGCTCCGATCATGCGTCCCATTCCCGCGACCGGCGAGGCGCTGCCCGCGATCGGCGTCGGGAGCTGGATCACGTTCAACGTTCCACCCGACGCGACGGCCGCGGCGTCGCTCGTGCCGGTCCTGCGCACGTTCTTCGAGCGCGGCGGGGCGATGATCGATTCCTCGCCGATGTACGGCTATTCGGAAACGATCATCGGCGAGATGCTCAAGCATACGTCGCACTCGCGGCTTTTTTCCGCGACCAAGATCTGGACCGTCGGCAAGGCGCTCGGACAGATGCAGTTCGAGCGCTCATTGCGGCTCTGGGGCGTGCCCAAGCTCGACTTGCTGCACATCCACAACCTGCTCGACTGGGAAACGCATCTTCCGACGCTGAAGGCGATGAAGGCCGCGGGCCGCGTGCGCTACATCGGCATCACGACCTCGGAAGGCGCGAAGCACGAGGAGATGGAACGCGCGCTCAAGCGCGAACGCTTCGACTTCGTGCAGTTCACGTACAACTTCGCCGACCGACGCGTCGAAGAACGGCTGCTGCCGCTCGCCGCAGAGCGGGGCTGCGCGGTCGTGATCAACCGGCCCTTCGACGGCGGGCGCCTGTTTCCAGTCGTGCGCGGCCAGCCGCTGCCAGTCTGGGCGCGCGAGATCGATTGCGACAACTGGGCGCAGTTCTTCCTCAAGTTCATCGTCTCGCATCCCGCCGTGACCTGCGCGATCCCCGCGACGCGGCAGACCGCGCACATGACCGAGAACATGAGCGCGCTCTACGGCCGCCTGCCCGACGCGCGGACGCGCGAGAGGATGGCTCAACACATGGGAACGCTGTAACGGTCTTCGAATCCGACGTTCCGGCGCGACTGGATCGCCTGCCGTGGGGGCGCTTCCACTCGCTCGCGGTGGCCGCGCTCGGCATCACCTGGATGCTCGACGGGCTCGAGGTGACGCTCGCCGGTGCGGTCTCGGGCGCATTGAAAGCGAGTCCCGTGCTGCAGCTTACCGACGCCGAGATCGGCGCGACGGCGAGCGCATATCTCGCCGGCGCGGTGCTGGGCGCATTCTTCTTCGGCTGGCTCACCGATCGCTTCGGGCGCAAGCGGCTGTTCTTCGTCACGCTGGGCGTCTACATCGCCGCCACCGCCGCCAGCGCGCTGGCGCAGGATTTCGCGGTCTTCGCGCTGTTCCGCTTCCTGACCGGCGCCGGCATCGGAGGCGAATACACCGCGATCAACTCTGCGCTCCAGGAATTGATCCCGGTGCATTACCGCGGCCGTACCGATCTCGCGATCAATGGCAGCTTCTGGCTGGGCGCGCTCGCCGGTGCGCTCGGGACGACCGTGCTGCTCGAGCCGGGTCGCTTCCCGCCCGACATCGGGTGGCGGCTCGCGTTCGGCATCGGCGCCGCGCTCGGCCTCGGTATCCTGTTCGTCCGCCGGGTGCTGCCGGAGAGTCCGCGCTGGCTGCTGGTTCACGGCCGGCCGCAGGAAGCCGAGGCGATAGTCGCGGCGATCGAACGCAATGTTCGCGGAAGTGCGATCCCGCGCGAAGCACCCTGCCGGCTGCGATTTTCCGTGCGCGCGAAGGCGATCGGCTTTGTCGATCTCGGCGTGAGCCTTTTCCGCCGCTATCCGCGCCGCGCTGCACTGGGATTGATTCTCATGGCCGCGCAGGCGTTCTTCTACAACGCGATCTTCTTCACTTATGCAATGGTGCTCGGGCGCTTCTTCGACGTCCCGCCGGAGAAGGTCGGCCTCTATCTCGTGCCGTTCGCGCTCTCCAACTTCTTCGGGCCGCTGCTGCTGGGACGCCTGTTCGATACCTGGGGGCGCAAGCCGATGATCGCTTTGACGTACGCGCTCTCGGGACTCCTGCTCGGCGGCACGGCGTTGTTGTTCGTGAACAGCGCGTTGACCGCGGCCACGCAAACGCTGGCGTGGACGGTCGTGTTCTTCTTCGCCTCCGCCGCGGCAAGCTCGGCGTATCTCACGGTGAGCGAGAGTTTCCCGCTCGAAGTCCGCGCGCTCGCGATCGCGCTGTTCTACGCGCTGGGCACCGCGCTCGGCGGCATCGGTGCGCCGTGGCTCTTCGGCAGCCTCATCGGTACCGGCGATCCGAACGCGATCGGATGGGGTTACGCCGCCGGCGCGGCGCTGATGCTTTTCGCCGCGGGTGCGGAGCTGTGGCTGGGTATTGCGGCCGAACGGCGCGCGCTCGAAGACGTCGCCCGGCCGCTGTCGTGCGTCGACGAGGACTCGCCCGTCGCGATGTGAATCCGGCAAGCGCGCCGCACGCCGACGTCCAGCGCTCCGACCGTGTTCGACCGCCGAACCGGAAGCGCGTTGCTAGCGCCTGTCCCGCGTCGGTGGACGCCAGGCTGGAACGACTGCATTGGGCGCGCGCAACAACCGCATCATGCGAATCGCCATCTCGCGGCCGAGGTAGTAGCCGGGTAGGCGCAGCGTTTCCGCGAAGCCCAGCGCCCGATAGAAAGCGTACGCCGCTTCATTTCGAGCGCGCAGCTCGAGATGGATCGACGCGATCCCGGCCGTCATCGCCGATTCGAGGAGCCAGACCACCATGCGCCGCGCGATGCCGCGTCGCTGCTCCGACGGCCGCACCGCCATGAGCACGAGATGCGCGCGCTCGTCGTGAAAAGTCATGATGGCGAAACCGATGACTCGATGGCCGTCGCGGGCAACCAGCGTCGCCGTGTCGGGCTCGTTCATGAGCACGCGGATGCGCTCGGCTCGATACTGCCAGCCGAGACCGGCTTCGATCAGATCGCGCGACAAGGAAGCCATCGCTTCCGCGTCGCCGCGGCTTGCGAGTTGCAGCGTGATATCTCGCGAGCTCATGGATGCGATTTTGCCATCATTCGGCTCCGGTTGCGCCGGAACCGGGTCCCGCGGATGATGTCGTAGGTTTGTTTACGGTCCGCTCATTCCATGGCATCGACCCGCATTGACGACGATCTCCCTCTCGGGCGTCTGCTCACCCGACGCGAAGCGCTTGCATTGATCGGCGCATCGGGCGTAGCTCTATTGGCCGGCGCAGCGCCGGGCCGCGGCCAGGCGCCGACGACGGCGGGTCCGCGGCCCTCCTGCGTGGCTCGGCCGCAGCAGACCGAAGGCCCGTTTTTTGTCGAGGAAGCACTCAATCGCTCCGATATCCGGTCCGATCCGCGCAGCGGCGAGGTGCGACCCGGCGTGCCGCTGCGCCTGACGTTCAGTGTCTCGCGCCTCTCCACTGCGGGATGCAGCCCGCTTGCGGGCGCGCAAGTCGACGTCTGGCATTGCGATGCGACCGGCCGCTACTCCGACGTGCGCGGATCCTCGACCAACGGCCAGCAGTTCCTGCGCGGCTACCAGGTCACCGATGCGGCGGGGAACGCGCAGTTCCTGACCATCTATCCGGGTTGGTACGGCGGGAGGGCCGTGCACGTGCACTTCAAGATCCGCACCGGTCCGGCAGCGGCGCGGAGTTCTGCCTTCACCTCACAGCTGTATTTCGACGAGGCGCTGACCGAGCGCGTCTATGCAGTCGAGCCTTACGCGAATCAGCGGCGGCGGTGGATGCGCAATGCCGATGACGGCCTCTTTCGCGGCGGCGGTCGGCAGCTTCTCCTCGCGGCGGAACCGGACGGCCAGGGTTACGCGGCAACCTTCGATATCGGGCTGCAGGCGTAACGCGATCCATGGAGTTGCGTCATCCCGGGCGAGCGCAAGCGAGGCCCGGGATCCAAGTTGATACGTCCTCGCAACACTGAACTTGGGCCCAGCCGCAGCCTGCCCCGGAGTGCCCGAGTCCGGGGCCGGGGCGACGAGCGCGCACGCTCAGCCCCGGCTACTGTTGCTTTAACGCTTCGCGTGCGGCAGGCGCGAGCGGATCGCGGTTATTCCCCGCGATGCGCGCGAGCAGCGCTCGCGCTCGGGCGCCGCCGACGATGGCGAGCCCGGCGACCGCGTTCGAGCGATAGCCGGTGGCAAAGCGTCGCAGCTGATCGTCGACGTATTGCCGGCGCGAGACCCGGCTGAAGCGGGCCAGTTCTTCGCTCTCGACACCCACGATCCGGAATTGCTCGAGCGGAAACTTTGCGCGGCTGTCGTAACGCGCCTCCGCCGCAGCACGTACGGCGCGCAGTTCCGGCGCCGACGGACCCGCCGTGATCGCTCGCTCAAATGCGCGCGCGAGCGCTTGCGGATAGCGCTTCAGGTCGTCCTTGAGTGCGGCTTCGTCGCCGCCGATGCAGCTCGCCAGCATCCAGCGGTTGAATATCGCATACGCCTCGGGCGACAGGCCGAAGCGGGTCTGCGCCTCAACGCCGGCGCTCATCAACGCCAGCAGAGCTGCAAACAACCAATGGGCGATCGGATGCGTCGTCATTGCCTCGGTTCGGAGCTCAGTTGGGTGGGTAGCTGCCATCGGCCCAGATCCGCTTCGCGATCGAGGGACAGCCGAGGAGCATCGTATCGCGATCGCAGGCGCGTGTCGTCAGTCCCGGACGCAGGCCGTACACCGCGTTGATCGCCGAGTTCGGCCGGAGGTGCGCGCGGAACGTTTGGCCCTCGGTGAGGGACTGCCGTACGTTGCTCGCCGAATGCATGACGTTGGTGGTGTCGAAGGTGGCGATGAGATCGTCGATGTGCTCCAGCCCGAGGTCGTGCCCCAGCTCATGGGCGAGCAGATCGGCGCCCGAACCCGACGCGATCGCCACGAAGCCGCCGCCGATGCTGCAGGCGTTGCCACGCGAAGTCGAGCCGTCGACAAGGTTGACCAGATACACGTTCATGCGCCCCGCTCGCGCGCCGATGTCGCTCTGGATCGCCGCCACGTTCGCGTTGTTCGTGCCGCAGGTGAATGCCGACCAAGTCGGCGCCTTGGGGTTGGCCGTCGCGTTGACGACCTCGAGCGACAGCTGCACGCCGACGCGTTCGTCCCAGTAGATCTGCTGCGCCGTCTGCCACAGCGTCAGCGCAGTCGCCTGCGTCGTTGAGTAGGGACCAGCGACCACCCAGATCGTCACGGGCGTGTCGAGTTCGCCGGCGAAAGGCACGTCGACCGTTTGATCGCCGCCTCCCGTGACCCAGGCGACGGATTGAACCGCTACTGGCCGGTGCGCGCTGAAGGCAACCGCTTCGCCCGTGCCCGATCGCGCTCCGACATTGACATTGTCGACCGGCGTCGCGTACCCCTGATAGTTGGCGGTCGCGGTGCTCGAGCCATCGCTCACCAGCACGCCGTTGGGAGCGCCGGAGACCGAGAGAAATTTCACGGTGGCGGTGCCAGGCGTGGGCGCGCACATGATCACTGCATTGGGTCCGTAGCCTTCGGCGACGTAGCCTTGCGCCTGCATCTGCGCCTTGATCGCGAGATCGGTCGTGTAGCGGTGATTCGAATCGGCGCGCTGGTTCCATAGCCGGTAGACGGGGATCGTCGCGCTCGGGCACGCGCCGGTCGTCGTATCGGGCAGCGCGATGTAGAACGCGTTCGGCGTTTCGAAAACGTAGCCGCTATAGTTCGGATCGGTCAGCATCTTTTGCTGCAGCTGCGCGCATTCGACCGGCGACGCCGAGAAGAAGTGCGAGTTTCCGTGCGCGGGCGGAATGTAGAACCGGCATACCGGATTGACGCCGGGGCCGCCGCTCGCCTGGCTCGCGAACACCTTGAACGACTTCCCGGTGCGCGCCCAGCCCGGAAACCGGCCGGTGTCCAGCGCGTCGATGTCGGGCTGCAGATCGCTGATGAAGTAGTGATCGAGGCTCGCGTTGTAGTACTCGACCGAGACGTCGGGCAGCGGCGGAATCACCGCCGCCGCGCCCGCGAAATTAGTCGCGACGTTGGGCATGGCCGTGCCGGTTCGGGTGATCGCATCGACGCCGTCGGTCGGAAGCGACGCGTAAGTAACTTGATCGACGCCGGCGTAGTTGAGCGTCCCGCCGTCGGTGGCCAAGAACTCGTTCGGGACAACATAATCGGGCGCGACCAATCCCAGGGAAGCGAAGCCCTGGGTAGCGATCAACGCCCGCTTGCTCGACGTCTGGTTGCTCGGGAGATTGGAAGGAAAGGTGAAGGTCTTGGTGATCCCGGCGCGCGTGCTGGTGAACGTCTGTCCGGCCCAGAGATTCTTCCCCGGGGTGCCCGATGATTCGCGCAGCACGACATACTGCACGGTACCGTCGGCGTTGGAGTAGATCGACTCGATAACGAAAGTGTGAAAACTTGCCGTCGCCGCGGTCGCGACAAGCGCCAGCGCGAGCGCGATGAGCGGGGCGATAGAATGCGGCGAATTCATGCCAACGTCATAGTACACGCGTTCCCTGATTTCGTAGGGCGGAATTTCGTAGGGCCGAATTCATTCGGCCGCAGCGCTTCGTATTGCCCAAGCGTGCTACATGAATTCGCACCTATCGCTCGAACCCCGCCTGGCTGCGCAACTCCAGCGCATCCGGCCCGGCGAGCATTTGCACGAATCGCTGCGCGAGTTCCGGCTGGCCCGCGGAGCTGCACACGGCGACTGCATAAGGCGTTGCCAGCTCGAACGGCGCGGGCAGCGTGCCGACGAGCGTCACGCCCGGCGTCGCGTTGATCTCCGTGACCTGCGTACAGCCGATCAGGCCGCTCCCGCGAGACTTCGCGAGCGCCTGCATCGCGCTCGCGCCATTGGGATACGCGTGCAGCCGCGGCGCGAGGTCGTCGTGCAAGCCGAGCTCGCGCAGCAGCCTGATGAAGTGGATGCCGGCCGTCGCTCGCTCGGGATCGGGCAGATAAACGCCCGTCGCCGCGGCGAGGCTTGCGCGCAGCAGTGCGCGGTTGCCGATCGCGGGCACGGGCTCGCCCGACCGCACGGCGATTCCGGTTTGCACGCGGCCCAGCGGTCGGATGCTGGCGGCGACGACGCGCCCGTCGCGGGCGAGGTCGTCGAGTATCGCCACGGTCGAGACGAGTACATCGCAGGCCTTTGCCGCGAGGAGCATTTCCTTGAGCGCGCCCACGGGCCGGAAGGTCGCGTGCACCTCGGCGCCGGCGGCGGCGCGGAACGCCGGAATGAGCGCGGCCGCCACGCTCTGCGCCGCGCCGGCCGAGAGCAGGTGGAGCTCCCGCAGCACCAAATCCTTCCGGCGGTTCGGTCACTGATCCGGCTTGGCGCCGGAGATTTTGACGATGCGCTCCCACTTCACGATGTCGTCGGCGATGTATTTGCCGAACTCGTCGGGCGTCATGGTCATCGCGACCGCGCCCTGCGCGGCCCAGTCGCGGCGCACTTCGGGCCGGCTGACGATTTTGGTGATCTCCGCGTTCAAGCGGCTGACGATCGCCGGCGGCGTGCCCTTGGGCGCGATCAAGCCGATCCAGATCGTCGCTTCGTAGCCCGGCACGGTCTCCGCCACGGTTGGTACATCGGGAAGCACCGTGGAGCGTGTCTTGCCGCTCATGCCGAGCGCGCGTACCTGGCCGGCCTTGACGTGCTCGCTCATCGTCGTCACGGCGTCGAACATCATCTGCACCTGGCCGCCGATGATGTCGGTGCGCGCGCCCGAGCTGCCGCGGTAGGGAACGTGCACGATGTCCACGCCGGCCATCGCCTTGAACAATTCGCCGGCCATGTGGTACGGGGTTCCCGGTCCCGAAGAGGCGTAGTTGAGCTTGCCCGGCTGCGCCTTGGCGAGCGCGATAAACTCCGCGACACTCTTCGCCGCGACGCTCGGGTGCACGACCATCACGAGGTCCGAGTAATTGATCGGCGCGACCGGCACGAAGTCGCGTGTAAGCGCGAACGGCTTGCTCGGCATCAGCGATTCGTTGACCGTGTGCGTGTTCGACATCAGCAGCAGCGTGTAACCGTCGGGTGCGCTCTTCGCAGCCGCATCCGTTCCGACCACCGAGCCCCCGCCCGGGCGATCGTCGACGACGAACGGCTGCCCCAGCGCTTCCTGCAAACGCTGCCCCAGAAAGCGCGCGTAGACGTCGGCGGGCCCCCCAGCGGCGAAGGGAACGATGATCTTCACCGGACGGTTCGGATAATCCTGTGCGAGCGCCGCATCGCAGCACCATGCAGCGGCGACGAGAGCGGGTGCCCCGAGCATGCAGGCCCGCGCCAGGAATGCGATTGCGGCAGGGATCCAGCGCATGATTCCTCCTCGGAGGTCGTTGTCACGATGCTGCGCGGAATCTACCGCAAATCAAACTGTTCGTGGTGAGCCACCTTCGACTTCGCTCAGGACACGCTTCGGCAAGCTCAGACAAGCTCTGTCGAACCATACTCGTTCGAAAGGCCCTGTCGAACCATACGCGTTCGACAAGTTCATGGCGAAGGGCCGGCGCACGCTGTGCGCAAGCTTGCGAGGTTCCCTCGGAAAAGCATCATGACGTTCAGTTTCACCGGTTTACCCAACGCGCCTTCGGTAGAAAAAGGCAAACCGCTGGCTTCGCCGGCGCCTTAGACCCCGCGTCTACCGCGCGCGACAATCTAAAAAGACGTGATTCCCGCGAATGCGGGAATCCAGGTAAATCGCCCTCATCCCGGTGGTCGGAATTCCCCGCTTTCGCCGGGCTCCCGTGCTTCCGCGAGTAGTGATGCGCCGAGCGTGGCTGTTCGATAGGCAAAGGCAAGCCCGGATTGCGTCCGGCCGGACTTCATCCGGAGGCGCAACCCGGGCTTCGGCACTACTTGCTACCGCTCAACTATCTCCTGCTCAAACGAAGACGCTAGCGTTGCTGCTGCGACTTGCCTCCAGACATCTGCTGGGACTCGCTCGCCGCGCTGTGGGACGTCGTACTGCCCGGCGCCGCGTCCTTGATTTCCAGAGTCCGGCCGCTCGATTTCTGCTTCGGCAGTTCGATCTCGATCTGCAACACTCCGTCACGGAATGTGGCCGACGCGTTCTCGGTATTGGCGCCGTCCGGCAGCGGGATCGTCCGATAAAAGCTGCCATAGCTGCGCTCGCTGCGGTAGAAGCCGCGTTCGCTGCTCGTCTTCTCCTGCTTGCGCTGCCCTTGGATCGTCACCGCGTCTTGCGTGATCTCGACATTGACGTCCTCCTTCTTGACGCCGGGTAGATCGGCGGAGACGAGGAACTTGCCGTCGCGCTCAGCGACCTCGATATGCGGCGCCCAAAGCGACGAGGCGCCCTCGCCGTATCCGGGCAAGGCGCTTTCGCCGAGGCTCGGGAACAGGCCTCGGCCGAACCCGAATGCGTCGAAAAGGCGATCCATATCATCGCTGATGCGGCGCATCACGGAAAATGGCCCACCGGCAAAACCGCCGTAGTACGACGACGGGAATTGCCCTAATCCACGGCGTTGCTGAAGCGCGCCGCCGGTCGATTGTTCGCTTTTGTCGGGACTCTGCCAGCCGCTTTGCTGACCCGCTGTACGCGGGTCGGCGCCCTGTTGCGCAGACGATGAACCGCTGTGCGCCATCTCGGAAGTCTGCTGGCGTCCGGACGATTGAGACGATTGATTGTCTTTAGCCATAAATGTATCTCCAGCAAAGATGCGTTACGGATTTGCGAAACGGTGCCGCCGCGCCGTTGCCGGCGGGCCGTCTTGCTGCGGTTGGCGAGTCGGCAAAAATGGGCCCGAAACAAGACTCGCCAAAAAAACAAAACGGGCCATCCTTCCCGGCCCGTCGATTTCCTGCCCCCGTCCCGCTGAGAACGGGCTCAAGGAATCATCAGCGTTATTCTTTTTACCGTTGCTGCTCTACATGCAATAGATGTAGGGACGAGGCCGCCAGTCAACTCTATCCAGGTCAGGTAGTTGAAGTTGCTGCTTTGTCTTCCCTACACGGCCATCATTCTGCAAGAGAGGCCGGCGGGCGTGAATCAGCGATTGTCTGATTCTCGTGTAGGACTTTGACGAAGCGTCTCGCACTTGACTCTTGGTCCGGTTTTGGACTATAAGTACTTAATAGTCTTGTTTTGTACTTAATGTCGCGTCGAACTATGCCCCCTCCAGCCGTGCGCATCGCGCCCAGCAACGCCGCCAAGCCAGCGGCCGAGCCCGATCGCCTGTCAGGTCCCGCGCTGCGCACATTCTTTCGTATCGCCGACGAATGGAAGCTCTCCAGCGATGAAGCGCGCACGCTCCTCGGCAGCCCGCCACGCTCGACTTTTTTTCTCTGGAAAAAGACGGGCCATGGACAAGTCGGACGCGACACGCTGGAACGGGTCTCGTACATCCTCGGTATTTACAAGGCCCTGCAGATTCTGCTCCCCGACCCCGCGGCCGCAGATGCCTGGGTGCGCAAGCCCAACGCTGCCCCGATTTTTGGAGGCAAGCCGGCGCTGGAACGGATGCTCTCGGGGAACGTCGCCGACCTGTATGTCGTGAGGCAGTACCTCGATGCCTGGCGCGGTGGTTAAGTCAGCCGAGGTGCGTACGCAACATGCGCGCCTGCACGTCCGCCGCACGCGGTGGCGGCCGAGCCACCGGGTCATCCCGAGCCGCTTTCCGCCGGTAGGGTTGTTCGACCGCGTCGCGGCGCCGGAGGACCTCGAGGCCGTCTTCGCGCTCGAGGCGATGACGAACGATCGCTTACGCGAAGAGGCGGGCGAGCTCTCGCTCGTCGCGAAAGGCGACCGCGTCAGCGGCCCGGGGACGACGCCGATCATGGCGGCGTTCACTCATCTCAATCCTGAGGGGAGCCGGTTCTCGGATGGATCATTTGGCGTCTATTACTGCGCGCAGAGGCTCGAAACGGCGTTGGCAGAAGTCCGGTATCATCAGGAGCGGTTTCTGCTTCGCACGCGGGAGGGAGGGCTGCGCCTTGAGTTGCGGCTGTATCTAGCCGACCTCGACGCGCGGCTGGTCGATGTGCGCAGGCTCGCGGAGTGTCACCACCCGGACGACTACGGCCCGAGCCGGAAGCTGGGCGGCGCGCTGCGCGCGGAAGGCCGCGACGGCGTGCTTTACCGCAGCGTGCGCCACGAGGGCAGCTTGTGCGCCGCGGTGTTCCGCCCGCGCCTGTTGCGCAACTGCCGGCAGTCGAAGCATTATGCGTTTCATTTCGACGGCCGCAGCGTCACGGCCATCGACGAGTTGGAAACAGTGTGGACGGCGCCGGGCTGACCCGATCCGACCGCGACGACGGCAGACGAACGGACAATTCCTCTCCTCTTCCTTCTGAAAGCAGCCACCGATGAGCCGCAAACACGAAAATCTCCTCCGCGCGATTTTTCAGGATCCGGTCGGCGGAAACATCCAGTGGCGTGAAGTCGAGTCCCTGCTGCACCATCTCGGCGCGACGACCGAGCCGCTGGCGAAGGCGCGCCTGCGCGTAAAGTTGAACGGTGTCGAAGGCACGCTGCATCGGCCCCACCATGGCGACGCCCTGGGCCGCCAGGATATTCTGCATATCCGCGAGTATCTTGCCCACGCAAGGGCGACACCGTCGCAATATGAGACGCTGCGCAAAGGGGCGCCGTGAGAGCGAGAGGGAGCAAGCGAGCAGCGTAGGCCGACCACGGGAGGCACAATCAACGAATACCGAGCGGAGGCCGGACCCGCGAGCGCAGCCACGCGGGGTCGAGCGTCCGCGAATCGGCGCCGGCTACCGACGCGCTACATCTCACGCTCGCCGACCGCGCGAGAAGGTAGCGGAGTGCGCCTCGCAACCCTCGAGCGTTACTTGTGATAGAGGTCGCGCAGCTCTTCCTTCGCGCGCTCCAGCTTCGTTCGTCGTCTGGCCGATAGCTTGGTTCCCGCGCGATTGATGTAAAACGTGAGCATCGACAGCGCCGAGCGAAAGGGATTTGCCTTGCGCCGGGTGCTGTGGTCGGCGGACTGCTTCAGCGAACGCGCGATCGCGCGTGGATCGTCGCTAGCGAATGTTCCTTGCTTGATATCGAGAGCATCGCTCTTGCGCGCCACCTCGGCCGACCACTTGCGGCCCTTGGCATGCTTTTTGGAGCTACGGGATCGTTTGGACATATTGCATCTCCTACATAACCTTCGCATTGCGCGAAGGCTTGGGCCACATCTTAGCAAGCGGCATGCGGTCAGCGATAGGTCCCTGATTATGCAATCTGCCTCAAACGCCGACGTGACGCGGCCCGCGACTCTCGGCGATAATGACCGCGCCGTACTGATCGATGGAGCGAGCTTTGTTCGTAACCCCTCTGTACGCCGGTTTGCTGGCGCTGTGGTTTCTGGTGCTGAGCTGGCGCGTCATACAGCGCCGGGGCAAGGGCACCTGGCTCGGAGACGGCGGCGATCAAGCGCTGCTGCGCGTCATCCGTGGACACGCCAACTTCGCCGAGTACGTGCCGCTGGCGCTGCTGATGATGGGCTTCCTCGAAGTGAGCCGCTTTTCGATCTATGTGCTTCATACCCTTGGTATCGTGCTTCTTGTCGGCCGGCTGCTCCACGGCTACGCGCTATCGTTCACGGAGCAATCTTCCTTCGGCCGCTTCTGGGGCTCGACGCTGACGTTCATCGTGCTCGCGATCGAAGCGGTGCTCTGCATCTATCAAGGCATCCAGGGCCAGTGGATCTGGTGCTGCGCCCGCTGAGACGACCATGAAAAACCCTGATCTCGAGATCGCGGCCGACGATCGTCCCCCGTTCCGGCCGGGCAAGCCGCCGATGCGCTGGGGATTCCCGCTGTTTCTCGGCGCGATCATCGCCGCTGCCGGAGTGCTCTACTATCTCTGGCACCTGCGCGTGGAGCCAGCGCGGCCGGCGGCGGCGCCTGAGGCAGCCACGCCGTCGGTCACGCCGCAGCCGAGCGCCCAGCCACGCATCGAGCACCCGATCGAAGTGGCGGCCGCGCCGGCCACCCCGCCGCTGCCTGCGTTGGCCGAAAGCGATTCCACCTTGCAGGGCGCACTCGCGGCGCTGTTCGGCAGCGCTGTCTTCGATCAGTTCTTTCATCCGCAGGACATCGTCCGCCACTTCGTCGCGGCGATCGACAATCTGCCGCGCAAGACCGTCGCGCAGCGGGTCATGCCGATCAAGCCCGTGACCGGCGCGTTTCGCACCCATGGGCCGGAAGGAAGCATCGTCGTCGGTCCGGACAACGCGGCGCGCTACTCGCCGTACGTGCGCGCGCTCGAGGCGGTCGATTCGGCAAAGCTCGTTGCGCTCTACGTCCGCTTCTATCCGCTGTTCCAGCAGGCGTATGCGGAGCTGGGCTATCCCTCGCGCTATTTCAACGACCGCGTCTTCGACGTGATCGATCATCTGCTCGCCACGCCGGAGGTGCGCGGGCCGATCGCGCTCGTCCAGCCGAAGGTCCTGTACGAGTACGCGGACCCCGCGCTACAGGATCTTTCGGCCGGGCAGAAAATGCTGGTGCGAATGGGTCCCGAGAACGAGGCGAAGGTCAAGGCGAAGCTGCGCGAGCTCAAGAAGGCGCTGACACGGGGGTTGTAGGGCCGGATTCATCCGGCCGCTACGCGACCGCAATGCGCCGCGTGCGAATGAATTCGCACCTACCATACGGCATCTCACCATTCTCGATCTCGCAACGATCCTCGCGCTGCTCAAGTCGGCGGTCGTCACGCCGCTGGGCATCACGGCCTTGCTCTTCTTCGCCGCGCTGCTCGTGGCCGAAGCCGCGGTGCGCTTGTTCCGGGTCCCGCGCATCGCGGCGCTGGTCGTCGCCGGGGCGCTGATTGGCGCGCTGCGCAGGAGCGGCGAAGCGGCGGCGCTAATGCCGGTGCCGAGCGTGCTGCTCGAAGCGCTGGCGATGGTGCTCTTGTTCGAAGTTGGGCAGCGCATGCCGCTGGGTTGGCTGGGGCGCAATCCATGGCTCGTCGCCGCCAGCTTCGGCGAGTCTGCTGTCACGTTTATCGCGATCTATGCCGTGTTGGCGCTGGGCTTCGCGATCCCGCTGGTCGATTGCGCGTTCGTCGCTGCCGTCGGCATGACGGCCTCGCCGATCGTCGTGATGAGCGTCAGCAAGGACCTGCGCGCCCGCGGCCAGGTATCGGAACGTTCGCTGCTGTATAGCACGCTCTCCAGCGTATACGCGGTGCTGCTGGTCCAGCTCTTCCTGGCCGGATATCGCGCCGCCGCGCATGTCGATCTCACGTCGGTAGTGCAGCCGGTGTTCCAGCTTGCAGGCTCGTTCCTCCTCGGGGCGCTGGCAGCAGCCGCATTGCGCCTTTACGCCATGATCACGCGCGCCCACGGGGCGGTGCTCACCATCGGCATCATCTGCTGCTGCGTGCTCCTGTACGCCTACGCGCCGCCGCTCGGCTTGTCGCCAATCCTGTCGGCGCTCTTCTTCGGCCTGATCGTGCGCGGCACCGATCGCACCCACAGCGTGTTGTCGCATCAGACTTCGGAAATCGGCGCGGTCCTCACATTCGCCTATTTCATCCTCGTCGGCGCATCGCTCACCTGGCTCGATTCCTGGACGCTCGCAGGCGTCGCCGTCGCGGTCGCCGCAGTTCGCTTGCTGGCAAAGGTCGGGGCGAACGCGGCATTTGCTTCGCCCTCCGCGTTGAGCCCCGCCAAGGGAGCTCTGGTCGGCATCGCCGCCGCGCCGCTGTCGAGCCTCGCGCTTATGCTGACGGCGAGCGTCGCGCAGCAGCCGGAGCTCAAGCACGCCGCGGAAATCAGCGGCGCGATCGTTCTGCTCATGGCCATCCTCGGCCCCGTCCTTACCGAGCTTGCGCTGCGCCGGGCAGGAGAGCCGACGCGCGACGACGCATGACCGAAGTGCTCGAATTCAAGCCCTCGGAGCCGCTCACCCTCGGCGTGGAGCTGGAGCTGCAGCTCGTCGACCGGCGCGATGGCGACCTCACGCGCGCCGGCTCCGATCTCCTTCCACTGGTGAAGAAGCGGCATCCGGGGCTCGACGTCAAGCTCGAGATCACCGAAAGCATGATCGAAGTCGCGACCGCGGTGCAGCGCGCGCACCCCGGCGTGCTCGCGGATTTGCGTGCACTGCGCGACGCGGTATGCGCGGCGGCGGAGCTGCTCAACGTCGGCGTTTGCGGCGGTGGCGCGCACCCGTTTCAGGCCTGGACGGAACGCCACATCTCCGAAGCGCCGCGGCAGCGCTATATCTCTGAGCTGTACGGCTATCTCGCCAAGCAATTCACCGTGTTCGGGCAGCACGTGCATATCGGCTGCCCGGACGCCGACGCCGCAGTGCGGCTCGTCCACGGGCTGTCGCGCTACGTGCCGCACTTCATCGCGCTCTCCGCGAGCTCACCCTTCTCGCAAGGCGCCGACACGGCTTTCGACTGCTCGCGCATGAACACCATCGCGTCGTTTCCGCTGAGCGGACGCATGCCCTTCCTCCGCAACTGGGCGGAGTTCAAAGACTACTTCGGCAAGATGCGTTCGACCGGCATCGTCAACAGCATGAAGGATTTCTACTGGGACATCCGGCCGAAGCCCGAGTACGGCACGGTGGAGATCCGCGTTTTCGATACGCCGCTCACCGTGGAGCGCGCCGCCGCGCTCGCGATCTACACGCAGGGCGTCGCGCGCGAGATCCTCGCGCGCCCGAAGCTCGACGTCACCGAGGATGCGTACCTGGTATACGGATTCAACCGTTTCCAGGCCTTGCGTTTGGGCTTCAAGGGCGAGATCGTCGACCCGTTCACACGCGAGCGCCGCCCACTGGTGGACGATGTACGCGCCACGCTCGACGCGATCCGGGCGCATGCGAGGGATGATGACGACGAGGCGCTCCGCGAGATCGCCCGCTGCATCGAAGAGGGCAACGACGCGACTTGGCTGCGGCAGCGCTTCGCCGACACGGGCTCGCTGGGGCGCGTCGTCGGGCTGCAGCTGGAGCGTTTCGCCGGGCAGTCGTAGCGGCGCGCGCCAAGAAGCGGCGATGCCTGGAAAGCGCGCGTGCGCCGCGCTGACCGTCACGGGTGGCGCAGCAAGGGAGTCGTTGGGTTCGCGACCGCAGCCGCGCCGGGTCCCCGTAAGTCGGCGCTTGCGGCGCCCGCGCGCCGGACAGGTATTCGCCGCTGCGTCGGCCCGCTCCGCGCCGCGGGACACTGCCGCAGAAACTTAAGCGCCAGCCGCTCGGCCTTGCGCGGCGCGATCGAGACATCGGCGCCGATTCCCGTGTGCAGCTCGCCGCTCCGCCACGCCTCGAACACGTACGGATTGATGTACGACTTGCGGCAGACCGCAGGCGTATTGCGCAGCTCGGCGGCGATGGTCTTCACGACCGCAACGATGCATGCATTGAGCGCGCGCTCGCTGGGCGCTTCGGGCAGCGGCGTGGCACGGAGCAGCGCGATCGCGCGTACGGTCGCGCTCCAGGTGCGAAAATCCTTGGCGGTGAAATCGGCGCCCATCGCGTCCCTGAGATAGTCGTTCACCTGGCCGGAATCAATCCCCCGGCGCTGGCCGGCATCGTCGACGTACTGAAAGAGCCGCTGTCCGGGCAGCTGCTGGCAGCGGCGCACGATCCTCGCGAGGCGTTCGTCGTCGACGACGACCTCGTGCTCGGCGCCGCCCTTGCCCCGGAAGCGGAACAACAGCCGCCCGGCGCGAATGAACCGCACGTGCCGGTTGCGCAGCGTGGTGAGGCCGTAGCTGTCGTTGGCCTTTGCGTACTCGGCGTTGCCGACGCGGATGCACGTCGCATCGAGGAGGCTCACCACGACGGCGAGCACCTTGTCGCGCGGCAGACCGGGTTGCGCGAGATCGCGCCTGATTCGAGCGCGCAGACGCGGCAGCGCTTCGCCGAATTCCGCCATGCTCCCGAATTTCGCGCCGTCGCGAATCGTGCGCCATTCCGGGTGATAGCGGTATTGCTTGCGCCGCCGCGCGTCGCGTCCCGTCGCCTGCAGGTGGCCGCGCGGATTGGTACAGATCCACACGTCTTCGTACGCCGGCGGAATGGCGAGGCGTGCGATGCGCTCAAGCTCGCCTGCCTGCCTCACTCGCTGTCGGTTCGGCCGGAAATAGATGAATTGCTCGCCGTTGCGCTGGCGACGGATCCCGGGCTGCGCATCCGAGACGTAGACGAGCCCCGCTGCGGCCGCCATTTCGACGGCTTCGGCAATGACGTCGGACGCGCTGTCCGCGCCACCGGTGTTAGTGGTATCGCGCACCATGATCGTAATCGCCTCGATCGAGGCTTACGACCGACGCGCCGGGCGCGGGGTTCAATCTCCCGGCAATCGCCAAGCGTGTAAATCTTACAATTCGCGATCAAACAGCGATGGCGTCGGCTCCGCGTCCGGCTCGCTAACCACGTGCGCGGCCGATGCTGCGGCGTCCTCCGGCCGGCAAAGACCGCTGATCCGCACGCCGAGAAGGCGGATGCGGCGCTCGAGCGGCACGCGTTTCAGGCATTCGCTCGCCGCGCGGCGGATCGCCTTCGCATCCTGCGTCGGCTGGGCAATGGTCCGGTCGCGCGTGAGCGTCTTGAAGTTGTCGTAGCGCAGCTTGAGGCCGATCGTCCTGCCGGCATAACCCTTGCGTTGCAGATCATCGGCCAAGCCTTCGCACAATTCGGTGAATACTTCCGACAGCATGTCGCGGTCGCGTTTGGCGGAGAGATCGCGCTCGAAGGTGGTCTCGCGGCTGATCGTGACCGGCTCGCTGTAAGTCACTACCGGTCGGTCGTCGCGGCCATGGGATGCCTGGTGCATCCAAGCGCCGCGGCTTGCGCCGAACTGCTCCACCAGCCAAGCTGGATCGCTGTGTGCGAGCTCGCCAATCGTGCGGATGCCGAGCGCCTCGAGCCGCGCCGCAGTCTTCGGTCCGACGCCGTTGATCTTGCGCGCGGGCAGCGGCCACACGCGCGAGGGCACGTCCGCGGAAGTCAGGATCGTCAACCCGTCCGGCTTGTCGAGCTCGGAGGCGATTTTCGAGAGCAGCTTGTTCGGGGTGACACCGATCGAGCACGACAAGCCCGTGGCCGCGCGCACGGCATCCTTGATCGCTCGCGCGACGCGCAGCGCCCGCTCTGCCGCTGCCGCGCTTGCCTCCTCCGCCGCAGCGGCGCCCGGCGCGAGTCCGACCTCTGTCAGATCGATGTAGATTTCGTCGATGCCGTTATCCTCGACTTGCGGCGCGATCGACTTGACGGCAGCCTTGAAGCGACGCGAATAGCGCCGATACGCGTCGAAGTCCGTCGGCAACAATACGGCTTCGGGACATAATCGCGCCGCCTTCATCAACCCCATCGCCGAATGCGCTCCGAATGCACGTGCTTCGTATGTGGCGGTGGTGATGACGCCACGGCCGGCGTAATCGCGCAGCGTTTTGAAGCGCCGCACGATTGCGCCGGATCCCGGATCGGTCGCCTCTTCGGGTTGGTGCCGGCTTCCGCCGCCAATGACCACCGGCCGACCCCGCAGTTCCGGATAGCGCAACAGCTCGACCGACGCGTAGAACGCGTCCATGTCGAGATGGGCGATCAGCCGGTCGGTCATGGCGATGAGTGTAACCGACGCGCCTTGGCCAGGCACCGTTCTTGCAGCGCGGTATATTGTCATGGCCATGGATGAACTAATTGCAACCGGCCGTCCCGCCACCGCCCCGCTGCTCGTACCGTCCCGGAACTGCTGGCGGCTCGAGCGCGCGGGGCGATTGAGCTTCCTCATCGACGGGGACGCGTATTACCGTGCGCTGCGCGATGTCTTCGCGCGCGCCAGGCACTCGATCTTCATCGTCGCCTGGGACATCGACAGCCGCACGGTTCTCGTCCCGAATGGGGCCGGCGATGGATTGCCGGAGAAACTCGGCGACTTTCTGGACGCGCTGGTGCGGCGGCAGAAATCGCTGCGCATCTACGCGCTCGGCTGGGATTTCGCGATGCTTTATGCCTTCGAGCGCGAATGGCTGCCGGTGTACAAGCTGGATTGGCGCACGCATCGGCGCTTTTCGTTCCGACTCGATGCAACGCATCCTGTTTACGCCTCGCATCACCAGAAGGTCATCGTCGTCGACGACGCGGTCGCGTTCGTCGGCGGGCTCGATCTCACGCAACGGCGATGGGACACGAGCGAGCACCGCGCCGACGAGCCCCTGCGCATCGACCCTAGCGGCGCGCCATATGGACCGTTTCACGACGTGCAGGCGGTGGTCGACGGCAATGCAGCTCGGGCGCTCGGCGAGCTCGTCCGCGAGCGCTGGCTGCGCTCCGGCGCAAGCAAGCCGCGTGCGCCACTGACGACGGCTCCCGAACTGTGGCCGCGCGGCGTCGAAGTCGATCTCGATGACGTCGACGTCGCGATCGTCCGCACCGAGCCGCCGTTCGAGAACCGCCGAGCCGTGCATGAGATGCGCGAGCTGCACCTCGATGCGATCGCGCGCGCCCGGCGTTTCATCTTCATGGAAAACCAGTACTTCACCTCGGGCCTCATCGCCGACGCGCTCGCCGCACGTCTGCGCGAACCCGACGCGCCAGAGATCGTGCTCCTCACGCACCGCGACCAATGCGGCTGGCTCGAAGAATCGACCATGGGCGTGTTGCGCGCCCGCGCGCAACGCCGCGTCGCCGCCGCCGATGCGCACGGCCGCTTTCGCGCGTATTTCCCCGAGCCGGCGGGTGCCAACGACGGGTGCATCAATATCCACAGCAAGGTGCTGGTTGTCGACGATGAATTTCTGACGGTCGGCTCGGCGAACCTGAACAATCGATCGATGGGGCTCGATACCGAATGCAACATCGCAGTGGAAGCGCGCGGCGAGCCGGCCAAAGCGGAAGCGATTGCGGGCTTGCGCAACCGCCTGCTCGCCGAACACCTCGGCATAGACGAAGCTGCGTTCGCGCAGAAGCTCGCCAGCACCGGGAGCCTCGTCGCGACGATCGAGGCGCTGCGCGGCAATCCGCGCACGCTGACACCGCTCAGCGCAGACGCCGTCTCGGAGCTCGATACGCCATTAGTCGACGCGGCGCTGATGGATCCCGAGGCGCCCGTCGACCCCGACAAGCTGCTCGACGACTTCGTGCCTCCCGAATCGCGCCCGCCCGCGCGCAGCCGGCTGGTAGGCATCGCGGCCTTCATTTTCGTGCTCGCCGCTCTCGCCGCCGCGTGGCGTTTCTCGCCGCTGCATCAATGGCTCAACGTGGATTCGCTGGTGGATCTCGGCGACCGCATCGAGGAGCTGCCGTTCACGCCGCTTATCGTGCTCGGCGCGTACGTGCTTGCCGGCCTGCTGGTCGTCCCGGTGATGCTCGTCATCACGGTCACCGGGATCGTCTTCGGTCCGCTCATGGGAGGGATCTATGCGCTTACCGGTTCGCTGCTGAGCGGCATCGTCACCTATACCATCGGCCGCAAGCTCGGGCGCGAGACCGTGCGCCGCGTCGCGGGCAAGCGCCTCAACGCGATTACGCGCGGTCTCGCCAAGCGCGGGTTGTTGACCATGATCCTCGTACGCATCGTACCCGTCGCACCGTTTACCGTTGTCAACGTTGTCGCTGGAGCGTCGCACATCGGGTGGCGCGACTTTCTCCTTGGAACCGCGTTGGGGATGTTGCCAGGTATCGTGGCCACGGTCGTCTTCGTCGACCGCCTGATCGCGGCGCTGCGCCATCCAGGACCGAAAACAATCGCGCTCCTGACCTTGATCGCGGCGGTGCTTATCACCACGGCCCTGCTGGTGCACCGCCGTCTGGCCGCGCAGGCTGGCGGCGGCGCGCCTGCGAGCTAGGAACTAGGGTTCCTTAGCGTCATGACGCAGCTGCGCGTCACCGTCGCCTCGTACAACATCCACATCGGCATCGGGCGCGACGGGCAGTTCGCACCGCAGCGCACGGCGTCGGTACTGCAGGAGCTGCACGCCGACGTCATCGCCCTGCAGGAGGTGCAGCTCGGTTCCCCGGGGTTCAATATGTTCGAATATCTGCGCACGGGTACGGGCCTGCACGGAATCGCCAGGCCGACGCTAGCGCATCCGATTCACGGCGATTACGGTAACGCCCTGCTGACGCGACATCGCGTAAAGACGGTGCAGACGGTCGATCTCGCCGTCGCGGGGCACGAGCCGCGCTCGGCGCTTGACGTTATCCTCGACTGCGACGGCGCGCCGCTGCGCGTCCTGGCAACGCACCTCGGCCTGCATCCGGGAGAGCGACGCATGCAGGTGCGCCGCCTCCTGGACGCGATCGACGCGACCGCCATCAACGCGCCAACAGTCCTGGCCGGCGACGTCAACGAGTGGTTTCTTTGGGGTCGGCCGCTGCGCTGGCTGCACGAACATTTCTCGGCGACGCCCGCGCCGCGGACTTTCCCCGCGGGAAGACCCCTGTTCGCGCTGGACCGCATATGGGTCAGACCACGATCGTATCTGCAGGAGGTGCGCGCGCACGCGAGCGAGCTGTCGCGGCTCGCGTCGGATCATCTGCCGATCGTGGCACAGCTGCGTAGCCCGGGCTGACCCCGG
>DASXQW010000135.1:0-2911 GCA_036506975.1 Casimicrobiaceae bacterium | reverse complement strand
GCGACGCTACCGATGATCGCGACCATGGCGACGCCGCGGTGCGACGACAGCGCGGCACCGGTGGCGCGGTCGCCGGGAACGACGTTGAACACGCCGGCGGGCAGCAGACCATCGACGAGCTCGCCCAGGCGCAGCGCCGACAGGGGTGCCTGATCGGGCGGCTTGATCACGACCGCATTGCCCGCCGCCAGCGGCGCGGCCGACTTGCCTGCGGCGAACATGAACGGATGGTTGAACGGCACGATGCGCGCGACGACGCCCACGGGCTCCCGTACCGAAAAGTTGACAACGTCCGGTCCCATTGGGATCGAGGCGCCCTTCATTTCGGTGACCAGACCCGCGAAGAAATCGATCTGCGCCGCGGCAACCATCGCATCGCTCGCCATCTCGCGCACCGGGTTGCCGCAGTTGGCCGCATCGATCAGCGCCAGCTCGCCGGCGTTCTCGCGGAGCAGCTGCGCTACTCGGCGCAGGATCTTGGCCCGCTCGAGTGGCGCGATGGCGCGCCACTCGACGAATCCGCGCTTCGCTGCGGCGACGGCTGCATCGACATCCCCGGCCCCGCCCACGGCAACCCGTCCGAGCGACTCGCCATTGCTCGGGTTCAATGTCTCCGCGAACGCGCCGGAGGCGGGATCGTGCCAGGCACCTCCGTAATAGGCGCCGCGGTGGGCGGGAAGCCGCAACGCGAGATCTGCGCTCGCGGTCCAAGAAGTCATCGGGATTCCGTCCCGCTTAGCTGGCCGATCAAGGCGTTGGCGCCGATCGCCAGCACGAACAGCACGATCAAGAGCGCGTACATCCGCGGCATGTCGAATGTCGCGTACGCCTGGATGATCAAGTAGCCGATGCCGCGGTTCGAGAGCTTGGTCTCGGCGAGCAGCGTCCCGATGATCGCGACACCCAGTCCCAGCCGCAGGCCGTTGACAACGGGTTGCCGCATCGCGGGCAGATAGATCTTGGTGACCATCTGCCAGGCGCTCGCGCGAAAGCTCCTTCCGACGCGGATCAGGACGCGGTCGATCTGCCGCATGCCCGATGCGGTGCTGATCGCGATCGGGAAGAAGCAGGAAACCGCACCCATTGCGATCTTCGACCCCGAGCCCACGCCGAACCACATGATCATCACCGGAAAAAAGATGATCTTCGGTGTCGGGCCGAGATAGTAGATCAACGATTCGTAGGCGCGTGACAGGAACCGGTTGGCGCCCAACAGAATCCCTGTCGCCAGCCCGCTCAGTCCGCCGATGAGCATGGCAACGCCGATCTCCGCGGCAGTGATGCCGAGATTGCCATAGAAATCCGGATTGGCGAGGAGACGTGCAACGGCCGCGCCAATTGCGGTGAGGGAGGGCACGACATCGCGAAACAGCAGCCCCGATCTCGCCAGCGCCTCCCATCCGATCAGAACGGCGGCGATGATGGCAAAGCGCACCAGCGTCACGCGGCGTGCGCTCGCGCCGGGAACGACGACACTCACTCGGAGGGTCTCAGCCATCGCTCGAGACGCTCGGTGACGTCGAAGAACACGATACTCGCCAGGATCACGAAGCAGATCGCTCCGTAGGTTCCTGGCAGATCGTAGCGTTCGGCCAGCTCGTTGATGAGCTGCCCAAGCCCGCCGAAATTGATCAGGAACTCGACGCCGACGATGTTGATCATGGCGAAGATGAGTCCGAGCTTCAGGCCGACGAAGACCGACGGCAGCGCGGCCGGCAACAGGATCTTCCAGAACTGTTGCGCCGGCGAGAGCTTGAAGCTCCGGCCCACGTCGATCAGCACTCGCCGCGTCCCGGACAGGCCTTCGACCGTCTTCAGGATCACCGGCGCGAGCCCCGCGGCGAATCCGATCATCACGATCGTCGTCGCGCTGCGTCCGAAGATGACCAGAAACAGCGGATACATCAGGACGATGGGCGCCGCGGCGAGTGCTGCCACCCACGTTTCGCACGCCAGCCGTAGAATCCTGAAGCGGTGCAGCAGCGCACCCAGCGAAATGCCGACAGCCGCGAGCAGCAGACTTGCCCAGAGGATCTCCTGAGCCGTCTGCCAGAAGCGATGCAGCACGTTCTCCTCGACGATAATGCGCGGGATCGCGGCGAGGATCTGCGAGGGAAGCGGGACGATAAAGCGGTTGATGAACCCCGCCCGGATCAACACTTCGACGCCGGCAATCAGCGCCAGCACCGTGACGGCGCCAAGCATCCGCGCGCCGCCGCGCGACTTTGCCCACGCCCTGAGCGTCACCGTTTCGCTCCTCCCTTGAGCACGCGCGATTCGTCATCGCGGATGCCGCGGCTCGCTTCCTCGCGCAAGTCCTGCCAGATCTCGGCGACGTAGTGTCCGAACGCGTCGCTGCTGACGACTTCGGAGTCGCGCGGATGCGGCAGCTCGATGCCGACCACTCGCTTCAGCCGGCCCGGGCGGTAGGTCATGACCAGAACGCGATCGGAAAGCTGCACGGCTTCGGTGAGGTTATGCGTGATCAGCAGCGTCGTCTGCTTGAGCTCCTGCTGGATCTGCAACACCTTGTCGCCGAGCAGCAGCCGCGTCTGCTCGTCCAGCGCCGCAAAAGGCTCGTCCATCAGCAGGATCCGCGGCTCGGAAGCCAGCGTGCGCGCGAGCGCGACGCGCTGACGCATCCCGCCGGAGAGCTCGGCTGGAAAGCGGCGGCCGAAGTCGCTGAGCCCGACCATGGAAACAAAGTGTTCCGCGCGCTCCAGCCGCCTTTGCCTGGCGACGCCGGAGACCTCGAGAGGGAAGGCAACGTTTTCGAGCACGGTGCGCCACGGAAACGTCGATTCCTCCTGGAACACCATGCCGATCGCCGGATGCGTGCCCGAGACGATCTCGCCGGCGACCGTCACGCGGCCTTCGTAGTCACCGATCAGCCCGCCGATGATGTTGAACA
>DASXQW010000134.1:0-8051 GCA_036506975.1 Casimicrobiaceae bacterium | reverse complement strand
TTCGACCGAGCAGGGCTCGAGTCGGCCGCCCAGCACGTTGGTGTCGTCGGCCATGATGCTCAGGGTTTCAGTGCGCGGTAAAGAAACGGCAGGCTCACGTCCATGCGATAGTCGATGTCGGAGTGATTGTCGTCGAACTCTTCATAGGTATGGCGGATGCCGGCCTGGGCGAGCCGCTTGGACAGCACGCGTGTGCCGTAGTGGATGTGGTACTGGTCGCGCCAGCCGCAATCGACATAGATGCCCTTGAGCGACTTGAGGTTCGCCTTGTACCTGTCGACGAGCAGGATCGGATCGTGCTCGAGCCAGCGCCTCCAGCGCTTTTCGATGAGCTCGCCGGTCTCGAGGTTGAATGGGAGACGGAAGCCCAGCGGTGTCTTGGGATCGGGATCGTAGGTCGCGGCCATGCACACGTTCATGATGCAGTGCCCCTCGGCGTGCGATAGTTTTTCCTTGCCCCACACGTTGTCGAGGAAACGCTTCACGCGGCCGTCGTCGAGCCCTTCCGCGAGCCCCTTGCGCGTGCCGGCGGCCAGCGCATCGTAGCGGCCGGCCCGCCGCTTCGGAATGCGATACTTGGTAAGCTCGTTCAACGTATTGGGCCAGTCGTGCCAGTAGACGAAGTCGAAGTACGAATCGCCGGAGTGGTCGGCGACGGCCCCCCAATGCTGAGCGTATTTCATGCCATGAATGATCGCGCCATAGCCGCCCGACGATTTGCCGAAGCAGCCGCGGTGATCGCGGCTGCGAAGCGTGTGGAACTCGCGGTCGACGAACGGGATGAGCTCGCGCGTCAGGTAATCGGCGTAGTTGCCGATCGCCGAGGAGTTGATGTACTGGTTACCGCCCAGCGCGGTGAAGCAATCGGGAAACACGAGGATTGCAGGTCCCATCTTGCGGTCGTGAATCAGGCGCGCGACGCGCTCGGGCACGTTGTCCGCGAACGGTCGCCAGCCCGTGTGCGCGAGGCCCGAGCCGGTGAAGCCGACCAGATCGAACAACACCGGAAAGCGCCGGCCGGCGCCGCTCTTGCCAGCGGTTGCACCGGCGTCATATTGCGGCGGCAGCCAGACGGCGAGCTTGCGCAGGTGAGGGTCGCCGAGCAGGTTGTCCTTGAGCACTTTCGATTCGTGTTCCAGAACGACGAGCGTGCCGGACTTGCCGGCGAAGCGCTTGATGGCCATCGATTCCCCCGGGGTGAGCGGTGGCGGCATTGTAGCGCGGCGGGCGCGACACGCTTGAAGTGCCGAGATGCACGCGCTAGCATGAAAATTGCTCTCGTAGCGAAGGGCCCACTAGCCGGGATCGCACAAGGCGAATCGCGATCGAGAATCGATGCGCTGACCGTCAAGCAAAATGCGACGGTGCAAGGAGGAGCTTATGAGAAAGGCATTCTGTTACATCGTGGTCGGTGTCGCCGTCTGCGCATTGCTCTGTGCCGGTTCCTCCGCCGCGAGCCGGCCTTCGATGGCCGAGTGCTTCGAGGGCTCCGATTTCATCGCCAACGCTGCGCTTTCGCGCGACGCCGGCATGTCCTCGGAAGCGTTCATCGGCCGAATGGAGCAGGACTTCGTCGTGATCCAGGACTTCCCCAGCGAGTTGCGCTGGTTCGTGCGCGACGCTGATGACGAGGCGTTCCTACTCGAGTCGGCGCGCGAAGTGTTCGCCCATCCGGGCGCGGCGGAAAGCCATCGGCGAACGTTCCTGCAGGCCTGCGTCGATCGGATGGCGGGTTGACGCGAGCATCGTAGCATCGTACCCGGCCTACGCCTCCTGCCGCTCGGCCCAGGCTACGCGAGCTACGTCAGCGGTTCGAGCTTGCCGAGCAGCGTCGGAATGAGCTCCGTGACGGTCGGGTGGATGTGCATTGCGCGCTGGATCACCGTGTAGGGCGTGTCTGCATACATGACGTCGAGCAGCGAGTGGATGATCTCGTCGCCGTCAATGCCCAGGATCGACGCGCCGAGAATCCGCTTGGTTTCCGCATCGACGATAACGCGCATGAACCCTGACATCTCACCGCGCTCACGCGCGCGGCCGACGCGCGTCATCGGCATGGTCGCGACGAGCGCCTTGCGGGCCGCAGCGCGAACCTCCTTTTCGGTCATGCCGGCGCGGCCGAGCGGCGGGTCGATGAAGAGCGCGTAGGTTCCGATGCGGTCGCTCACGCGCCGCGACTCGCCGTCGAGCAGATTCGCGGCGATGATCTCGTAGTCGTTGTACGACGTATGGGTGAAAGCGCCGCGCCCGTTGACGTCGCCCAGCGCCCAGATGCCCGGAACGTTGGTGCGCAACTGATCGTCGACAGTGATGTAGCCGCGGGCGTCGGTGGCAATGCCGGCCTTGTCCAGCCCGAGGTCGTCCGTGTTCGGCACGCGGCCGACGGCGAGCAGAACATGCGTGCCCGCAATCTCGCGCGGCTCCTCTTCGCAGCTTATGTTGACGACGATGTCGCGGCTGCGGCGCTCGAACGCGACGCATTTGGCGTTCAACCGGAAGGCGATGCCTTCGCCTTCGAGGATCGCCTGGATTGCCGCCGAGACATCCTCGTCCTCGCGGCCGATCAGCCGGGGTCCCATCTCGACGACGGTGACGCGGCTCCCGAACCGGCGGTACATCTGCGCGAATTCGAGCCCGACATAGCTGCCGCCGACGATAACGAGGTGCTCGGGCAGGAAGTCGACGTGCATGATCGTCGAATTGGTCAGATACGGGACCTCAGCGACCCCGGGCATGTCCGGCACCAACGCGCGGCCGCCGACGTTGATGAAGATCTGCTTCGCCTCGAGCAGCTGGTCCTCGACGCGGATGGTCTTCGGGCCCTCGAAGCGGGCGTGTCCCTGGATCATCGTCAGCCCGGACGTCTCGCCGAGCCAGCGCGTCAGACCATCGGTGGAATGGCGCACGACGGAATCCTTGCGCTTTTTCACCTCCGCCATATCGACTCGAATTGGCGCATCGATCGTCACGCCGAAGTCGCCGCTGCGCCGCGCGACATAGGCGGCTCTCGCGCTGGCGATCAGCGTCTTGGTCGGAATGCAGCCGTTGTTGACGCAGGTGCCGCCTATGAGCTTGCGCTCGATGATCGCGGTCTTGCGGCCGGCGGTGGCAAGCCGCACCGCGAGCGAAGGCCCGGCCTGCCCGCTGCCGATAACGATGGCGTCGAAACGTTCGGTCATGTTCCCTCCTGCAAAGTCGCCTCCCCGCAAGCGGCGCGAGGGAATCTCGTGTAGTCACAGACGCGAGGCCGCCGATTACAGTACGGTCTCCCAGCGCCGCGACAGCCGCGTCGCGCACGGCAGCCGTCATGCGTCGGCGCCCCGTCGCGTCTCCGTAGACGATGCGGCACCGCCGACGGCGGTCATCCGTACCAGCTCGCGCACCAGGCGCGCGACGTCCTTCTGCCCGCGCAAGAACAGATCGGCGGCGCTGTTCGGGTCGTGCTCCACGCGCACGGAGAGGACGGCTGGCGAGCGCAGGCGGAAGACCGCTTCGTCGGACGCGTCGTCGCCGACGTAGAGCGCGCGGTCGCAGCGCGACTGCGCGAGCAGCGCGGAGAGCGCCTCGCCCTTGTGGGGCGCGCCGGGCGGTAGGAGATTGAGCACGAACTTGCCATCGAGCAGCGTCGGCACGGGGAGGAGCCGGCCCGTGCGGCCGACCAGCATTCTCTGTGCGGCGCCCGGGTCGCGGGCGTGACGAAAGTGGAATGTCAGCGAGTAGGTCTTGTCTTCGAGCACGACACCCGCGACCTCGCGCCACGCCTCGGCCGTGGTGCAGAGCTCGTCGAGCCATACCCGGCAGACGCGGGCGCAGTGCGCCGAGGCTTCCTCGAAGCCGGGCACGCCCTCGGCGCCGTGATTGCCGACGAGGTAACGCGGGGCGAAGCCGAGCATCGGCCGCGCGTCCTCGATGGCGCGTCCGGTGATGATCGCCACCGCAGCACGCTGCGAGAGCGCGCTCAAGCCCTGCTGGACTTCGTGCGGCACCCGCGCGTCCCACGGTCGGTCGACGATCGGAGCCAGCGTGCCGTCGATATCGAATGCGAGCAGCGTCTTGCCCGTTACGAACGCGCTGATGCGCGCCAATCCGTCGGGGGACAGCGCGTGCTTCACTTCACCTCGACCCCCGCCGTGCGCTGGTGCGCATAGATCCGCTCGGAGACGCGCTGCCGCTGCCGCAGCCGCGCGGCGTCGAGCAGCATGGCGCCTGCCCAGCGATAGACGTTGAACTCCTGCACCAGCCGCCGCATGCTTCGCATGCGCACGCGCTGCTCGTCGGCGGGCATGGTCAATGCCCGATACAACGCGTGCGCGCACTGCTCGCTGTGATACGGATTGACGAGCAGCGCGTCGTGCAGCTCGCGCGCCGCGCCCGTGAACTGCGACAGCACCAGCACGCCCTGCTCGTCGTCGCGCGAGGCGATGAACTCCTTGGCGACCAGGTTCATGCCGTCGTGCAGGCTGGTCACGACGCACACGTCCGCAGCGCGATAGTACTCGTTGACGATCGGCGGCTCGTGATGCTCGACCTTGAGCCGGATCGGCTCCCAGCCTCCGCGGCCGAAGCGCGCGTTCACCCTTCCGGCCAGCGACCTTACGCGCGACTCGAAGTTCTGATACTCGTCGAGCGACGAGCGCGAGGGCGCCGCGATCTGGATGAACACGAAGCGGTCGATGAACTCGGGGCGAAGCTCGAGCAGGCGCTCGATCGCGCCGAAGCGCTCGAGGATGCCCTTGGTGTAGTCCATCCGGTCGATGCCGATACCGATCAGCACGTCGTCGCGTAGTTGCTCGATGCGCTGCACCTTGGCGCGGCACAACGGCACGGAAAGCTGCGACTCGACCCACTCCGGCGGCCACTGGATCGAAATCGGGTAGTGCTCGACCTGCGTGAGATGACCGCCGTGGGTGATCGTCGATGATTCGCGCTCGATGCGCGCTTCGAGATAGCGGTCGACGGTCTCGACGAAATTCTGGCAATGGAAGCGCGTATGGAAGCCAAGGATCGTGCTGCCGAGCAGGCCGTCGAGAAGCTCCTCGCGCCAGGGACAGATGCCGAACGACTCGGGGTTCGGCCACGGAATGTGCCAGAAGGTGATGATCGTCGCCTTCGGCAGCCGCTCGCGGATCAGCCGCGGCAACAACGCAAAGTGATAATCCTGCACCAGCACCACCGGATCGTCGGTGCGCGCTTCGGTGCGCAATGTATCGGCGAAGCGCCGGTTCACGCGCACGTACTGCTCCCAGTCGGGCGTGCGGAATACCGGCCGCACGTGCGCGATGTGGCACAGCGGCCAAAGCCCTTCGTTGGCGAAGCCGTAGTAATAACCCTGCTCTTCCTCGCGGGTGAGCCATACCCGGCGCAGCGTATAGCTCGGCTTCTCCGGCGGCACGCGCAAGCGGCCGTGCTCGTCGGCCGTATCGCGATCGGCGCTGCCGCTGCCGTGCGCGATCCAGGTTCCCGAGCACGCGCGCATGACAGGCTCCATCGCGGTCACGAGCCCGCTCGCGGGTCGCTGCAGCTTGATGCCCTCGTCGGTATGCACGTGGAGGAACGGTTCGCGGTTCGAGACCACGAGGATCTCGTCGCCCAGCAGCTTTTCGCGCAGTACGCCGCGCAGCATTTCCGGGCTCCAAGTCGCGCTCCGGTCGGGATTGCGCCGGGAGAGATCGAGGTCGCGCAGCATCGCGCGCAGGTCGCTCGCCAGCGGATGCAGATCGTCCGATGCCGGCTGCGCGAACGGCTGCACGATGCCTTCCCCGCGCAAAAGCGCGCGCACCCCGGCGACCCACCCGCGCCACGACAGATGGGCGATGAACACCGTTACCAGCGAAATGACGACGCCTAGCACGACGAACAAGCCGATCAGGTAGCGGCGTGTGTCGGCGCTTCGCCGCTCGACGAAGCTCATATCGTGCACGAGGATCAGCGAGCCGATGCGGTCGTTTGCCTGGTGAAGCGGGTACTGGACCACGTGCAGCGGACCCTGCTTGAGCCGCACGATCGAGTGCTCTTCGTCGGTGCCCAGCGGCGGCTTGCAGCCGAGCGACGACGGATACGTCGCCGTCTGATAGCGCTGCTTGCCGGACTCGTCGCAGAACGCGAGCGCGTACAGCCGCTCGTCCTGCAGCGCGCGCGTGAACAGCGTATTGATCTTGGCCGAGGCTCCCTGTTCGACCAGGTCGGCGAGTTGCTCCTCCATCGTATTGGCGATCAGCTGCGAGCGGATGTCGAGGTCGCTCACCCACCAGCGCAGCGTCAGTCGATCCACCAGCGGTACCAGCGCGTAGGCGAGGAGGGCGAGCGTCACCACCAACGGCGCGATGAACCGCAGCGACAGGCGTATGGAGCGAATTCGGTCTTGAGCGCTCATCGAGTCTCCAAGGCCTTGAGTCTACAACCAGTGCAACTTGAAGTCGGACAATGCCACCGCGTTTTTGTGCCGGACACAGGTAAATATTACAAAACGAACCGGTCCGCAGCAGCCTCAACGGGAGCGCGAACTACGAATGCAGGAGGAATCAGGCGCGCCTCCCTTCGAGCTACGTCTGTCCGGCGAAGAATAACGCAACGATCGTGCCGATGAAACCGTTGCAGGTGCCGCCGGCTCAGCGGCTTTGCGGTCCACGAGTTCGTAGGTGCGAATTTATTCGCACAAGCGTCGCTTGGACCGCCCTGACCGAATGAATTCGGCCCTACGAAGATCGACGTTTTTCGTAGGTGCGCATTTATTCGCACAGTGCCCGTCGTCAGCGCTCCAGGATCGCCGTCACGCCCATGCCGCCGGCGGTGCAGATCGAGATCAGCCCGCGGCCCGAGCCGCGCTCGGCAAGCTGTTTGGCAAGCGCGCCGACGATGCGCGCGCCGGTCGCCGCAAAGGGATGTCCCAGCGCGACGCTGCCGCCCTTTGGATTGAGCTTGGCCCGATCGATACCGCCCAGCGGTCCGGATCGCTTCAACCTGGTGCGGCAATATTCCGCCGACTCCCATGCCTTGAGCGTGCAGAGCACTTGCGCGGCAAACGCTTCGTGTATTTCGTAGATGTCGAAGTCCTGCAACGTGATTCCGGCGCGGTCGAGCATCGCCGGCACGGCGTAGGTGGGCGCCATCAGCAGGCCCTCGCGCGGGCCGGCCAGGCCGGCATAGTCGACCGCAGCGACTGCGGAGTGCACGAGCCAGGCCTGGATCGGGACGCCGCGCGCTTGCGCCCAGGTCTCGGAAGCCAGCAGAACGCATGACGCGCCGTCGGTCAGCGGCGTGCTGTTGCCCGCGGTCAGCGTGCCGGCCGCGCTCCGGTCGTATACCGGCTTCAGCGCGGCGAGCTTTTCGAGACTCGTGTCGGTGCGCACGTTGTTGTCGCTCGCGAGGCCGCCGTACGGCACGACCAGGTCGGCGTAAAAGCCCGCGCGCCACGCACGCGCCGCGTTGACATGACTCTTGAAGGCGAGATCGTCCTGTTCAGCGCGGCCGATTTTCCACTCCTTGGCCATCAACTCGCAGTGCTCGCCCATCGACAGGCCCGTGCGCGGCTCGCCCACCGTCGGCGCGGACGGCTTGAGGTCACGCGGGCGCAAGCGGAGCCAGGGCCGAAGGCGCGCGCCAAGCGTCTTGCCGCGCGCGCTGTCGCGGACGATGCGCGCGAGCGCCTTGCCGTACACGATTGGAGCGTCGCTGGTCGTATCGACCCCGCCGGCGATCGCCGCTTCGATTTCGCCGCGGGCGATCCGCTGCGCGAGCTGCACCGTCGTCGTTAGACTGGTGCCGCAGGCGCGCTGCACATCGTAGGCGGGCGTCTGCGGATGAAGGCCCGCCCCCTGCGTGGCTTCGCGCGTAAGGTTCCAGTCGCGCGAATGCTTGATGACGGCGCCGGCGGCGACCTCTCCCAGCTTTTCACCGCGCAGGTTGAACTTGGCGACCAGCGCCGAGAGCGCCGCCGTGAGCATATCCTGATTGGAGGCGTCTCCGTATGCGGTGTTGCTGCGGGCGAAGGGAATGCGCGCGCTGCCGACGATCGCGACGCGCCGGAGAACATCGGCCATGGAACCCTCCGC
>DASXQW010000133.1:0-6591 GCA_036506975.1 Casimicrobiaceae bacterium | reverse complement strand
CCTCATTCGATACCCGGTCCGATGCACCAATATGCCGCAGCGTGACCCGCATATGACAAGTGACACAATGATCCTGGGCTCTGACAACTCGTCGTCGTGCCAATCAGCCACTAATGCGGGCACAATGCGGGCTAGGATTGTGGAACCTGCGCCGACCGTGTCTTCAGTGGAAGCCGCCGCGCCTCCGACCACCCATGTGCTCGCGATCGACGACGACCCGTCGGTGCGGCAGATGATCGCCGACTATCTGGGCGACAACGATATCCGGGTGACGGCGATCGCGAGCGGGCGCGGGATCGCCGACGTCATGGCGCGGCACACGATCGATCTGATTGTGCTGGATCTCAAGCTTCCGGGCGAGGACGGCATGCACATCGCGCGGGAGCTCCGCGCGGAATCGAACGTGCCCATCATCATGCTGACCGGCCGCAAGGACGAGGCCGACCGCGTGATGGGGCTGGAGCTCGGCGCCGACGACTACCTCACCAAGCCCTTTTCGCCACGGGAGCTTCTGGCGCGCATTCGCGCGCTGCTCCGCCGCTCGCGCGCGCAGGAGTCGATCGCCGACGGCCTCACCCGGATCCGGGCGTATCGCTTCGCGGGCTGGGAGCTCAACGTGCGCCTGCGACGCCTGCGTTCGCCGCAAGGCGAAATCGTCGCGACGACCAACAGCGAATTCAACCTGCTGGTTGCTTTTCTGGCCGCGCCGCAGCGCGTGCTTTCGCGCGAGCAGCTTCTCGAGCTCTCGCGCCTGCACAACGACGAGGTGTACGACCGCTCCGTCGATGTGCAGGTGGGACGGCTGCGCAAGAAGATCGAGCCCAAGGGCACGCGAGCGCAGCTGATCCGAACGGAACGCGGCGCCGGCTACGTCTTCATGGCCGCCGTCGAGACCGTCCGCTAAGCCCGCTTCAACACGGTCGTGTCGACCGGCAGCTTTCGCAAACGCTTGCCCGTCGTCGCGTAGATCGCATTGGTCACCGCGGGAACGACGGCCGAAGTCCCGGCCTCGCCCATCCCGCCCGGTGGCTCCCTGTTTTGAACGATGTGTGCTTCGACTGCCGGCGCCTCGTTCATGCGCAGCGCCGGATAGTCGTGGAAGTTGCTCTGCTGCACGCGGCCCTCCTTGAGGGTTATCTCGCCGTATAGCGCGGCTGTGACTCCGAACATCACCGCGCTCTGGATCTGCGCCTGGATCGTGTCGGGATTGACGGCGGTACCGCAATCGACCGCACAGACGACGCGCCAGACGCGGACCGCCCCATCCGTAGCCACTTCGACTTCGGCGACATGTGCCATATAGCTCGCGAAGTCATGCCGGCCGTGCTGCGCGCCTCATCCGAAGGTAAAGACGTAAGCCTCCACACCCGGGTCGATAAACTCGATCTCGAACACTCGATCGGCGATCGGCTTCGGCTGCCGGATGAGCTGGTAGAGCCGCAGTTCCGTGGCCGTGCCGTTGCCCTGCTCGTCGATGTCCGTCCCGTGAGCATTCCCCGGCGGGCGCCCATCGAGCAGCACGCGGAAACGTATCGACGATCCGCGGGATGGTGGTCCCATGACCAGATGCAGGTCGCGCGCGTGGAACCGGTAGACGACGCGCCCGCTGGCCTTGTCGAGGACCACGGCGCCGGGGTTTACGGTCCAGTCGCCGCTGAGCGCCCATTGATTGAGCCTGAGCGACGCCGGGGAAGCGTAGGTTCGGCTCTTGCCGACAGGCGCACTGCCGGCGGATGCAAAGCCCTGCGTCTTGTCGCGGCCAAGATAGTTTTCCTGCGATCGTAGAGTGTCCCAGTCAGCTGCAGCCTCCGAGCCGCGTGCATCGACCTGAACGGCATCGTTGCCCATGCCGGAATATCCGGCTTCGCGCAGCAATTGCTGAATGACCGCTTCCGTACGCTCGTACTCGCCTTCGCCGAATTGGTGATAGCGGATCTTGCCGTTCGCATCGACGACATACACGGCGGGCCAATAGTGATTGCCAAATGCGTTCCATATCGCGTAGTCGCTGTCGACCGCGACGGGATAGCCGATGCGGAACATCTTGAGAGCAGAGCGAATGTTGTCGACGTTCTTCTCGAACCCGAACTCGGGGGTGTGCACGCCGATCACGATGAGTCCCTGATCTTTGTACTTCTCGGCCCATGCACGAACGTACGGTTCTGTACGCTGCCAGTTGATGCACGTGTAGGTCCAGAAGTCGACGAGCACGACCTTCCCGCGCAAGGCTTCGGGCGTCAGTGGCTGCGAATTCAGCCAGGTGGTGGCGCCGGCGAGGGAGGGCAGCGTGCCCTCGACAGGCAGCGGATGTGCTCGCATAGTCATGGTCTGCATGGGGCGCTCCTGCGCGAGCGATTCGATCGGTGTTGCGACGGAGGCCGCGAACATCGCAGTGGCCAAGAGCAGATGTGCTTTCATGACGGGCTCCCAAGCGCGGAAGACGCGAGCTCCTTCGATCAGAAGCGGTCGACATCGATGACCGCCTGCGCAAACGCCTGCGGCGCTTCCTGCGGCAGGTTATGCCCGATGCCCCCTGTCAGGTTCCGGTGTGCATACTTGCCCGAGAATTTCGCCGCGTAAGCACTGGGCTCCAGGTGGAACGCGCCATTGGTGTCGCCCTCCATCGTGATCGTGGGCACAGTGATGACCGGGCCTGTCGCAAGGCGCTTTTCCAGATCGTCATATTTCCGCTCGCCGTCGACCAGCCCGAGCCCCCAGCGGTAGTTGTGGATCACGATCGCGACATGATCCGGATTGTCGAACGCCGCAGCGCTGCGATCGTACGTGGCATCGTCAAACGCCCACTTCGGCGAAGCCTGCCGCCAGATGAGCTTGTTGAAATCGCGGCGGTATTTCTCATAGCCGAGGCGCCCGCGTTCCGTGACGAAGTAGTACCGGTACCAAAAATCGAACTCGCCTTTAGGCGGCGACGGCATCTTGTTCGCCTCGGGGTTGCCGATCAGGTATCCGCTCACGGAAACCATTCCCTTGCAACGCTCCGGCCACAGCGCCGCGATGATGTTGGCCGTCCGCGCACCCCAGTCGAAAGCGCCTATGACTGGCTTTTCGATCTTCAGCGCATCCATCAACGCGATGATGTCCAGTGCGACCGCCGCTTGCTGTGCGTTACGGAACGTGTCATTCGACAGAAAGCGCGTCGTGCCGTAACCGCGAAGGTAGGGGACGATCACCCGGTAGCCAGCTGAAGCAAGCAGGGCCGCGACATCGACGAAGCTGTAGATGTCGTACGGCCATCCGTGGAGGAGGATGACCGGAGGGCCGCTGGCGGCGCCCGCTTCCGCGTAGCCCACGCTCAGCAGACCGGCATTGACCTGTTTCAGCGGACCGAAGGAGCTCTTCGTGCCGCCGGCGGGAGCGTCGGCGGCTACGACTTTGGTGAATTGCGCTGCAGCGATGGTCATCGCTGTCGCAGCGAGCATGCGCCGGCGATTCTGGTTGATGGTTTCGGGCATTGGCGTCTTTCCTAGTAGATACACCAGCCGGGCGGGCACATCACGAGTCAACTCGCGTTCAGCGCTTCTGGTAGGGGTGAAAAATGTAGTCCTTTGCCTTCACTGCTACATGGCACGCGTGGCCGCAGTCGGATTTGGCCTCGTCGGCTGTCATCTTGCCGGTCGCGGTGTCATGGTTGAAGAGCGCGTATCCCCAGCCGCCGGTCTTCGGAAATCTCTTGCTGTCCTTCTCGATAAGGAAAGCCTGCGTGGGGGCGTCCGGCACATCCACGACAAAGGGGGCCTCCGTGCTCTTCTTGAAGCTCCACTGAAGCTTCGCGATCTTGGAGCCTTCCGGGAAAGGCTTGCCGTTGCCGGGAACGCCGGCCTTGTACGCCTTGATCATGGTCGGATTGGCGACGATCACCTTGAGCACTTCATCGGTCCGGGCGGAAGAAACCACCGCCCAGTCCTCGTATCCCCTGAAGTCGGAGAACGCGATTCCGCTCGGTGATTTCAGCGAGTACTTGTCCTGCGCGTAAACGGGGCTGCCGCCCAGGCAGGCGAGCACCGCGGTAGCTATCGCAATCGTGAGCTTGCTTTTGCGCTTCATGACGTGCTCCCTTCTCCTGGAGTTAGCAATCAATCCTGTTCGCTCAACACCTGCGCCTGGCCGCCCTCCAAGTGGAGCGTTGCATCCTTGGCTGCATCCTCGGGAGTCTTGCCGTTCTGGCGTGCAACAATGTAGGCGGCGTACCAGCCCGACCAGTGGTGTTTTGGAGCGGTCGGTTCATATTCGCCGTGGTGCTTCTCTGTCTCGCGCAGAAGCTCCGTCAGAGTCGCGACATCCATGTTGCTGAGTCCTCGCCCCGGAATCCGCGTCCCGATCTCCTGGAGCAGCCAGCCGTTGCCGTCCAGATCGCTGAACGTGGCGAACGAGCGGTAGCTCGCGTGGTCGGGCGCGGGGCCGCTGACTTGACCGCTCATGCCGTCGCGCTGGAATTGAGCTCCCGGCGTCCCGGGGTGGAACACTTCGCTGATCTTCGCGCCGCGGGCAAGGAGTTCGTTGCGTGCGGCGACGATGTCGGAGACGACTAGGTAGAGGCCCTGGGCCGAGCCGGGCGCCGCCGACGTGATCTTCGTGCCGAATTGGACCGAGCACCCCGAGCCGGGCGGCGTGAACTGGATGACCCGGAAGCCGTTATCGAAGGCGAAATCGGCGTCCAGCCGCCACCCCAGGCTCGCATAAAAGCCCTTGGCGCGATCGACGTCGTACACCGGAATGACGATGACCTCGAGCTTCAGATCGACCGTGCTGCCGCTCCTGCTTTGGGTTGCGCGTTCAGTGCTCGTCTGCGTGCTGCTCATGCTGATCTCCGTGGAATCAGTGCTTCGGTCGCTTTCGATCAACGGTCATCCAGGTCGCCCAGCAATCGGCCGAGGTTCATTTCCGCCTCGCGGGTCTGGAAGCCGCGCTTGATAGCGGACTGGATACGCTTTTGCGCCTCGGGGTTGCGCACTTCTTCCCCGAACAGATCGGAATCGCGGCGGAAATCCTCGGTCGGCGCGAGCGCGATCGCATTGACCCGCTCCTTGGCAGCGACATGGCCGGCAGCCGGAAACCCGGCGATGCGATGAGCGAGCGACCTGACGAAACCGTCGAGCATCTTGGCGGGCAATGCTCGATTGATCCAGCCGTAGCGTTCAGCGAGCTCCGCGTTGTAATCGTCGGCGCTCAAAAGGACTTCCAGCGCCCGGGCGCGGCCCATGAGGCGCGTGAGGTGTTGGACGGCGCCGCCGCCTGGGATCGTACCGAACGCCTGCTCCGGCTGACCGAAAATCGCCGACTCGCGAGCAGCAAAGCGCATGTCGCAGGCCAGGACGAACTCGCTGCCGGCGCCGCGGACGCGTCCCTCGATCTGCGCGATGGTGACGAGGCGGCTTGTGCTTAGGCGGCGAAACAGGAGGGCGATCGACGGCTCGCCGGCCAGCTTGGCAGCTTCCTCCCGGTATTCCTTGATCTTGGTCACGTCGACGTGGGAAATGAAATAGTCGGGGTCGGCGCTCTTGAACACGAGCACCTGGATGGCGTCGTCGGCTTCGGCTCTCTGAATGAGAAAGACCAGATCGCGGACCAGCTCGGGCCCTAGAAGATTCATGGGCGGGGCCGCAATTTCCGCGAACAGAACGGCTCCTTCCTTCCGCACCTTCAACGTCTCATATTTCAAATCGCCTGCGCCCCCACTCGTTTTCGCCGTGGTTTGTTCCTGGCCACCGCTTGGTGCCGGCTGCTGACCAAGCGCTGTCACCGATAGAAAAAGACAAATTGCTGTCACTCCCACCGGGCGAAATATCGAGCACGAAAGGCAACCGGCGACCCTGGTGGTGATCATGGTGGCTCCCGGAACGCAAGGACTTAGCGCAGCGTGCGGAACGCTGCGCGCAGCTCGGCTGAGAAAAGCTCGGGCTGCTCCCACGCCGCGAAGTGTCCGCCCTTGTCGACCTCGCGGAAGTAGATGAGATTGCGATACGCTCGCCGGGCCCATGTCTCCGGGGGTCGATAGACGTCCTCCGGAAATACCGTGATGGCCACCGGCAACGCGATCTCGTTCGTCTTCTGCGCGGCCGCGACGATGACGCTGCCTCGTGCGCCGTTCTCCCAGTACAGTCGCCCTGCCGATGTCGCGGTGTTCGTCAGCCAGTACAGCGTGATGTTGTCGAGCACTTCGTCTTTCGTCGGCGACTTTTCGGGATCGGCGCCGTATGTCCACTGCGCGAAGCCGGGATGCACGAGGACCCACGCAGCGAGGCCGGCTGGTGAATCTGTCGCGCCATAGCCGACCGTCTGCGGCCGCGCGGTCAGCATGGTGAAATACGCCAAGTTCCCCTGCTTGCCCGACGCCATGAGCGCGTCGACCACCGCGCGTTCCTTGTCGGTGAGGTTCGCCGGCAAGGGGGCGGCGCCTCCCAGCGCCGCCGCCACCTCGGGCGGCACCGTCGCCGGCAGGTTGATGTGGATGCCGAGCAATCCCGCTGGTGCTTGGCGCGCCATCGCGCTGGAGATCGGCGTGCCCCAGTCGCCGCCTTGCGCGACGTAGCGGGTGTATCCGAGGCGCTTCATGAGCTCCACCCAGGCTCG
>DASXQW010000132.1:0-36774 GCA_036506975.1 Casimicrobiaceae bacterium | reverse complement strand
CTGGGTGCTGGTCTGGCTGTTGACGACGCTCGACCAGACGCTGCTGCTGGTCCCGGAGAGCGCTCGGCCCGAGGCCGTTGTCGGCTTCCACATTCCGGGACTCGGCGTGGCCCTGTTCGTGGCCATCCTGCTCCTGACCGGTGTCATCGCCGCCAATTTCTTCGGTGCCCGACTGATCCTGCTTTGGGAGTCGGTGCTGGGCCGCATACCGGTCGTCAAGTCGATCTATTCCAGCGTCAAGCAGGTCAGCGACACGCTGCTCTCCGAGAGCGGCACGGCGTTCCGCAAGGCGCTCCTGGTCGAGTATCCATATCCGGGTAGCTGGACGATTGCGTTCCTGACTGGCACACCGGCCGCCGAGATTGCGGAAGACCTGCCGGGTGAGCACGTGAGCGTCTACGTCCCGACGACGCCTAATCCGACGTCAGGGTTCTTTCTGATGCTGCCGAAATCGCGCGTCCACGAGCTCGACATGACCGTGGACCAGGCATTGAAGTACATCATCTCGATGGGTGTCGTCGCTCCGAAGTTGCATCACCCCGGCGCTCCCCGACAGATCGCCGTCACGGCAGCCCCCGCTGCCCGAAATTGACGGGCGGCCGAGCCGCATTGACCGCTCGTGTGGCGGCTGTGCGACCGCGCCCTTTTTCCCGCCCCGAATTCGCTGCTTTGGACCCTCGATGATCCGTCGGAGAAAAACTTGAAACGCACCGACTACTGCGGTCGCATCGACCGCCAGCGCCTGACCCAGACCGTCACCGTTTGCGGGTGGGTACATCGCCGCCGCGATCACGGCGGCGTCATTTTCATCGATCTGCGCGATCGCGAAGGGCTGGTGCAGATCGTCTGCGATCCCGATCGCGCCGCCACCTTCGCCGTCGCGGAAAAGCTGCGCCACGAATTCGTCATCGGCGTGACGGGCCTCGTGCGGCCGCGCCCCGAAGGCACCGTGAATCCGGACCTCGCGAGCGGCGAGATCGAAATCCTCGCGCACGACATCGACATCCTCAATATCGCGCAGACGCCACCATTCCAGCTCGACGACGAGAATCTGTCGGAAACGGTTCGCCTGCAGCATCGCGTGATCGACCTGCGCCGTCCGCAGATGCAGAAGAACCTTCAGCTGCGCTACCGCGCGGCGACGGCTGCGCGCCGCTATCTCGACGCTCACGGCTTCATCGACATCGAGACGCCGGTGCTCTACAAGTCAACCCCGGAAGGCGCGCGCGAATTCCTCGTGCCCTCGCGCATCCATCACGGGCTGTTCTACGCGCTGCCGCAGTCGCCGCAGCTGTTCAAGCAGATGTTGATGATGGCGGGCTTCGATCGCTACTACCAGATCGTCAAGTGTTTCCGCGACGAGGATCTGCGCGCCGACCGTCAGCCCGAGTTCACGCAGATCGACATCGAGACTTCGTTCCTGACCGAGGTCGAAATCCGCGAAATCATGGAAGGACTGGTGCGGCAGATGTTCAGGGACGCGTCGCAGGTCGAGCTGCCGGATCCGTTTCCGATCATGAAATACGCGGACGCGATGCGCGACTACGGCATCGACAAGCCCGACCTTCGCGTGGCGCTGAAGCTGACCGAGCTCACCGACGTGATGAAGAGCACCGAGTTCAAGTTGTTCCGCGGTGCGGCCGAGCTGCCGAACGGTCGCGTCGCCGCGCTGCGCGTTCCCGGCGCCGGCGGCGGTGACCGCCCGCTCACGCGCAAGGAGATCGACGACTACACGGCATTCGTCAAGATCTATGGCGCCGGCGGTCTCGCCTACATCAAAGTCAACGATGCGGCAAAGCGGAACGAGGAAGGTCTGCAATCGCCGATCGTGAAGTTCCTGTCGGCCGAGATCCTGGGCACGATTATCGAGCGCACCGGCGCGCAAACGGGAGACCTGATCTTCTTCGCCGCCGATCGAGAAAAAGTCGTCAACGATTCGCTGGGGGCGCTGCGCGCGAAGGTCGGGCACGACCGCGGCTTCGCCGAAGAGGGCTGGAAGCCATTGTGGATCGTCGACTTCCCGATGTTCGAATACGACGACGAGCGCAAGAGCTGGGTCGCGCGGCACCACCCGTTCACCTCGCCCAAGGACGGTCACGAAGCGCTGATGAAAACCGACCCGGCCCACGCGATCGCCAAAGCGTACGACGTCGTCCTGAACGGCTGGGAGATCGGCGGCGGTTCGGTGCGCAACCACAAGCCGGAGATGCAGGCGCAGCTCTTCGAGGCGCTCGAGATCGGTCCCGAGGAGCAGCGGCAGAAGTTCGGCTTCCTGCTCGACGCGCTCAAGTACGGCGCCCCACCGCACGGGGGCATAGCCTTCGGCTTCGACCGCATCGTCGCGCTGATGGCCGGCGTCGAGCAGATCCGCGATGTGATCGCCTTCCCCAAGACACAGCGCGGGCAAGACCTGCTGGTCGAAGCGCCGGCGCCGGTCAGCGAGCAGCAGCTGCGCGATCTGCATATCAAGATCCGCTGAACCGCCCTTTCATGACTCGTCCGGCCCAACGCCGCATGCTGACCGTCGCCAGCTGCCTGCTCGCGTGGTCTCTGCTCGCGCTGGCGCCGCTCCCAGCCGTCGGCAAAGGCCCGCCGCAATCCGAAATCGCGGCACAGGATCTGCCGGCGGAAGCTCGCAGCACGCTCGCGCGCATTCGCGCGGGCGGGCCGTTTGTCTACGAGCGCGACGGTGTGGTTTTCGGCAACCGCGAACGCCTGCTGCCGCCCAGGGCGCGCGGCTACTACCACGAATACACCGTGCCGACACCCGGCATACAGAGTCGGGGCGCGCGGCGCATCGTCTGCGGGGGTCATGTCGCGACCGTTGCCGAGTGCTACTATTCCAACGATCACTACCAGTCGTTCAGGAAGATCCAGCGATGAAGCCTCCCGATCTCGCGGTCGCGGCCGATGCCGGCGTGCGCGATTGGTCCGGTGCGCCTGACGCAATCAAGTCGGCGGCAGCGACAGCCAACCTCAAATATCGAGTGGTCGACCTGCATGGCGTCGGCGGCAAGAACGAGTTGATGGAAGCGCTCGTCAAGGGGCTGAAGCTCCCCGAGCACTTCGGCGACAACTGGGACGCGCTGGCCGACTCGCTCGAAGACAGCGACTGGCTCGGCAATCACGGCATGGTCATCGTCGTCCGGCACGCCGCGGCGTACGGGAAGGCGTATCGCGTCGACTGGGAAACGCTCGCCGACATCCTCTCCGAGGCGGCGGAGTACTGGCAGGAGCGGCACAAGCCGTTCTGGGTCTTTGTCGCTTGAACGTCACCACTCCTCTCCCGCGTGCGGGAAGAGGGTTGGGGTGAGGGGCGATGCATTGCCGTACAAGATCCCCATCTCGACGCTGGTTCTCGTCCACACGCCGGATCTGCGCGTGCTGCTGCTCGAGCGCGCGGACTATCCCGGTTACTGGCAGTCCGTGACGGGTAGTCAGGAGAGCGGCGAAACGCTCGAGCAGACCGCGGTGCGCGAGTTGCGCGAGGAAACCGGCATCGATGCCGGAGCTTTCGGCGGCGTCGTCGACTGGCAGCTCGCCAACGAATACGCAATCTTTCCGCGGTGGCGCCACCGCTATCCCGCCGGCACGACGCATAACACCGAGCACATTTTCGCGCTGGAGGTGCCGGAACCCGTTGCGGTCGTTCTCAATCCGCGCGAGCACCTGGGTCATCTCTGGCTGCCTTGGAACGAGGCTGCGCCGAAGTGCTTTTCGTGGTCGAACCGGCAGGCGATCGAGGAGCTGCCACAGCGCGTCATGACGCAAAGGACACATCGATGAAGGCGACCCTTTCCCATCCATTCGTCCTGAGCCCTTCGACTCCGCTCAGGACGGGCTTGTCGAAGGACGACGGCCGTTGTGGTTCGACAAGCTCACCACGAACGGCCGCAAGCAGATGCATTCACTCTGCGTGGCGAGGCACGCGCGCGCTGCTGGTCGCCACCTGCGCGTGCGCCGCTGCGACGGTATTGGCGCAAACGCCTTCACCACCGCCGCCCACTGTCACCGTCACGGCATCCGCGACCGCTACGGTCATCAACGACCGCCTCCAGGCCTGGTTGCGCGCCGAGGCCGAGAATGCGAGCGCAAGCGCGGCCGCGAACCAGGTCAATGCGACCATCGCCAAGGCGCTGGCCGATGCCAAGGGCCACCCGTCGATCAAGGTCGCGACCGCTGGCTACTCGACGCAACAAGTCAGCGACAAGGTGAAGGCGCAGCGCTGGCGGGTGGTGCAGACGATCAGTCTCGACGCCGGCGACTTCACATCCGCCGCGGCATTGATCTCACGTCTGCAGGACGACCACGGCCTGCTCCTCTCCGGCATGGGTTTTTCGCTCGCGGAGAAGACGCGGCGCGACGCCGAGGACAGCGTGACGCAGCAGGCGCTCAAGGCATGGCAGACTCGCGCTCAGCAGGCGGCGCAGGGATTGGGGTTCGCAACGTGGCGACCCGGCCACGTCACGGTGCAGACCAGCGAGCCAGGCCGCGTCTTCCCGATGGCGCGCGCGCAAGCGATGACCGGATCGGCGAGTGGCGCGCCGGTCGCGATGGAAGGCGGAACGACGGACGTGACGGTTACGGTCAGCGGCGAAGCAGTGCTCGAGCAGGCCAGGCCGCCGACGCGTTGAGTTTCGTAGGGCCGAATTCATTCGGCCAGCAGCAATTCATGGACCGGGCGTGCGAATAAATTCGCACCTACGTTGGTCCGATCATCCGCTCGGGCTTCACCCAGCGATCGAACTCTTCTTCGGTGAGGTGGCCCAGCGCGAGCGCGGCTTCCTTGAGCGTCGTGCCCTCGCGGTGCGCCTTCTTGGCGATGGCGGCGGCTTTGTCATAGCCGATATGCGGATTGAGTGCGGTCACCAGCATCAGCGAGCGTTCGAGCAGTTCACCGATGCGCTCGCGGTTGGGCTCGATGCCTCGCGCGCAGTGCGCGTCGAAGCTCGCCATGCCGTCGGCGAGGAGACGGATGCTCTGCAGCACGTTATGGATGATCAGCGGCCGGTAGACATTGAGCTCGAAATTACCTGACGCGCCGCCGATGTTGACCGCGACGTCGTTGCCGAATACCTGTGCGGAGAGCATCGTCAACGCCTCGCATTGCGTCGGATTTACTTTCCCCGGCATGATCGAGCTTCCCGGCTCGTTCTCGGGAATCGTGATCTCCCCGAGGCCTGAACGCGGGCCGCTCGCAAGCCAGCGCACGTCGTTGGCGATTTTCGTCAACGCCGCAGCAAGCGTCTTCAGTGCTCCATGCAGATTGACCAGCGCGTCGGCAGCCGCCATCGCCTCGAACTTGTTGGGCGCGGTCACGAACGGCAGTTTCGTGTAGGCGGCGATTTCCGCGGCGACCCTTGCGCCGAATTGCGGGTGCGTGTTCAAGCCCGTGCCGACCGCGGTGCCGCCGAGCGCGAGCTCGAACACATGCGGCAGCGCGTCCTCGATGTGCGCCTTCGCGTGCTCGAGTTGCGCCGCATAGCCCGAGAATTCCTGACCCAATGTCAATGGCGTCGCGTCTTGCAGATGCGTGCGGCCGATCTTGACGATGTCGGCGAAGGCGCTCGCTTTTCCTGAAAGCGTCTTTCTCAATGCGTCGAGCGAAGGCAGCAGATCGCGCGCCACCGTCTCGGCGGCGGCCGCGTTCATGGCCGTGGGGAACACGTCGTTCGACGACTGGCCGCGATTGACGTCGTCGTTCGGGTGCACCAGCCGGGCCTCGCCACGAGCGCCGCCGAGCATCTCCGAAGCGCGATTGGCGAGCACTTCGTTGACGTTCATGTTGGTCTGCGTGCCCGAACCGGTCTGCCAAATCGCGAGCGGGAACTCATCGCCGTGGCGGCCGGCCAACGCTTCGTCCGCGGCCGCGACGATCACCTCGGCCTTCTTTGCATCCAGCACGCCGAGCTCGACATTGACGCGCGCGGCGCTGCGCTTGATGATCAGAAGCGCCCGGATCAGGGCGGGTGGCATCTTCTCCGTCGAGATGCGGAAATGCTCGAGCGAGCGCTGTGTCTGCGCGCCCCAAAGCCGATCGGCGGGAACTTCGATCGGGCCGAAGGTATCGCGTTCGATGCGCGCGCTCGCTGCGGTCATGCTGTATCAGCTCACGCGTTGAATTCCCGGCGGAGTCCACCGCCGCTCGAGCAGATCCTGCTTCGGCCAGTAGATGCGCAGGATCACGTTGAAATTATCCTTGGGCGCCGGAAGCCAGTTCGATTCCTTGTCCTTTCCGGGATTATCGTTCCGGATGTAGATATCGAGCGAGCCGTCAGGATTTAAATTGAGCTTGTCGCGGTCGCCGAGCGCGTGGCGATCGAGCGGATTCGCGACGAAGAAATGCTTATCGTTATACATCGCCAGCGACCAAAATGCGTTCGTCGGCGGCGTCTTCCCCTTGTCGAAATGCAGCACGTACTTGTTCGCGCCGCCGAGCAATCGTCCCCCGCCATCGAGGCGCGTTGACGGAGCGATGATGTCTTCCGGCGCGTTGGCACCCAGATTCGTGTACGCAATCAACGCACGCAGACCGTAATTCGTGCCATAGCGGCCGAGGTCCCAATGGATCGTCCAACCGTTGCGCAGATCACCAGTGCTGCCTTTGGCCGCGGCGACGATGGCGTCGAACGCGGTCTTTGCGCCGCCCTCGAGGCCTTGCACGGCCGTGGCATCGAGCTTGCTCGCGTCGAATGGCTGGCCGGCGACGATCCCCAGCCTTTTCATCTTCTCGACCACCGCCGCATCCTCCTTGGCCGGGGGATTCGCGGCCAACAGGGCTGCGAAGCGGCTGAAGAACGCTTGCGCGCTCATCTTCGCGACCTGCTCGACCGGTGGGGTCTTGACGTCCGCGCCCGCCTGCGGCGCCGTCGGCGCGTGCGCAGACTTCGCGCCTGGCTTGCGCCATTGCGAGAGCGGGGTCAGCCGGTACTGGTCCTGGATCTTGGCAACGGCCGCAGCGTCGGCCTTGCCGTTGGTCTGCGTGCGGCCGATCAGCCACACCGTCTCGGTCGGCGACCTGATTTCTTCCACGCCGCCCGCCAGCTCGCCTTTCCATTTCGGGCCGACGATCACGAAGTCGGCTTTTTTGGTTCCCGTCGTGCGCTTGCCCGGCGCTTGGAATACGTTGGTCCAGGCGTCGAGCATCGGCATCATGTAGAAGCGCTCGCGCGTGTCTGGAACCGAAAGCACCATCGGCTCCCGCGTCAAATCGAGCCATGCTTGCGAGAGAAGCATGTCGGGATTCGGATTCAACGCGTCGGTGGAGCTCGCCTCGGGCAGCGCGCGCCTGTGCTGGAACGTGTTGGGCGGGGTCTTCGCCGTCGCTACCTGTTTGGTCACGTCCATGAGCACCAGCGGGTACGCATAGACGTAGACCTCGGTTGCGAGTCTCTTCACATCTTCGTTGACCGCCGGCGGGGGAGGAGCTGCCACCTTGGGCGGCGGAGGAGGCTCAGGCTTGCCGCAGGCGCCTAGCAGCAGCGCCGTCGCGAGGGCCGCCGCGAGAAGACGACGAGAGACATGCGTCATACCGGTTCCTCCGGTGCTTGTTTCGGTTCTTGGGCGACGGTGGCGGGGATGCTCGGAGAACCGGACGAAAAAGCGCAGGCGTAGTCTATGCCGGAGCCCGGGCGCAGGCAACGCGCGGCGGCAAACGAAAAGGGCGCCGCAGCGGCGCCCTTTTCGCGTGACTGCAGCCAGCGTGTCAAGCGCTCGGCGTTGCCGGAGCCTCGGCCTTCGCCGCCGGAGGATTCGCCGCTGCCGCGTCTTCGGTCGCGGCCTTCATCGACAGTCGCACGCGGCCCTTTTCGTCGGCTTCGAGGACCTTGACCCGCACCGTCTGGCCTTCCTTGAGGTAATCGGACACCTGATTGACGCGCTCCTTGGCGATCTGCGAAATATGCAGCAGCCCATCGCGTCCGGGCAGGATTTGCACGATCGCCCCGAAGTCGAGCAGGCGGATTACCTGGCCTTCGTAAATCTTGCCGACCTCGACTTCGGCCGTGATCTCCTCGATGCGCTTGCGCGCCGCGTTGCACGCGTCGGCGTTGACCGAGGCGATCGTCACCGTGCCGTCGTCCTTGATGTCGATCGTCGTACCCGTCTCTTCGGTCAGCGCGCGGATAACCGAGCCGCCCTTGCCGATCACGTCGCGAATCTTTTCGGGGTTGATCTTGAAGCTCATCATCCGCGGCGCATGCTGCGAGATCTCAGTGCGCGCGTGCGGCAGCGCTTCCTGCATCAACTGCAGGATATGCATGCGGCCCTCGCGCGCCTGCGACAGCGCGACGGCCATGATTTCCTTGGTGATGCCCTGGATCTTGATGTCCATCTGCAGTGCGGTCACGCCGCGGTCGGTGCCTGCGACCTTGAAGTCCATATCTCCCAGGTGATCCTCGTCGCCGAGGATGTCGGAGAGCACGGCGAAGCGGTTGCCGTCCTTGATCAACCCCATCGCGATGCCCGCGACGTGCGCCTTGGTCGGCACACCTGCGTCCATCAGCGCCAGGCTCGCGCCGCAGACCGAGGCCATCGAAGAGCTTCCGTTCGATTCGGTGATCTCGGACACGACGCGCATCGAGTACGCGAATTCCTCGGCCGTCGGCAGCACGGCGATCAGCGCGCGCTTGGCGAGCCGGCCGTGGCCGATTTCGCGGCGCTTCGGAGAACCGACGCGGCCGGTTTCGCCGGTGGCGTACGGCGGCATGTTGTAATGGAACATGAAGCGCTCGCGGTACTCGCCCATCAGCGCGTCGATGATCTGCTCGTCGCGCGCGGTGCCCAGCGTAGACACGACCATCGCCTGCGTTTCGCCGCGAGTGAACAGCGCCGAGCCGTGCGTCCGCGGGAGAACGCCGGTGCGGATTGATATCGGGCGCACCGTCCGCGTGTCGCGGCCGTCGATGCGCGGCTCGCCGGAAAGGATCTGATTGCGGACGATTTTCGCTTCGAGGTCGAACAGTAGATTGCTCACGTGCTGCCGCGCGTCCGGATCGGCGTCGGCGGCGAGACACTCTGCCTCGACCTTGGCCGCGATCTCTTTCAGCCGTTGCTGGCGCGCCTGCTTCTGGCGCAGCGCGTACGCGGCGCGCAGATCGGTCTCGGCGGCGGCCGCGACTTTGGCGATCAGCGCGTCGGCCTTCGCCGGCGATTGCCAGTCCCAGAGCGGCTTGCCGGCTTCCTCGACCAGTTGATGGATGAGCTCGATCGCTGCCTGATGCTGCTGGTGGCCATAGACAACTGCGCCGAGCATCACTTCCTCGGACAGCTCCTTCGCTTCGGATTCGACCATCAGCACCGCGGCTTCGGTGCCGGCGACGACGAGGTCGAGCTTCGAGGTCGCAAGCTCGGTCTTGGTCGGATTGAGCACGTACTGGCCGTCGAGATAGCCGACGCGCGCCGCGGCGATCGGGCCGTTGAACGGAATGCCGGAAAGCGCGATCGCCGCGGAGGCGCCGATCAGCGCCGGAACATCGGGATCGATCTCGGGGTCGACCGACATCACCGTCGCGATCACCTGCACTTCATTGTAGAAGCCGTCGGGGAACAGCGGCCGGATCGGCCGGTCGATCAGGCGCGAGGTCAGCGTTTCCTTTTCGGACGGTCTGCCTTCACGCTTGAAGAAGCCACCGGGAATGCGGCCGGCGGCGTAGGTCTTTTCCTGATAGTCGACGGTCAACGGAAGGAAATCCTGACCGGGCTTTGCCTGCTTGGCGGCGACGACGGTAACCAGCACGACGCTGTCATCGAGGCTGGCCAGGACGGCGCCGCCCGCCTGGCGGGCGATCTCTCCGGTCTGCAGCGTCAGCGTATGTTTACCGTAGGGAATCGATTTCTTGATGACTGCAGTAGCGTTGGGCACGTTGATCCTCGGGATGCGAATGCCACAGACGGGAAAGTTCCAGCGGTGGCCATGAATCGGGGAGAAGCGCTATCGCTGCGACGGCCGGGCGCCGCGTCCACGGCGCTCGTTATTTGCGCAGACCGAGTTTCTCGATCAGCGTGCGATAGCTGTCGGTATTGCGCGTCTTGAGGTAGTCGAGCAGCTTGCGCCGCCGTGAAACCATCCGCAGCAGTCCACGGCGGGAGTGATGATCCTTGACGTTGACCTTGAAGTGATCGTTGAGGCCGTTGATGCGCGCGGTCAACAGCGCGATCTGCACCTCGGGCGAGCCCGTGTCACCCCTGACCCGCTGATGCTCGGCGATAACCTTCGCCTTCTCCTGAACCGTGACTGCCATTAGCTTCTCTCCAAACCTCGCGAAAGACGGTGATTGTACCTCGAAAAATGCTTAGGATTCAACCGAGTTGCTGCCGCATGCGACACTCGGGCGCGAAGGCGTTTGCGCGCACAGCCGCCGCGGTCGCACGATCCCCCCGACGACAGACGCGACACCCGCAAAGCCGCGCGCGGTGTATAGGCGCACGACGCCGTCTGCGAGTCCCGCGCGCACGACCGCCTGACCCTGAGCCAGCCGGATCGCATCGTTGTCCTCGAGATCGAGGCGAGCCAAGCCGGCGACCAGAGCGTCGACCGGCAAAAGCGCCGCATCGAGGGCCGCTTCGGGACATTGCTGCAAATCGTCCAACGTGACCGCGTCGGCGAGCGCGAATCCGCCGCTTCCGGTGCGCGACAAATCGATCAGATGCGCACCGCAGCCGAGCGCCGCGCCGATGTCCTCGGCCAGTGCGCGCATGTACGTGCCTTTGCCGCAGCGCACACGCAGCTCGAGATCGGGCGATCGCCACGATAGCAATTCGAGCTCGCGTATCTCGACTTCGCGTGGGTGGCGCGCGATTTCCACGCCGGCGCGGGCGTACTCGTAATACTTGCGTCCGTCGCGCTTGAGCGCCGAATGGCGCGGCGGCACCTGAGCGATGCGGCCGACGAATCGTCGCAGGATAGTCTCCAGCTCCTGCGGGAACGCCGTCACCGGCCGCGTAGCGACGACCTCGCCCTCGGCGTCACCGGTGCTCGTCGTCGCACCGAGTCGGAGCACCGCTACGTACGTCTTGTCTGCGTCGAGCAACGCCTGTGCGAACTTGGTCGCCTCGCCGAAGCAGATGGGCAAAAGCCCTGTCGCAAGGGGATCGAGCGTCCCCGTATGGCCCGCCTTCCGCGCGCGATACAGGCGTTTCGCGCGCTGCAACGCCGCGTTGGACGACAGGCCCCGCGGCTTGTCCAGAAGCAGAACACCGTCGATCCGCCGCTTGTTGCGCGCGGACGGCGTTGCGGCGGTCATGTCAGGAAGAATGCTTATGGTCGTCGGCAACGGCGTCGTCGATCAGCTTCGAAAGGCGCAGACCCGACTCGATCGAATCGTCATAGGCGAAGTGCAGTTGCGGCACGCTATAGAGCTTGAACCGGTGCGAGAGCTCGCTGCGCAGATATCCCGCGGTGTGCTGCAGCGCTGCGACCACCTCGGCCGCCTTCTCGGCGCCGCCGAGATGCGTCACGAAAACCTTCGCGTGCGAAAGATCCGGCGAGACTTCGACCGCCGTCACCGTCACCATACCGATACGCGGATCCTTGACATGCACGCGGAGAAGATCGGCGAGCTCGCGCTGGATCTGGTCACCGACGCGTTGCGCACGCTGGGAGTTTTTCTTCATCGGTTGTCCGGGTCAATCGTCGTCCCCGCGAAAGCGGGGACCCAGCGACTTTCCACGCACGACACTGGACTCCCGCTTTCGCGGGAATGACACCTATAGAGTGCGCGAGACTTCGACGATCTCGTACACCTCGAGCTGATCGCCCTTTTCGATGTCGTTAAATCCCTTGACCGACAATCCGCATTCGAATCCTGCCTTGACCTCACGCACGTCGTCCTTGAAGCGCTTGAGCGAATCGAGCTCGCCATCGTGGATGACGACATTGTCGCGCAGGACCCGGATCTTCGCACCGCGCCGGACAAGACCTTCGAGCACGTAGCAGCCGGCAACAGTCCCGACCTTGGATATCTTGTACACCTCGCGCACTTCGACGAGTCCGAGCTGGCTTTCCTTCTTCTCCGGCGCGAGCATGCCCGAGAGCGCTGCCTTCACCTCGTCCACCGCCTCGTAGATGATGTTGTAGTAGCGGATGTCGACGCCGTTGTGCTCGGCGAGCTTGCGCGCGGCGACATCGGCGCGGGTATTGAAGCCGATGATGACGGCCTTCGACGCGAGCGCGAGGTTGACGTCCGACTCGGTGATGCCGCCGACGGCAGCATGCACGATGTTGACCTTGACCTCCGCAGTCGAGAGCTTCGCCAGCGCAGTCGCCAGCGCCTCGTAGCTCCCCTGCACGTCGGCCTTGATGATCAACGTAAGTGTCTTGACCTCGTTCTCGGTTCCTTCGGCAAACATGTTCTCGAGCTTTGCCGCCTGTTGCTTGGCGAGCTTGACGTCGCGGAACTTGCCTTGACGGAACAAGGCGATTTCGCGCGCCTTGCGCTCGTCGCCCAGGACCATGACCTCTTCGCCCGCGAGCGGAACGTCGGACAGGCCCTGGATCTCGACGGGAATCGCCGGGCCAGCACCGTGCACACTCTTGCCGGTCTCGTCGGTCATCGCGCGCACGCGCCCGAAAACCGCGCCGGCGAGCATGATGTCGCCGCGCTTCAACGTTCCCGAGTGAACGAGCACGGTCGCGAGCGGGCCCTTGCCCTTGTCAAGGCGGGATTCGATCACGATTCCCTTCGCCAATGCATCACGAGGCGCCTTCAGCTCGAGCACTTCGGCCTGCAGCAATATCGCGTCGAGCAGGTTGTCGATGCCCTTGCCGGTCTTTGCCGATACCTGGACGAACTGTGTCTCGCCGCCGTATTCCTCGGGCAGCACGCCCTCGGCCACGAGCTCCTGCTTCACGCGGTCGGGATTCGCTTCCGGCTTGTCGATCTTGTTGATAGCGACGACGATGGGCACGCTTCCGGCCTTGGCGTGCGCGATCGCCTCCTTGGTCTGCGGCATGACGCCGTCGTCGGCGGCGACGACCAGCACTACGATGTCGGTGACCTTGGCGCCCCGCGCGCGCATGGCCGTGAACGCCTCGTGGCCGGGCGTGTCAAGGAAGGTGATCACGCCCTTGGGCGTTTCGACGTGGTACGCGCCGATGTGCTGCGTGATGCCGCCCGCTTCGCCGCTGGCGACGCGAGTGCGGCGGATGAAGTCGAGCAGCGAAGTCTTGCCGTGATCGACATGGCCCATGACCGTCACGACCGGCGGCCGCGGCAGCGCTTCGGCCGTCGAGGCCTGCGCCGATTCCGCAAGGAGCGAGTCGGGATCATCGAGCTTCGCCGCGATCGCTTTGTGACCCATCTCCTGGACCACGATCATCGCGGTTTCCTGATCGAGCACCTGATTGATCGTAACCATGGTGCCGAGCTTCATCATCGTCTTGATGACTTCAGCGGCCTTTACCGCCATCTTGTGTGCCAACTCGGCAACGCTGATCGTCTCCGGCACCGAAATCTGGCGGATGACCGGTTCCGGCGCGGCGGCATGGGTCGCCTCGGTCTCTTCCTCGCCTTCCTCGTGGCGGTGCTTGCCGCCCTTGGGCTGTTTCCACGCGGTCGTCGCGGCGCTGGCGGCGTCGCCACCTCGTAGCTTCAACGCACGCCGGCGCGCGGCCTCTTCCTGGAACGCGGTCGCGGAGGGCTTGCGTGACTTGTCTTTTTTCGCGCCGGGTTTCGCTGCCGGCTTGTGCAGCGTGCCTTCGGTTTTCGCGGCGGGTTTCGCTTCCGCGACCGGCTGTGTCGCCGCTGCCGCCGTCTTGGTGGCAACGGCTGCGGCATCGGCGGCCGCCTTCGCCGCCGCTTCCTCCGCTTCCTTTTCCTTCTTGGTCTTGCGCTTCGCCGCCTCGTGCTTCTTCTGCACCTCTTCCTGCTGCTTGGCGATCAGCGCCTGCGCCTTGCGCCCTTCTTCTTCGCGCGCGGCGACTTCCGCAGCCGACACCACCGGTTGCGCCGGCGCCGTCTCTTCCGGCGCAGCTGCCGCCTCGGCGCCGTCGCGTTTGACGAATATGCGCCGTTTGCGGACCTCGACCTGGATCGTCCGCGCCCGGCCGGTGCTGTCCGCCGCCTTGATCTCGGAAGTCTGCTTGCGTGTCAGCGTGATCTTCTTCTTCTGATCCTGGCCACCGTGCTGTTTGCGCAGATAGTCGAGCAACCGCGTCTTGTCCTGCTCGGAAAGCTTGTCGCCTTCCTTCTTGCCGGCGACGCCCGCCTTGGCGAGCTGCTCGAGCAGAATGCCTGAGGGCATCTTCAGCTCGGTCGCGAAATTTTCGATGGTCGTCTGCGCCATGATCTTTCTCCAGCCTTCGTCTGCTCTACGCGTGTGCCTACTGGCTCTGCTCTGCGTGGTTCTGCTCTGCTTCTTCGAACCAATGCGCGCGCGCCTTCATGATGAGGTCCTGCGCGCGCTCGGACGGCAGCCCGGTCAGCTCGGTCAGCTCGTCGACGGCGAGATCGGCCAGCGCATCGCGATTGGTGATGCCCTTCTCGGCCAGCAGTCCCGCGGTCTCGGTATCCATGCCTTCGAGATTGAGGAGATCCTCGGACACGTGCTCGACGCTCTCCTCGCGCACGATCGCCTCGGTCAGAAGCGCGTTGCGCGCGCGGCTTCTCAACTCGTTCACGGTTTCCTCGTCGAACGACTCGATCTCCAGCATCTCGTTCAGCGGCACATAGGCGATCTCTTCCAGCGTCGAGAAACCTTCCTGGATCAGGATGTCGGCGACTTCCTGGTCAACGTCGAGCTTGTCCACGAACAGCGCGCGGATCTTCTCGCTCTCCGCCTGGTGCTTCTGCTGCGACTCCTCGACGCCCATCAGGTTGATTTCCCAACCGGTCAGCTCGGAAGCGAGCCGCACGTTCTGCCCGCTGCGGCCGATCGCCATCGCGAGGTTCTCCTCGTCGACGACGACATCCATAGCGTGCTTCTCTTCGTCGACGAGGATGCTGGAGATTTCCGCGGGCGAGAGTGCATTGACGACGAACTTGGCCGGGTCGTCAGAATAAAGAACGATGTCTACGCGCTCGCCCGCGAGCTCGTTGGTCACCGCGGTGACGCGCGAGCCGCGCATGCCGATGCAGGTGCCCTGCGGATCGAGCCGTGGATCGTTGGACTTCACCGCGATCTTGGCGCGCACGCCGGGATCTCGCGCCGCGGCGCGGATCTCGATCAGGCCCTCCTCGATCTCCGGCACTTCCAGCTCGAACAGCCGCTCCAAAAGCTCGGGAACAATGCGCGACAGCAGGAGCTGCGGCCCGCGCGCCTGCGCTTCGATCTTGGTCACGTACGCCCGCACGCGGTCGCCCACGCGCAGGTTCTCCTTCGGGATCAGCTGATCGCGCGGGATCATGCCCTCGATGCGTCCCGACTCGACGATCGCGCTGCCGCGCTCGATGCGCTTGACCGTGCCGGTGAGCAGGTTGTCCTGGCGTTCGAGAAAGTCGTTCAGGATCTGCTCGCGCTCCGCGTCGCGGATCTTCTGCAGGATCACCTGCTTCGCGGCCTGCGCGCCGATGCGGCCGAATTCCACCGGCTCGAGCGGTTCCTCGACGACGTCCCCGAGCTCCAGCGCAGGATCGCGCTCGGCGGCGTCGGTAATCGCGATCTGATGCGCGGGCTCCTCGTGCTCCTCGTCGGGCACGACCGTCCAGCGCCGGAACGACTCGTAGTCGCCGGTCTCGCGATCGATCGAGACCCGCGCGTCGATATTGTCGGCATACTTCTTCTTGGTCGCCGACGCGAGCGCGGCCTCGAGCGCCTGGAATACGATCTCCTTGGGCACGTTCTTCTCGCGCGCCAGCGCGTCGACGAGAAGCAGCAATTCGCGGTTCATCGTGCGTTTCTCCACTCAATCTTCGGTATCAATCTGGCCTTGTCGATGTTGGCGAGCGGTATCGCATGCGTCCCGTCGGCCGTTTCCAGTCGCACCACACCGGCGCCGGAGTCGATGCCGCGCAGCACGCCCTTGAGGCGGCGGGCATTGCCGATCGGCTCGCGCAATTTCAACTGTGCCTCCCGCCCGTCGAAGCGAGCGAAATCCGCTTCCTTTTTCAGCGGCCGGTCCAACCCGGGCGACGAGACTTCCAGCCGTCCGTAATCGATATTCTCGACGGCGAAGAGGTGCGTGAGATGATTGCTCACCTGCGCGCAGTCCTCGACGTCGACGCCGCCGGGCTTGTCTATGAATACGCGCACGAGCCCGCCGCCCGCGTGCATCTCGCAGTCGACGAGTTCGTAGCCCATCGCGGGCAGTGTGCCTTCCAGCAGTTCGTGCAGCTTCACCTGCATGGCCCAGAAAATTCGAAAGAGCAAAAAAAAATGGGCTGCCGAGCCCATTTCTTATCATTTACTTCACGGAAGATTATAACAAAATTCTGCGTCGACTTGAAGGGGTTATCCGCCCCGGGGCCGCGCCCGGCCTGAGCGGCGGCGCGGGCAAGCCGTCCCGCGCCGGCTCGCGATGTTTTACCTGCCGCGGCGACGCCCGCCCACCGCTCCCTCGGCTAAAATCCCGACCGAACCCCCTTCCCGGAGCCTTCATGGCCGAGCCGCTTTCCGTCGCGAAATACGGTGATATCGAGCTGTTCCTGCTGCCGGCGCTCGCCAATCGCCACGGCCTGATCACCGGCGCCACCGGGACCGGGAAGACGGTCAGCCTGCAAGTGCTGGCCGAGCGGTTTTCCGCCCTGGGTGTGCCCGTTTTCATGGCCGACGTCAAAGGCGACCTGGCGGGGATGAGCCAGCCGGGCGCAGCGTCGGCCAAGTTCGACGAGCGGCTGAAGCTCGTGGGCGTAGCGGCGCCGGCGTATACGGGCTTCCCGACCGTCTTTTGGGACGTTTTCGGCGAATCCGGCCATCCGGTGCGGGCGACGGTTTCCGATCTCGGTCCGCTGCTGTTCGCACGCATCCTCAATCTGAACGAAACGCAGGAAGGCGTGCTGGCGCTCGTCTTCAAGATCGCCGACGACAACGGGCTCTTGCTGCTGGATCTGAAAGATCTGCGCGCGCTGCTCGAGTATGTCGGCAACAACCCGCATGATTTCCTTACCAGCTACGGCAACGTTTCCGCCGCAAGCGTCGGTGCGATCCAGCGCGGCCTGCTCGCGTTGCAGCAGCAGGGCGCCGACAAGTTCATCGGCGAGCCGATGCTCAACATCGACGATCTGCTGCAGACCGATGGCAGCGGGAAGGGCAACATCAACATCCTGACCGCGGACAAATTGCTCGGCGCGCCGGCTCTTTATTCCACGTTGCTGCTATGGTTGCTCTCCGAGTTCTACGAGCGCCTGCCCGAGGTCGGTGACCGCGACAAGCCCAAGCTCGTGTTCTTCTTCGACGAGGCGCACTTGCTGTTCGCCGACGCGCCGAAGCCGCTGCTCGACAAGATCGAGCAGGTGGTGCGACTGATCCGCTCCAAGGGCGTCGGCGTGTATTTGGTCACGCAGAATCCGCTCGACGTTCCGGACAAAGTGCTGGGGCAGCTCGGCAACCGGATTCAGCACGCGTTGCGTGCGTTCACTCCGCGCGATCAGAAGGCGGTCGCGGCAGCGGCCGCCACGATGCGCGCCAATCCGAAGTTCGACACCGAAAAGGTGATCACCGAGCTCGGCGTCGGCGAAGCGCTGGTGTCTTTTCTCGATGAAAAGGGACGCCCGAGCGTGGTCGAGCGTGCATATATCCTGCCGCCCGCGAGCCGCATCGGCCCGATCACCACCGACGAGCGCAGGGCGATCATGGCGGCTTCGCCGGTCGCGGGCGTTTACGAGAAAACGGTCGATCGCGAGTCGGCGTATGAAAAGCTCAAGAGCAGGGTCGCGGAATCGACGCCGACCATCACGCCGCCCTCCTCAGAAGGCGGCGTCATCGGTACCATCAAGGATTCGCTGGGCGGGCTGATGCGCGGAAGTGGGCGCAAGGACAGTCTGGTCGAGGCGATGGCCAAGAGCGCCGCGCGCTCAGTCGGCTCGACGATCGGACGCTCGATCGTTCGCGGCGTGCTGGGTTCTCTGCTCGGCGGGCGGAGATAAATCCCCTCCGGAAAGGCGCGGTCATGGGAATATTTGCGCGTTACCTGCTTGGCGCCGCGGTCGTGCTTTGCGCCTGCACAGAGTCGACGCCCGAGCGCCAGCCTCAACCGGGCGCGCCCACTCCGCCGGTCGTCAGTCGCCCGGTCCTCCCGCCGGCCACGCCCGAGCCGCCGACACCTCCGTCGCCGGTCCCCGCTCCGGGGGCCACGACCGCGTCTGTAGCCGACCCCCCGGTCGTGATCCCGGCCGGCGCCGTTTATGCGTGCGTCGTCGACTTGGCCGGCGAGCGGCAAGTCACGGCGATCCAATTCGTGCCCAAAGTCGCCGCGCTGTGTGCGCAAAATCCGGAAATGGGACCGTGCCAGTACGAGCGCGAGGTCTGCCGGCACAGCGGCGGGCGGGTCTTCGCTGCAGACGGCAAGGAGATCACCAAGGCGACCGAAGCCGAGTACGACCGGCGCGTGTTGCGGGCGCGGATCTCGAACTAGTGCTTCGTCACGGAATCTCGGCAATGAGCAGGCGATCCACTGCGTTGAGCGCGGTTAGCCGCGGTGACTTGGGCGCAGTGGCGGCGATCGGCGTCGTGGTTTAGCGGCGAAGGCTTGTTCCAGCGCGCGGAGGCCGCCAACGCCGGCCTGCGGGTGCCCGGCGCGGCTGCGGTCGCGAACATAACGTCTCCCTTGCCGCGCCACCCGCGACGGCCGGCGCGGCCCACGCGCGCTCGCCATGCCTTCGCCGCTCACACAGAGCGCGGTGCCAACGCACGGCGAACTCGGCCAATCGGAGCAAGGTTTGCCGCGCGGTGAGCCGCGGTGGCGCGGCGCGTTGGGGCGCAGTCGTCGCAAAGCGGGTGGCTCGTGCGCGGCCACTCGTGGGTTGAGTGGCCGCCGCGAGCCGGGTTACCCGCTCCGACGACGTGCTTTGCGCCACCCGCGCTTAAGTCATCGCGGCTTACCGCGCTCCAGCCGATGTATCGCCCGCCGCCCTCAAAAAGCGACGTTGTTCCTGCCCTTGCACGCGAGCATCTTTCGCGCTTCGTCCGGCGTGGCGATTTCCAGCGATAGTTCGTTCAATATGGTGCGGATCTTGGTCACCTGCTCCGCGTTGCTCTTCGCGAGCTGGCCCTTTTTCAGATAGATGCTGTCCTCGAGGCCGACGCGGCAATGCCCGCCCATGATCGCGCCCATGGTGATCAATCCCATCTGATGGCGGCCCGCGCCGAGGATCGACCAGTGGAATTGGTCGCCGAACAAATGATCGGCGATGCGGCGCATGTGCATCAGGTTCTCGGCCTCCGGCCCGATGCCGCCGAAGATCCCGTAAATGGTCTGGATCAGCATCGGTGGCTTGACCAAGCCCCGGTCGACGAAGTGCGCGAGGTTGTACAAGTGACCAACGTCGTAGCACTCGAACTCGAACTTAGTACCGCACTCCTCGCCCAGGTGCTTGAGCGAAAACTCGATGTCCTTGTAGGTGTTGCGGAAGATGAAGTCGCGCGTGTTCTCGAGGTATTGCGGCTCCCATTCGAACTTCCACTGCTTGTACTTCGGCACGAGCTGGAACAGGCCGAAGTTCATCGACCCCATGTTGAGCGAGCACATCTCCGGCTTGGCCGCGAGCGGCGCCTCGAGCCGTTGCTGCACCGTCATGTTGTGGCCGCCGCCGGTGGTGATGTTGATCACCGCGTCGGTCTCGGCCTTGATCGCCGGCAGGAACTGCATGAACACCTTGGGATCGGGCGTCGGCCGGCCGTCCTTCGGATCGCGCGCGTGCAGGTGGATGATCGCCGCACCGGCCTTCCACGCACCGATCGCCCCTTCGGCGATCTCGGCGGGCGTGATCGGCAGGTACGGCGTCATCGTCGGCGTATGGATCGCGCCGGTGACCGCGCAGGTGATGATGACTTTGTCGCGTGGTGCCGCCATGGCGGTCTCCTTCTCGTGATCAGTCTTGCCCGGCGGCGCGGCGCTTGTGCGCGATGAGCTCGATCAGGCGGCGGTCGCGCCAGGCCGAGCGGGCGTCGAGCTCGGAGGCGGGCAGCCGTTGCCGGCGCTCGCGCTCGATGCGACGCACGAGCGCCTCATCCCATCGCCGCGGCAGCTGCGTCTGCGCCATTTCGTAATAGAGCTCGCCGTAGCGCTCGCAGTAATCGACTACCCCGCCCGGCGCGTTGAGATCGATCGTCTCGAACGGCCCCATGAATGACCAGCGCAGTCCTAGGCCGTCGCGCACCGTCTTGTCGATATCCTCGATCGATGCGTAGCCGTCGGCGTAGAGCCGGAACGCCTCGGCCAGCAGCGCCCCCTGCAGGCGATTCAGGATGAAGCCCTGGATCTCCTTGCTCACGACGATCGGTACCTGCCCGGCCGCTTCGTGCAGCGCTCGGGCGCGGGCGACGACCTCAGCTGCGGTCCATGGCGCGGGCGACAGCTCGACCAGCGGCACCAGATGCGGCGGATTGATCGGGTGCGCGACGAGGCAGCGCGCACGTCCCGTGAGCCTCTCGCTCCACTGCGATGCGGGGATCGTCGAAGTCGAGCTGGCGAGAATCGCATCGGGCGCGGCGAGCCGGTCAAGCTCGGCAAACAGCGCCTGCTTTGCTGGCAGCTTTTCGGCGATGTTCTCCTGCACGTAGCCGGCGCCATTGACAGCCTCGGCCAGCGTGCCCGCCGAGCCGATACGTGCGCGCGTCACCGCGGGTTCCTCATCGAGCAGACCCGCCGCTGCAAGGTCGGCGAGTGCGCCTTCGAGCAAGGCAAGGCTGTTGCGCAGCGTGTCGGCGTCGTCGTCGTACACCGCGACCGCGTGCCCAGCCCGCGCAAACACGATCGACCAGGCGCGCCCGATCAGCCCGGCGCCGACAATCGCGATCTTCGTCTTGCTCGAATCCATCAGACCAGCGACTCGACGTTGCCGCACACCGACAACGCCTGTCCCGAAATGTTGTGTCCGGCGTCGGTCGCAAGAAAGAGCGCCATGTTCGCGATGTCCACCGGACTCACCGTCCGACGCAGCGACACCTTGGACAGTAATTGGCGCTTGAAGTCATCGAAGCTCACGCCAAGCGCCTTCGCTTTGGCGGAGATCACACGCTCGATGCGCTCGCCTTCGACGACGCCGGGTTGGATCGCGTTCACGCGGATGTTCGCAGGGCCGAGCTCGATTGCCAGGCTCTTGGTAAATCCCACGACCGCCCATTTCGCCGCCGAATACGGCGTGCGCAGAGGAAAGCCCAGCCGCCCGGCGACCGACGAAAGGTTGATGATGCTGCCTCCGCCCGCCGCCTTGAGCAGCGGCACCGCTTTGCGTGTGCAATAGAACATGCCGTTGAGATCGACGGCGATGGTGCGCTGCCAGTCGGCGATGTCGATATCCTCGACCGGAGCCGTCGGTCCGGCGATTCCGGCATTGTTGATCAGCACGTCGAGCCCGCTTAAGAATGCCGTCGTGGCGTCGAACAGCACATCGACCGCTTGCGGATCGGCGACGTCGGCGATGCAACCGCCGATCTCCGGACGCGCCGTGTGAAAAGCGGCGAGCGCGGCCTGGTCGACGTCGCAGATGAAAACCTTGGCGCCGGCGTCGGCGAAGGTTTCCGCAAACGCCTTGCCTATGCCGGCAGCGCCGGCGGTGACGAGCACGCGCAATCCTCGAGCGGTAGTGTTCATATCCAGAGCACTTTTTTCCGAAAGTCGAGATCGTTGAGCAATGGTTGCGACGATCCCTCATGGCTCACGTGCCCGCGATCGAGCACGACGGCGCGGTCGGCAAGCGCGAGGACGAGATCGAGGTGGTGCTCGATGATCACGATCGAGATCTGGCGCCGCAGTCGCTCGATCGCGGCAAACACTTCGTCGACCATTGTTGGCGAAAGTCCTTCGAAGGGTTCGTCGAGCAGGAGCAGCCGCACGTTGCCGGAGAGCGCCCGCGCGATCGCGACCATCTGCTGCTCGCCGCCGGAGAGGCGATCCGCCTTGACGTGCATCCGGTCGCGCAGGCGCGGAAAGATTTCGAATACGCGCGTTAGGTCCCAGTGTACACCGCCCGCGTTCCCTCGGTCGCGGCGCAGGGCGCCGAGCGCGAGGTTCTCCGCAACAGTCAGGCCGGAGAACAGTCGTCGTCCCTGAGGGACCAGGCCGACACCGAGCCGGGCGACTTGTTCCGGCGGCTTGCCGTCGATGCGTTCGGTGCCGAGCAACACGCGCCCGGTCGCCGGCCGTACGAGACCCATGATGCTCTTGAAGGTCGAGGTCTTGCCGGCGCCGTTGCGCCCAAGGAGCGCGACGACCTCATTCTCACGAACGCGGAAAGAGACATCGTGCAGCACGTGGCTCTTGCCGTAGAACGTATTGATTGCGTCGACCTCGATGATCGGGGCCGCCGCGATGGCTGCGCGCTCGACTCTCGCCGCCGCGGCCCGGACCGCGCCGTCGCCGAGGTACACCCGTTGCAGCTCGGCGTTCGCGCGGACCTCGGCGGGAGCGCCCTCGGCAATTACGCGGCCCTCGTTCATCGCCGTGATACGGTCGGCAAGCTGGAACACGCGGTCCATGTCGTGCTCGACCAGCAGGATCGCCATCTGCGGCACGAGGCTCTTGATCAGCCCCGCGATGCGCTCGCGCTCGGCCGCGGCGAGCCCGACCAGCGGCTCGTCGAGAAGCAGCACGCGCGGTCGCGCCGCCAGAGGAATGCCGATCTCGAGCAGCCGTTGCCCGCCGTATGACAGGCTAGACACCGGCACCTGCTCGAGGCCTTCGAGTCCCAGGAAGCGGATCAGCGCGCCGGTCTCGACGCCGACTTGTGCCAGCGCTGACACCGGTCGCCACCATGCAAAGCGCGCCGGATCGCGCGCCTGGCAGGCGAGGCGCAAATTCTCGGCGACCGGCAGCGATGGGAACAGGTTGGTGATCTGAAACGAGCGCGCGAGGCCTAACTGCGCCACGCGATCGGCGGACATGGCGTCGATGCGCCGACCCGACAGCGCGATCGTCCCACCATCTGCCGCATACAAGCCTGAGATCACGTTGAACAGCGTGGTCTTGCCGGCGCCGTTCGGTCCGATCAGCGCATGCAGGCAGCGGTCCTCGAGGCGCAGATTTGCGCGATCCACGGCAGCGAATTCGCCGAAGTGCTTGCTGACGTGTTCGCACTCGAGCACGGTCTGATCGCCATCGCCGGGACGGCAAAGGAACGCCGGCACGGCCTGTCCAGGCTGCGGTGTATGCCGGCCCGCCATCGCGGCCGCCTCGGTGTCGAGCGTGCCGCGCAGCTTCTGATACTGGGTCCACAGCCGCGTGCCCAGGCCGATCAGGCCGGCCGGCGAATACAGAATGAAAGCCATGAACAAGAGCCCGAGCCAGAACATCCACGCGTCGGTGTAACCCGACAGCAACTCGCGAAACAGGATGTAGAACAGCGCCCCCAGCGCCGGACCGAGGAAGTTGCGCGTGCCGCCGATGATGGTCATGGCGACGATTTCGCCGGAAAACGAGACGTGGACCGTGTCGGCGGACACGATCGATTTCAGGAATGCGAACAGGCTGCCGGCCACGCCGACGAGCGTAGCGGAGATTACGAAGGCGACCAGTTTGTAATGCCGGACCGGGTAGCCTGCGAACAACGCCCTTTGTTCGTTGTCGCGGATGGCCACCAGCACGCTGCCGAATGGCGAGCGGACGATTCGCAGCAGCAGCCCTGCGGCCGCGAAGACGACAAGCGCGGTAAAGGCGTAGAACACCGTCTGGTCGTTGAGGTCGATCGGGCCAAACGCCGGGCGCGTGACACCGCGCAGCCCGGACTCGCCACCGGTGAATTCGGTCCAGCGAAACGCGAAAAAGAACGCGAGCGCAGTGAATGCCAGCGTCAGCAAAGAGAAATAGACGCCGCGCCGGCGCAGCGCGAAAAAGCCGACGATAAGGCCGAGCAGCGCGGTGGCCGCCACAGCAAACAATAACGGCCATACCAGGCTGTCGTGGAACCAATGCAACTGCGACAGTGCCGCCGCATAGGCGGCAAAGCCGAAGAACAAGCCGTGTCCGAACGAGAGCAGGCCGGTGTATCCGAGCAGCAGATTGAAGCCCAGTCCCACCAGCGCAAAGAGCGCGATCTCGGTGCCGAGGCTCTCGGTCATGCCGATGGCGCGCATCGCGAACGGCAGCGCGACAAGCGAGAGCGCGAGGACCGCCAGCGGCCGCTGTCTCGTCACTCGAATTTCTCGAAGCGCTCGCCCATCAGGCCGCGCGGGCGAAAGAGCAATACGAGAATCATCAAAATGTACATCGACGCCTCGGCCGCGGGCGGATAGAACAGCACGGTGATGCCGCGAACGACGCCAACCAGCAATCCCGCGACGACGACGCCCCAGAAGCTGCCCAAGCCGCCGATGACGACGACGACGAATGTCGGTGTGAGAATTTCGGTCCCCATCGCCGGTTGTACGCCGGCCAACGGTCCCGACATCACGCCGGCAAGCCCGGCGAGGCCCACGCCCAATGCGAACACCGCCGCCAGCGCCGGACGCAGGCTGATGCCGAGCGCACGCACCATTTCCGGGTCGCGCGTGCCTGCCCGAACGATCATTCCGAATGCGGTCTTGTTGAGCAGCAGCCAGCAGCCGATCACCGCCGCGGCGGACACGCCGAGCACGGTGAGCCGGTAATACGAGTAGATGAAATCACCGGCAAGGAGCGTTCCGCGCAAGCCGTCGGGAATCGAGAACGGGAGACCGGTCGTGCCCCAGATGAGCCGCAGGCTCTGTTCGATCGTCAGCGCGAGGCCGAAGGTGAACAGCAATCCCAGCATCGGGTCTTCGCGATACAGGCGCTGGAGGAATGCTCGCTCGATGGCCACGCCGAGAAGCGCGACGCAGATGGGCGAGAGCACCACCGCGCCGCCGAATCCGGCGAATCGCTGGATCTCGTACGCGAAATACGCGCCAACCGCATAGAACGCGCCGTGAGCGAGATTGACCACGCCGCCCAGGCTGAAGATCATCGACAGCCCGAGCGCCAGCACGATGTAATACGAGCCGACGAGCAGCCCGTTGACGATTTGTTCGATGACGATTGCGGTCACGATGAGCTGAGTCGAGTCGGCGTCATTGACCCGGTAGCGGCGGCGAACACCCGAGCGTTAGGTGCAGTTCTTATCGGGCTGTGCGCTGCCGCGACTGGACGCGCGGTGGCGCAAATCGCGTCGTCGAGCGGGTACCCGGCTCGCGGCGGCCACTCAACACACGAGTGGCCGCGCACGAGCCACCCGCTTACCGACGACTGCGCCACAGCGCGCCTGCGTTCACGGCAGCGCACAGCTCACGAAGGCGTGGCGCTCGCCCAGCGCACTTAAGCTGTCTACGCCATCTTGCAGGGATTCTCGGCCTGTGTCGGCTGGATCAGCTCGAGGCTTTCATTCGCGCTGGGCACCGCCTGGACGATATCGAAAATATCCCACTTGTCTTTCATCTTCGCCTTGTCCTTGACCCTCACCACGTACATCTCCTGCAGCAACTGGTGGTCCCATTTGCGGAAGCTGCCCTTGCGCGCCTTGAGGATGTCGAACGACGGGCCCTTCTCGAAGTATTCGACGAGCTTCAGGCTGTCGGTGCTCTTGGTTTCGGCGATCGCCTGCGTGAGTATCTTCGCGGCGACATAATCACCCCACGCCTGGTTGTCCGGCGGGTAACCGAATTGGCTGATGAACTTCTTGGTGAACGCGACCGCCTGCGGCACGGTCAGCCCGTGATACCACAGGCTCTGCCAGTGGCCGGAAAGCGAGTCGATGCCCGCGGCCCAGAAGGGAATCGTGTCCATGACGCCGCCCGCGAGCGGGAACGACAGACCGTATTCCTTGTACTGCTTGAGAAATGTCGTCTGATCGACGCCGGCCAGGTTTATGTAGACGAAGTCCGGCTTGGCGTTGCGGATCTTCAGGATGTAGGCGCTGTAATCCGGCGTATTGGTCGGCACCATGTCGTTGCCGAGGATGACCCCGCCGTTTTCCTGCAGGAAGCGCGATGACACCTTGTACAGATCGTGTCCGAACGCATAGTCGGCGGTCAGGAAATACCACTTCGCGCCCTTGATCAGGTTCTGCTGCTTCTGCCAGGTCCCGATCGTCTTGGTGTACATCGTATTACAGCCTTCGACGTGGAACATGTAGCGGTTGCAGTTGGAGCCGCGCAGGGCGTCCGAATTGGCACCGGTGTTGATGTACACGATCCGGGCCTTGCCCGCCACGTCACCGATCGCCAGCGCGGAAGCGCTGCTGATCTCGCCCAGGAGGCAGGCGACCTTGTCACGCTCGATCAGCTTCTGCGCCTTGGTGACCGCCGCCTGGGGAGTGACGCTGTCCTCGGCGAGCAGATCGACCTTGCGCCCGAGCACGCCGCCCGAGGCGTTGACTTCGTCGATCGCAAGCGTCGTTCCGCGCAGGCCATACTGCCCAAGCTGGCCGAGAAAGCCGGTGCGCGGCGTGAGGTGGCCGATTTTTATGGTGTCGGCCTGCGCCCTGACGATCGCCGGAAAGCCCAGCGATCCGGCGGCCGCGGCGACGCCCATCGCTGCGGTCTTCTTGAGGGCATCGCGGCGAGTCATCGACGTCGGCGATGACGGCGAAACGCGGGTGCTGCGGGACTTGTGCATAGACATGCGGCCTCCTCCAGGTTGGAATCCCGATTTTGCTTTGTGCTGCTGGGGACCCCGTGTAAACGGCCGGTTGTGACGAGCGGCCAGGTGCGTAGTGTGCAGTTACGCTAACCGCGGCGCAACAGCTCGATCACCGGGCCGGTGTCAGGCCGAACGCCGCGCCAGAGGAAAAACGATTCGGCCGCCTGCGCGAGCAGCATGCCCAGACCGTCGGCGACCTGCGCCGCGCCATTGGTTCGGGCATGAACGAGAAAGCGCGTGGGCTCGTTGCCGTACACCATGTCATACGCCAGCGACCCGGATGCGAATACGCCCGGCGGCAGCGGCGGCAGCTCGCCGGTGAGGCTCGCCGAGGTCGCGTTGATCACGAGGTCGAATTGCCGGCCCGCGAGACGTGCGTAATCGCCGCCCTCGACCGGACCGAAGGGCGCGAAGCGGCGCTCGAGCGCCATCGCCTTTTCAACCGTGCGATTGGCGATGGTGATCGACGCCGGCTCCTCGCGCAGGAGCGGCAGCACGACGCCGCGCGCCGCCCCACCCGCGCCCATGATCAGCACGCGCTTGCCGCGGATCGCGTAGCGCAGCCTGTCCTGAATGTCGCCGACAAGCCCGGCGCCGTCGGTGTTGTCGCCCAAGATGGTTGCACCGTCGAACTTGAGGGTGTTGACGGCGCCTGCCTGCTCGGCGCGTTCGGTGCGTTCGGTCGCAAGTGCGAAGGCCTCGAGCTTGAAGGGCACGGTGACGTTGAGGCCCCTGCCGCCGGCGGCGCGAAACGCGGCGACGGCCGCAGCGAAACCGTCGTATGGCGCGAGAATCGCTTCGTAACGGAGATCCTGTCCAAACCGCCGCGCGAATTCGGCGTGAATGCGCGGCGACTTGGTCTGCGCGATCGGGTTGCCGATCACGGCATAGAGATCGGTCATCGTCGCGCCAGGGCTATGTTTTGTGACTCTTCTCCGCAAGCTTCGCGAGCAGGGCCTCGGTCTTCGCGCGGATGCGCTTTGCGCGCTCGACCGCAGGTACGGTCTTCGCCAGCGTCAGCATCGGGACTTCCAGCGCCAAGGGCAGCTCCCGCGGCAATGCACGCAGGATGCCCATCAGGTTAAGCCCGCCGTCGCCGGGCATGAGTCGCTCGGCCCGCGCCTGATGGAGCAGCGTTTCCGCATCGCGTGGACGCTCCGCGGGCGCATCGCAGAGCTGCGCGTAATGCAGGCGCTCCTGCGCCACCCCGCCGATGTCTGCGGGCACACTGCCGCCGCGATCGAAATGGATGGGATCGATGAGCACACCGGCGTTCGACTTGCGCGCGGCTGCCGCGATCCGCGCCCCCTGCTGGAGATTCTTGACGTCCGTCCACGGCATGGGCTCGAGATCGAGCGTGAGCCCGAGCGGCGCGCCGAGGTCGCAAAGCGCCGCGAAGCGTTCGGTCAGGCGCGCTTCGGCAGGATCGTTGCCGGCGACCAGGACGTGTTTTGCGCCGAGGCGCGCGCCGGTCTCGAGCGCCGGCAGGTAGCTACGCACATCGGTATCGGGCTTGAGGCGAAAGATCTCGATGTCGAGCGTGCGTACGCCGGTATCCGCGAGGCGGCTCTCGATCTCGCGCACCATCGGCGTGTCGCCGACCACCGGCCACGTCGGCTCGCTATCCGTCGCCGGGAGAAGCCTTAGGCCCACGTGCGAGTAGCCCGCGTCCGCAGCGCAAGCGACCATCTCCGGCGGCGAGAGCTCAAGCACGGTGAGCGCCGCGAGCGACAGGGAGTGCGTCATCGCAGCGGCGAGAGCTTCGCCGGCGTGTAAACCGTCATTGCGCCGCCCGCGGGTGACTCTTGCATCGTCAGGCCGCGGTCTTGACGTGGCCGCCGAGGAACAGCCGGTTCAGATTCGGGTCGTCCAGCAGCTCGGACGCCGGCCGGTCGAGCGCGAGCCTCCCCATTTCGAGGACGAGGGCGCGGTTCGAATATTTGAGCGCGGTGCGCACGTTCTGCTCGACCATCAGCACCGTCACGCCCTGCTCCGTGAGTCCGCGCAGCAGCGTCATCACTTCCTGGACGAGCTTCGGCGACAATCCGATCGAGGGTTCGTCGATCAGCAGCACGCGCGGGCGCAGCAGCAGCGCGCGGCCGACCTCGAGCTGCTTCTGCTCGCCGCCCGACATGGTCGAGGCCTGGTTGTTGATGCGCTCCTTGATGCGGGGAAAGCGCGCGAGCACTTCGTCGATGCGTCCGTTGAGCTCGCCGCGCGGCAGCGTGATGCCGCCCAGCTCGAGGTTGTGCCGGACCGAGAGCGAGCCGAACAGATTGCGCCCCTGCGGCACGAACGCGATCCCCTCGCCCAGCAGTTCACGCTGCGATTTGCCGTTGACGCGCTTGCCCTCGAAGCGGACCTCGCCGGAACGGGGAACGAGCATGCCGAATAGCGTCTTCAGCACCGTCGACTTGCCGGCGCCGTTGGGGCCGATCAGCAGCGTGATCTCGCCCTTGCGCGCGTCCAGCGTCAGCTCGTTGAGGATCGTCAGGCTGGGCGTATATCCGGCGACGACTTTGTCGAACTCGATGATCTTTTCGCTCATGTTCGTTCCCGCTTGTGTAGGGCCGAATTTATTCGGCCATCGCTTAGTTGCCTAGATAGGCTTCGAGCACCTGCCGGTTCGACTGCACTTCCTTCGGCGGCCCCTCGGCGAGCACCTTGCCCTCGACCATGCAGATGACGTGCGGGCAGAGCTTCATGATGAAGTCCATGTTGTGCTCGATGACCACGAAGCTCCCGCCCTGCGTCTTGTTGAGCTCGACCAGCAGATCGTGCAGCTGGTCGACCAGGCTCGGATTCACGCCCGCGCAGGGCTCGTCGAGCAGCACCAGCCGCGGCGCCGGCATGAACGCCATCGCGATGTCGATGAGTTTCTGCTGGCCGTACGACAGGCTGCCCGCGGGCAGATACGCGACGTGCTTCAGGCGAAAGAGCTCGATCATCTCGTCGGCGTGATGGCCGAGCCCGGCATCGGGCGCGGCGAAAAGCCGTCCCGGCATCGTGCCCTTGAATTCCTGCGCCGCCGCGATCAGATTGTCGCGCACCGAGAGCTTCACAAAGACTTGCAGCGTCTGGAACGTGCGCCCGACACCGCGGCGTGACAGCTCCAGTGGCGACATGCCGGTGATGTCCTCGCCGCAGAACTCCACGCTGCCCGCGGTGGGCTTGATCTGGCCGAGGATGCTGTTGAACAGCGTCGTCTTGCCCGAGCCGTTGGGCCCGATCACGCCGACGATCTCGCCGGGGCCGACCGACATCGTCACGCCGTCGACGGCCTTGATCGCGCCGTACTGCTTCTTCATGTCCCTGACTTCGAGGAACGGCGTCATTTGGCACCTCCGCTGGTCTTGAAGCGGTCGGCGAGCGAAAGCAGTCCGCCTGGCAGGTAGACCATGAGCACGATCACCGCAAAGCCGAAGATCGCCAGATACCAGTCCTGCAGGAAGCGCAGCCACTCGGGCAGCAAGATGACGACCACCGATCCCAGCACGGGCCCGAAGAAGCGGCCCGAGCCGCCGACGATGACCGCGAGCAGCATCATCAGCGACACCGAGAGATGGAACTGCCCGGGCTCGATGAAGTTGACCAGTGCCGCCAAATAGACTCCGCCGATGCCCGCGCACGCCGCGCCGATCGCGAAGGCCAACAGCGTATACGCGGTGATGTTGACCCCCGTGCTCTCGGCGCGAATCGGATTGTCGCGCAGCGCCGCGAAAGCCCGGCCCCAGGGCGAGCGCAACAGCCACCACAGCACCAGAGCGAGAATGATCACCGAAGCAAACGCGAAGTAGAAAAACGGCAGCGCGCCGTCGAGCGACCAGCCGAAAAAGGAAGGCCGCGGGATGTTGGAAATCCCGAAGGTGCCCCCCGTGAGCTGCTCCTCGTTGCGCATCACGAGGAAGACGAGGACGTTGAACCCCAGCGTGGCGAAGGCGAGGTAATGGTGTTGCACCCGCAATGCCGGGAAGCCCAGTGCCAGACCAATCGCGAAGCATGCGACCGCCGCGATCGGCAGGACGAGCCAGAACGAAATGCCCATCTTGGTCATCAGAATGCCGGCGATGTATGCGCCGATGCCGTAGAACGCCGCTTGCCCGATCGACATCTGTCCGGCATAACCGACGATCAGATTCAATCCGAACGCCGCCATGAGATACACGCACAACAGCGTCATCAGGTAGATGCCGTAGTTCTTGAGGAACAGCGGCAGGATCGCGTACAGCGCGAGCAGAACCACCAGGCCGATCTTTTGTGCGTTGTTCATACCTTGCGCTCCTCGGCCTTGCCCAGCAGGCCTTCGGGCCGGAAGATGATGACAACGAGGAACAGGAGCAGCGCGACGCCTTCCTTGTACGCGGGCGAAATGTAGGCGCCGGTCAGGTTTTCCAGAACGCCGACCAGCACGCCCCCGAGCAGCGCACCGCGTGTCTGGTTGAAGCCGCCGATGATGGCCGCGTAGAACGCCTTGAGTCCGATCGACTCGCCCATGTCGAACTTGGCGAGGTACGTTGGCGTGACGAGCAGCGCCGCGACGACCGCCAGCACGGCGTTGATCAGGAACACGTAGAGCACCATCCGCTGCACGTTGATTCCCAGAACCTTGGCCGCGTCGGTGTTTTGCGCGACGGCCTGCATCGCGCGCCCGGTGACGGTGCGGTTCAGGAACAACTGCAGGCCGATGACGATCAGCCCCGCCAGCAGCAGCGTGCCGAGGTCGGCGTAAGAGACCTTGAAATCACCCAACGCCAGCAAGCCATCGGGGAACGGGCTGTTGAACGGCATCGCCTGCGCCGTCACGCCTGCTTTGGTGAGCTGCTTCACGCCGATCGAAAGCCCGAGGGTCGCGATCACCAGCGGGATCACGCCGTGGCGGATCAGCGGATCGACGATCACCCGCTTGAAGGTGTAACCGAGCAGCAGCATCGCGACCAGGCAGGTCAGCAGGAAGGCCAGCCACAGCGGGAGGCCCGCGGTGTTGATGAAGAACAACATCCCGAAGGCGGGGAGCATCACGAACTCGCCCTGCGCGAAGTTGATCGTTCCCGACGCCTGCCACAGCAGCGTGAATCCCAGCGCACAGAGCGCGTAGATCGCGCCGGTGGCGGTCCCGGAAAGGATGAGTTGCAGGAAATCAGCCATGCCGTCCTCCTCGCGAGAGCGACCGCGCCTTCGCGTGGTCGCATCCCTTTTTCTTCAGTGCTACTGGATCGGGTTCACCGGCGGCAATGTCGCGGTCACGACCTGTTTGCCTTTTTCCACTTTGACCAGGAAGCTTTCGCGGTCGAGATCGCCGTTGTTGTCGAAGTGCACGTCGAGGAGCACGCCGGGAGTGTCCTTGACCTTGATCGTCGCGCCGTGCAGCGTCTTGGCGAACTCCTTGCCGTCGAACTTCTTGATGCGCTCGGTGATCGCCTTGACCACGTACATCCCGGTGTAGCCCTTCATCCCGTTGTGGTCGCTCTTGTACTTGTATTCCTTCTGGAACTTCTCGTCGAAGGCCTTGATCCCCGGCTGCGGCGCATCGACGGTGAGGCCGACGTGCGCGATCGCTCCGTTGGCTGCGTCGCCTGCCAGCTCGATCACCTTCTGCCCGGTGAGCGTCGTTTCGCCGATGATCGGCTTGTCGTAGCCCTGCTTCCTGAGCTCGCGCAGCGCTCGCGCCGACTCTTCTTCATTGGTGTAGACAAACACGGCGTCGGCGTTCGACTGCTTGACCTTGAGCACCGCGGCGGAGAAATCGACCTGGCCCGGGTCGGTCGAGATGTCGGCGGCAACCTTGATGCCCTGCGCCTCGAGCGCTTTGCTCATGGAGTCCCGGCCGCCCTTGCCGAAGTCGTTGTTCACCCACACCATCGCCACGGACTTTGCCTTCACCGTGTCCTTGATGTAGCGCGCGAGCTTGGGCATCGCCGTCGATTGCGTGAATGACGTGCGGAACACGTAGGGGTTGCCCTGCTGCGTGATGTTCGCCGCTTCGCCGCCGGTGAAGTTGGGAATCTCGGCGCGCTTGGTCTCGACCATGCTCACGATGAACGAGCCCGAGAACACCGGGCCCATCACCACGTACGCGCCCTGATCGACCGCCTTCTGTGCCAGCGCCTTGGCGGTTTGCGGCGCCGACTGCGTATCCATTGACGTGTATTCGATCTTGCGACCGAGGATGCCGCCCGCGGCATTGATTTCCTTGACGGCGAGCTTGACGCCGTTGTCGAAATTGGTGCCCGCCGTCGCACCCGTGCCGGAAAGCTCCATCAGGCCGACGATGGTGACCGGACCCTGCTGGCCGAACGCGGTCGTCGCTGCCGCGAACGCGAACGCGGCGGCCGTGTTGCGTAATGCCTGCTTCATGACTTCCTCCCTTGGTGATGAACACTGTCGATACGTTGAATGAATGTCCGCCTGAGCGGCAGCGAGCGCAAGTCCCGCTCTCACGTCTGCGCGCACAGCCAGGTCGCCGCCTTGCGCCCCCGGGCGGCCACCGCCGCCGCCGGCAGATGCGCGTAATCGTCGTTGACCACGTCGAACGAGTAATCGCCGCGGTAGCCGGCACGCTCGATGCGGCCAACGAGGTCGACGATTGCCACACTGTGATTGCCCTCCGAAGGAAATACGCGGCGGTGGCGCGCGGTTTCGATGAGGTCGTCGAGGTCCCACAGGTAATCCGACAACTGGACGAGGAAGATCCTGTCGCCCGGGATCGCGTCGAACGGCTCGCGCGAGGTGCCCCGCGCGAGGACGTGAAACGAGTCGATCGCGAGCCCCACGTTGGCATGGTCGGCCAGCTTCACCGCCTCCCACGCCGACGTGTATTCATTGACCCAGCGCCCCCACGACAGCGCGCCGTATGCGATGCGGATCCCGGGGAGCGCCGCCAGGGTGCCGAGCATCGCCAGGTCTCCGGCAATCTTGCGCGGATCGCCGCTGGCATGAGGCGAGGTGGTCGACGCGACGATCAGCAGCGGCGCGCCGACGGAGCGCATCATGTCGAACAGCGATCGCGCAATGTCGATCTTGTAGTCGAGCATGTGTCCCGACAGGCCCTCGAAATCGTGCAGCATCTGAAACGCGCCCACCTTGAGGCCGCTATCGGTGACAAGCTCGACGGCGACCTCGACGCCGTCGGGATGCCCAACGAGGTCGCCGCCCGAGAGCACGATCGCCCCGAAGCCCGCCGCCTTTACGGCGCGCAGTTTTTCCTCGAGGGTACCGGCAAGGGTGTTCGTGTTCATTGCGAAGCGCTGCAATTCGAGCATCTGCGCGGTGGATCAGGCGAGCGCGGGCGCCGCGCGCAGCTCGCACCGCGGATATCCGGCAAACCGAGAGATTGCTTCAGACACCGACAAACCTCCTCCAGTTGGTCGATTATCGAACTTATGTGCGACTAACGAACAGTTTATCGATTCTAGGGCCGCGTCGTCAAGGGCGATTATCGAAATAATGGGCGATTATCGATTAAGCCTGGCATCGGGCTTAGAGTACTTCCATTTATTGTGGACCCATAACCAATCCGAGGGGCTGGCGCGAATCTCCTCCTCCAGTTTGCGCGCGTAGGCCTCGACGATCCAGGCCCCCGCCTCGGCTTCGGCCTTCTCGGTGACGTCGTAGGGCGGCTCGGCGAGCACGTGCAACCGGACCGCATAATGCCCGCGCTTGAGCCTGCGCATCGCGACGTAAACGACCGGCGCCTCGAGGAATCTCGCGATCGTCTCGACCCCGACGAAGAATGCGGTGTCCTGGTGCAGGAATCGCGTCCAATGTTTCTCCATGTTCTTCAGCGGAGTCTGGTCGGCGACCAGACCGTACGCGCGCACGTCGCCGGCGCGCCGCAACAGCTCGAAGGCGAAGCTCTTGATCGGAATCGGCCTGCCGCCGAAGCGGCTGCGCGCTTCGCGCATGTACGCATCGAGACTGGGCAGCCGGATCGGCTTGTAAACCGCATCGATCGGGATGCCGAAATGCGCGCCGCCCCCGGGAAGCAGCCATTCCCAGTTGCACACATGCGCCGTCAGCAGGATGGTCGAGCGGCGCTCCGCGACGAAGCGCGCGACGAGCTCCGGATTGTCGATGACCATGCGTGCCTTGAGCTGCTCCGCGCTCGCGCGCCAGCCCCAGAGCAGCTCGACGAATACCTCGCTCATGTTGCGATATGACTGCTTCAGGATGACGGCGCGCTCTTCCGGCGACTTCTCGGGGAACGAGCGGGCGATGTTGCGCGTGGCGAGGTCGCGCCGCCAGCGCAGGACGTAAAACGTGACAAAATAGACTACCCGGGCGAAGCCGTAGAGCGTTGTCAGCGGCAGGCGGCCCAGCGAGCGCAGGAGGAAGACCATCGGTTGCGGCGTGAAGCGGGGAAGAAGGGCTTTGTCCCCTCGCCCCGCTTGCGGGGAGAGGCCTGTCCTGAGCTTGTCGAAGGAGCTAGGGTGTGGGGCGTTCACCGATTCGCAGGAAACTCCGCCACCGATTCCGCCATTCAAGCGTGCCTTTGCTGATGCGGCATTCTTGTCTCGAAGGCTAAAAAGGCGAGTGAGCGTAGACGATTTCCCTCCCCCGGGCAAACCGGACAGCGCTCCGGCCGCGCTCGCGGCCCCGATGGCCGGCGTCTTTCTATGGTGGGCGACGCTGGCCGCGAGCGACGCAGAGCTCGCGCGTGTATCAGGTTGGCTCGCCTCGGCCGAGCACGCTCGCGCGGCGCGCTTCGGCCGCGAGGTCCTCTCCCGCCGCTACATCCTTGGCCGCGCGCTGCTGCGTTGGGCGCTCGGCAATGTGCTTGGGCTGCCGCCGCCGGCGGTGCCCATCGTGCGCGGGGTGCGCGGCCGGCCGCAACTCGCAGGCGATACCGGCCTAGACTTCAACGTCTCGCACACGGAAGGCGTGGCGCTGATCGGCATCGCGCGTGCAGGGCGCATCGGGGTCGACGTGGAGCGCGCCGACCGCGACGTTCGCGCCGACGGGCTCGCGCGCAAGTTCCTGACGCCGGCCGAGCGCGCGACGCTCGTGCCGCTGCCGGAAGCCGAACGCCGGGCGCGGTTCCTACGCTACTGGACGTGCAAGGAAGCGATGAGCAAGGCGACCGGCGAAGGGTTGTCGGCGCCGTTTCAGCGTCTCGAGGTCCAGCTTGCCGATGCCATCGAGCTCGTCAAGGGCCCTCAGCCATACGAGCCGTCGCGCTGGCGGCTGCACGCCGTCGACGTGCCGGGCGGCTATCTCGCGACGCTCGCGCTCTGGTCCGATGCGAGCTAGTTCCCGCGCCTGGGGAGCCTTATGCGACGGCGATCAGGCGATCGAGCGTTGCCGGATTCCTGAGTAGCTCCTCGCTCGCAGCGCGGTGCACGACCCGCCCGCGATCGAGGACCATCGCCTGCGTCGTCAGGCCGAGCGCCAACCGCGCGTGCTGCTCGACGACGATCACCGCGAACTCGCCGGCGCGTACGATTTCGCCGATCACCTTGACGAGCTCCTGCACGATGATCGGAGCGAGGCCCTCCATCGGCTCGTCGAGCAGCAGCAGCTTCGGACTGGTCATCAGCGCGCGAGCGATCGCCAGCATCTGCTGCTCGCCGCCGGAGAGTTGATTGCCCAGGTTGCGCCGCCGCTCCTCGAGCCGGGGAAAGACTTTATATACGCGGTCGAGATTCCATGGCCCGCCCCGTCGCTCAACCACCGTCAGGTGCTCCTCGACGGTGAGCGAAGGAAACATGAGCCGCTCCTGCGGCACCCAGCCGAGACCCGCGTGCGCACGCCGCCAAGCCGGCAGGCGCGTGATGTCGTTGCCCTGCAGCGCGAGCCGTCCACGCTGCAGGCGCGTGAGCCCCATCAGCGTCAGCAGCAGCGTCGTCTTGCCCACGCCGTTGCGGCCGAGCAACGCGAGACTGCCCCCTTCGTCGATCGCCAGCGATACATCCTCGAGCACGATCGAATCGCCGTAACCTGCGGTCAGCCCTTCCGCGCGGATCAGCTCAGCCATGCTGCGCTTCGCCGAGATAGACCTCGCGCACGCGCCGGTCGTTTGCGATCTCGTCGGGCGTTCCCTCGACCAGCACTGCGCCGCCAACGAGGACGGTAATGCGCTCGGCGAAGCGGAACAC
>DASXQW010000131.1:0-2988 GCA_036506975.1 Casimicrobiaceae bacterium | reverse complement strand
CGTTAGGCGGCGAAGGGTGCGATCTCTCATCCCGTTCATGAAAGAGGCCCGTAGAAACGCCGGTGCACGATGAGTGTCCGCGCGGTTCGCGTAGACGACTCCTGCACCGCCGTTGCTGTCCGGCGCCGAATCGTCGATGTTCGACGGGTGAAGGTCGAGAGGTCGTGAAGAGGCCGCATGGGCGACGTGATAGAGATCATGGCCGGAAGATGGCATGAGTCACCGCGCGCCCTGGGAGTGTACGTTCGCAAAGGAGCAGCGCAGCCGCTGCCTTCCCGGCAAGAAACCGCGCACGGACCACCAGTATTTCGAGGTCCTCTCCCTCTGCATCCTGCAAGCTGGCCTGAGCTGGGCCAGCGTGCGCAGGAGCTGGCCGCGCTACCGCAGCGCGTTCCTCAATTTCGAAATTGCGAAGGTCGCTCACGCAGCTCCTGCAGCGCTACTCCGCAGGCCGGGCGCGCTGAGGAACCCGAAGAAGGTCGCCGCCCTTGTTGCGAACGCGCAGGAGTTCGAGCGCATCCGCGCAGAGCACGGCACGTTCGCGCGCTACCTTCGTACGGTCAAATCGGAAAAGGGGGCGTGCACAATTCTGCGGGAGCGCTTCAGGCACGTGGGCCCGTACACCGCGGAGTTCTACCTGCACTGCGTGGGGCGATCCGTATACGGTCCCTGAACGTCGCCGCCTAACTAAGCGTTGCAGCCGACGCCGGGCAAACCGTCGCAGCTCAAAGCGTACGCGGTGGCCCGGCGCGGCTGAACGCTGGGTTAGATGGCGCTAGAAAGACACGCTCCGCACTAGCATGGCCGGACGACTTGCTACGGCGATCGGTATCGTGACGATGCTCTGTGCCCTCTTCGGGCTTTTCTACAACGCGCAGGGCATCGCCGTTAGCTTAAGCGGTGGGTTCGAAGGCCTCGTTCGTGAGCACAAGATGACGCATTTCTATCCTGCGTTCTATGCGATGTCGGCGATCTGCGTCGTCTGTTACCTCATCCTGTTTTGGGGTGGATACCGGCTTGCCCGGCGACGATTCTCAGTTTCTTGGTTGCTCATCAGTGCCTGGCTGTTTGAGATCGTCTACTTCCTTGTAATTGGCCTCACTTGGCGCATTCCCGACGTGGGCGGGAGTATCGCCGGAGCGACTGGGGTAGCAAACGGCGGGCTAATGGCACAGTTCTTCATCCTCCTACCCTTCTGGGGCCCTCTCGCGATATTTTGGGTCAAGCGACGTCATGCCTCGCCGAGCGCCATCTAACAAGCCGCTTGAGCTGCCGGTCGCCTTCGGCGCCCGCAGCTCAGCGCCAAAGCGTTGATATGACTGCCGATGTCAAGGCGGATCCTCGTGTTCGATGTTCGACGTGTCGTCAAAGATCATGCAGCATCGACCCTCGGAAGAGACGGGGCCAGTAACCACGACGGTTGATCATGCTGATATTCGTGGGTTGGGTACCACCTTACTTGTATCCGTCGGGATGCCTGCCTCGGTCTAGACGCGAGGATTTGTCGCAGCCTCATAACGCTCACGAGGGTTGCACCCATCACCGGGGCTGCGTCTCTCCGAGGATCGATGTCGCTCCTTATCGCGTCCGCTACGCGGACGCGGGCTGCGTTCTGGCGATCGCCCACATGAAGGCCGCCAGCTCCCGTGCGACGGCGGCGGCGATGGTGTTCGGGTGCTTGCCGCGCGCGAGTAATTTGCGATATCGCCCACAGAGGCGGACCTGCGCCCGCCAGGCGATGTCGCGAATCGATGTCGGGAGATGCTGCTGGCGCGCCTGGATGTGCTCGGAGACCTTGGCGCGGTGACGATAGGCCTTTGCGGCTTCGATGAGCACGCGGCGCGCATGGCCGTTGCCCGCCTTCGTGATGCCGCCGAGCCGGCGCCGGTCGCCGCTCGAATACTCACTCGGCGTGAGCCCGAGATAGCTCATGAGTTGACGAGGATTGTCGAAGCGGGTCAGGTCGCCGAGCTCGGCGATCGTGGTGATCGCCACCGTGAATTGCACGCCGCGGAGGGCTTGCAGGGCTTCGACGACCGGATAGAGGCGCCACGGCTTCGCTTGCTCGAGCAGCTCGGCCTCCAGGCGTTGCAGCAACTCCGTGCGTTCCGTGATGGTGCGGACGTACTCCTGGAAGACGATCTGCTGGGCTGGTGTGGGGAGCACGAGGCGCGCGAGCCAGCGGACATGGTCGGCACCCCAGTTCGCGCGGCCGACGTAGCGGATGTCGTTGCGCAGCAGCAGCGCCTTCAGCCGGAACCGGGCGGCGTTGAGATCGTGCAGCGCGTCCTCGCGGGCGCGCGCGAGATCGCGGATGGCCTCGTCCGGAACGTCGGGGACGTAGACGGCCGTGAGATCCCCGGAGCGAGCCAGGCGGGCCAGGGTCACGGCGTCGCGCTTATCGGTTTTCACTCGATCGCCCGGCTTGCGCGGGATCAGCGAGGGGGCGACGACGACGCACGTCAGGCCCTTCCGAGTGAGATAGCGGTAGAGCCAGTAGCCGCAGGGCCCGGCCTCGTAGATGAACACGAGCAGCGCGCTCTTGCTGTGCATCTTCCGAACGAGGGCGTCGATGTCGCATTGTCGCGTGCCGATCGCGCCCACGTGCACGGGATCGGTGGGGCCCTCGGTGGCCGCATAGGCGACGGCAATGGAGTTCTTGTGGACGTCGAGGCCGATAAACACTGTGCTACCGTCTCGCATGGCTGACCTCCGATCTCGTGATGAATGCCCGAGCGCATTCTGCGGCTCTGGTCTCCACGGAGGCTAACCCGCGTGATGAGGCGGAGGTCAGCCTCTTCGATCGGCAGTCATACTGTCTAGTCGAGCAGCTCGAGACAGCCGAGGTCGTGGACGGCGGCCATGATGCATTCCAGATGGTTCCACCAGATCCACGCGCCGAGGCCGTGGTTCGCCTGCCACATCGGCGTGGCGATCTGCCAGAGCACGGACAATCGATAATCCTCCCACAACGCGTCGAACGAGTAG
>DASXQW010000130.1:0-3338 GCA_036506975.1 Casimicrobiaceae bacterium | reverse complement strand
GTCGAAAGCGGCGTGCGGGTCACCCAGTCGCACTTCCACTGTGGTCCGGCCGGCGTCAATGGCCCGATCATCGTCTTCCTTGCGGGCTTCCACGTAGCGGGGTGGGACGTTGACGGCAAGTGGGTAAGCAACGCGACGATTACCAACGCCAACGTCATCAACACTGCCTGCGGAGCGACCCTAGCAGCGATCTTCGAACAAGCCCGCAACGGTAATGTCTACGTGAACGTGCATTCGGTGGCACATCCGGCTGGCGTCGCCAGAGGTCAGCTCGAGCCAGCCAGCACCAATTGACCGTCCGTCCGTCGACAGCGTTTGCTCGCGTCGCGATGGATCATTTTGCAACGAGCACAAAGGCACCGGACACATCAAGTCCTCACGATTCGTAGGACATAGGCCAAGGCGCGGCGAGCGCTCGGGCCAAACTCGGTCGCGATGTTGGCTCCATGCAGTGGAATCGCTGAGAGTCCTGCGATTTCCGTGAGTTGACAGCGCGCCAGTTTGACACGCTGGATGGTCCCGCCGCTCATGGCCACCCTGATTGGGGCGGCGCCGAGCTGGCCCGTCAATGGAAGCCTTCAAGACAGGCTCCCGATGCACTTTCCATTGGACCGGTCTGCAGGCGCCACGGTCCGTCCTCGGACCCGCCAGGTCGCTGAAACTGGATCCGAAATCATGTGCCTGAGGCACTGATTCGTACTGTTGGCCGTTTACCGCGGCCAAGCTGTAGACTAATGCCCGGTTCTCAACTCCGATGCGGATTCCTGGCGCACCAGGTGCGCAAAGCTGACCCGCCTCCGGCGCGCGGCGATGCGGCAATCTCCGCAGCCAACGAAGACTTCGGGCAATCCATGCCAAGATCACAGACAGCAAACGAATCCCGCTCAAACGAATCCCGCGGCGCGTCCGCCGGGAAGAAGAAATCGCAGCGCCCATCCGCCGGAAGGAAAAAATCACGTGGATCGCCCGTGACGGAGGCTCACGCGAGGACAACGGTCTCGACGGCCGAGCAAGTCCGCGACCTGGCGTGGGCCGGAGCGCACGCGCAGGCCGTCGAGTTAGCCACGGCCGCGCTGGCCGTACCCGGCTTGAGCTTGGGAAGCCAGCTCGACCTCCTCGACCTGCGCTCGGAATGCTTCATTGCCCAAGGCGACCTAAAGCGCGCCAGCGCCGACACGGACGCGATGCTCGACCTCGCGGACCGCGGCAAGACCACCGCATTCAAGGCTCAGGCACGCAACCGCCTTGCGCTCGTGCAGATGCGGAAGGGAGAAATCAAGGCGGCCGTCACCTCCGCGACCGCCGCGCTCAAGGCAGCGCGCCAAAGCAAACAGGTTCCGCTCGAAGCGATGAGCCTGTTTCGGCTCGCCGAAGCGCAATTCCGGAATAGGGCGGATTTTGAACACTCGGTGCGCAATGCCGTGCGAGCCGCCGAACTGTTTCGCGCGCTGGGGCGGCACGCGGACGAGGGGCGGGCGCTCTGGCTGGTCGCCATGGCGCGCAGCAGCCAAGGCCGCGCCGCCGAGGCGGACAAGGCGGCCAACTCCGCATTGGCGCTGTGCCGGCAGGCCGGCGACCTATATGGCGCCGGTAACGCGCTCAACTTGCTCATCTTCAACGAGGCCGATCACTCCGTTGTGTTGAAGCGCTTGCAACAGGCGCTCGCCGATTTCGAGGCGGCGGGCTATGTCGAGCGCCAAGCGATCATCACCGGCAACTTGGGCATCGCTTACAGCCATCTCGGACTATACCGGCGTGCCCGCCGCCTGTTGCTCAAGGCCGATGGAACCTACCGTCGCACTAGTGCGCGCGCAGGCCAGGGAGCCAATTTTGGTGAGTTGGCCAATGCGGAGCTCGCGATGGGGCATCGGGAAAGCGCACGCGAGTACATCGCAGAAATGGCCGGAATGGCGGAGGCTCTTGGCGATCCGCTAGTTACCGCCACCGTGCCCATCGTCCAAGGTCGGCTGGCGTTGCTCGAGGGCGACGCGGCAGCGGCGCTGCGTCATTTCGAGCATGCCGAGCGGCTTACGCGTGGAGGTAGACTTGTCGCGCTCGAAATGAGTGCCCTGACCGGTATCGGGCAGGCCTATCTGGCGTTGAGTAAACCACGTGCCGCGTTGACCGCCACGCGGCGCGCCACCGAAGTGCATCGCGCGCATGACTTGGCGACGCTTGACGGGATGTCGCCGGCGCTGCTGTGGTGGTCGCACAGCGTGGCCCTGCAAGCCAGCAAGCGCACTCAGGGAGCGCGTGAGGCGCTGGAGATGGCCTATCAGTTCATGCTGAAGGGCATCACCAGCCTGAGCGACGAGGGCTTGCGCCGCAACTACCTGAACAAGATCGAGGCGCACCGCGAGATCGTCCGCGCGTGGCTCAAGGACGCGCGCAAGCGCCGTCTTTCGCCGGAACGGCGCGCCGCACACCTTGTGGGCGAAGCGAATCTGCGCGAGCCATTCGAGCGACTGGTGGATACGGGCCTGCGCCTGAACGAGCTGCGCAGCGCCGCCGAATTACATGAATTCCTGATCGACGAGGCCACCGAGCTCTCCGGCGCCGAACGCGTGCTCTTGGTGCTGGAGACGCCGCAAGGGTGGCAACTGGGGGGTTCACTCGTGCCGCGAGGCGAGGATGCGCTTGCATTGTTGCGTGACGTCACGCCCGCGCTGATGGAGGTGCGCCGCACACGCGCGGTGAGCTTGACGTACGGCCCCGAGGGCGCGAGCGAGCTCGACCAGCGCTCGCGCATCATCGCTCCGCTGGTGGCGCAACGGCAGCTGCTGGGCTATCTCTATGTCGACATCGACGGCGCGTTCGGGCGCCTGCGTGAATCCGACCGCGACCTGCTGGGCATGCTCGCGAGCCAGGCTGCCGTCGCGCTCGACAACGCGCAGTGGTCGCAGGGCCTCGAGCAGAAGGTCGAAGAGCGCACGTCGGAATTGACGGCATCAAACGCGAACCTCGAACAACGCAATGCCGAGCTCGCAATCATCAACTCGATCCAGCAGGGGCTGGCGGCCGAGTTGGACTTCCAGGCGATCGTCGATCTGGTCGGCGACAAGCTGCGCGATGTATTCAAGACGCCGGACCTCGGTATCCGCTGGTTTGACGAAAACGCCGGCCTGGTGCATTACCTCTACGAATACGAACACGGCAAGCGCATGCACCATGCGCCCCGACCGCCGGCGCCGGGCGGCATGGGCGAGACGATGCAGAAGACGCGCCGGCCTTTGGTCCTCAATACCGCCGCCGACTATGCAAAGTTGTCAGGGCGTGCTCTGCCCGGAACGGATCAGAGCAAATCCCTGATCGCCGTGCCCATCATCAGTGCCGACCGG
>DASXQW010000129.1:0-25131 GCA_036506975.1 Casimicrobiaceae bacterium | reverse complement strand
CCGCCACTGCGCGCGACGGCTGCGCGTGATCAGGCCGGCGCGCTGCAACACCTTGAGGTGCTTGGTCACGGCGGGAGGCGTCATCTCGAACGGCGCGGCAAGGTCCTTGACCGACGACTCGCCGGAGGCGAGGCGCGCCAGAATCGCGCGGCGGGTCGGGTCGGCGAGTGCCGCGAAGGTAGTACTGAGCGCATCCGGTGGCATTTAAAAACCTAATGGTTAATTAACTTATAGGTAAAATACTGCCAGTCGATGGCCTTGTCAAGAATTTTCACCGGTCCCGTAGCCCGGGTTGACCGGACTTGACCCAGGCGGATGCCCGGGACTCACGTCGATTCGAAGCGCGGCCCCGGGCTTCGCCCTGTGGGCTCAACCCAGGCTACGACTTCCTACCGTGCATCGCCACTGCTGCCGGGCCGGAAAAAGCTTGACCGCGAGTGTGACGCTACGGCAATCGAAAAACGTGTCGAGGGCCTAGCTTTGTCCGTGCGGAGCCAATGTCTTCTCCCGTTTGACCCTACTTCGCTAATCGTGGACACTTGTTCGCCGCTTTCCGTCAAACCAGCCGGCGTCGACATGTTGGCCATCCGAGTCCTGCAAAAGAATCCTGCGCATGAGTAGCCCGTTGCCCCTGCGGGCCGCGGTCGCGACCCTCGACGACGAAGCCTGGGAAGACCTGCTCAATTTCATCGAAGAGCGCCGGGTCATCCCGATCATCGGCCCCGAACTTCTGCAGGTCGAGACGGAAACCGGGCATCGCCTGCTCTACGACTGGGTGGCCGAAAAGCTGGCCGCCCGGCTCAACGTCGACACCACTGCGCTGCCGCAGCCGTACACGCTGAACGACGTCGTCTGCTGGTTCCTCGCCTCGCGCGGCCGGCGCGAGGAGGCCTATACGCGCGTGCGCAGCATCTTCCGGGACGCGAACTTCGCTCCGCCGCTCGCGTTGCGGCAGCTCGCGCAGATCACCGATTTCGACCTGTTCGTCACGACAACCTTCGATCCGCTGCTCGAGCAGGCGATCAACCTCGAGCGCTTCCAGGGCGCGCAATCGGTCGAAGTGATCGCCTACGCGCCCAATCGCGTCGCCGATCTCCCGAGCGAACGCGAGAAGCTGCAGCGCCCGGTCGTCTATCACCTGCTCGGCCGGCTGTCAGCCTCACCGACGTACGTCATTTCCGAAGAGGACATGCTCGAATTCATCTGCGCACTGCAAAGCGAGCACCTCACGCCCGAGCGGCTTTTTCACGAGCTCGAGCACAACCATCTGCTGTTGATCGGCAGCAGCTTCACGAACTGGCTCGCGCGCCTGTTTCTGCGGATGGCGAAGCGCCACCGCCTCTCCGACCCGCGCGACGTGGGCGAAGTTCTCGCCGACAACCATTCCGGCAATGATGCTCGCCTCCTGAACTTCCTGCAGCAGGTCAGCGTGCGCACGCGCATCTACAGCGGTGCCGAAGAGTTTGTCGACGAGCTGCACCGGCGCTGGATGACGCGCCACAAGCCGGGCGACGTGGTTCACCTGGGCGTGCCGCAACGCTTTCTGCCGCCCGAGCGCGAGATGCCGGACAACGCGGTTTTCATCAGCTACGCTCGCGAGGACCTGACCGCAGTGCAGAAGCTCAAAGCAGGGCTCGATGCCGCGGGCGTCAAGACGTGGTTCGATCTCGACCGGCTCGAAGGCGGTGACGATTACGATCGCAAGATCCAGCGCTACATCGCGCGCTGTTCGTACTTCGTGCCCGTCGTTTCGGCCACCACACAGCGCCGGCTCGAAGGCTACTTCCGCCGCGAATGGAGCTACGCGATCGACCGTGCGCGCAACATTGCCGAGGGCGCGCTGTTCATCCTGCCGGTGTGCATCGACGACACGGACGTGGCCGCCGCCCAGGTGCCGGACAAGTTCAAGGCGCTGAATTTCACGCGGCTCCGCGGCGGCGAAGTCTCGCCCGAATTCGCGCGCCACCTGCAGGATTTCCTCTCGGCCCGTCATGGCTGACAGCGCCGACCGGTCCGGGTCGCCGGAAGCGTTGGCCGACACACGTCCGACCGAGAGTACGCCGCGGGCGGACCAGGACGCGCCGCGCGCTTCACCCGACACGTCGACGCAGCCATCGGTAGACCCACAGCATCCGTGGCTGGGCCTCGATTCGTTCACCGAAGAGACGCGCGCGTACTTCTACGGCCGCGAGGAAGAGGTGGCGGAGCTCAGCCGGCGCGTGCAGCGCAAGACTCTCACCGTGCTGTTCGGGCAATCGGGATTGGGCAAGACGTCGATCGTCCGCGCCGGCGTCGTGCCGCGCCTGAGGCCGATGGGTTATTGCCCGGTGTATGTGCGCATCGACTATTCGCGTGATTCGCCCCCGCCCGCCGAACAGATCAAGGCCGCGGTCTTCCGCGCCACCCAGGAAACCGGCCAGTGGACGCAACCCGGCGTCGCCGTGGCCGGCGAATCGCTGTGGGAGTTCCTGCACCATCGCGACGACATACTTCGCGACGCCTCCGGCAGAGCGCTCGTTCCGCTCCTGATCTTCGACCAGTTCGAGGAGATTTTTACCCTCGCCCAGACCGACGACTTCGGGCGCAAGCGCGCCTCGGAGTTCATCGAGGACCTGGCCGATCTCGTCGAGAACCGCGCGCCGAAGGCGCTCGAAGCGCGGATCGAGCACGACGAATCGGCCGGCGAGCGCTTCGATTTCACGCGCAGCGATTACCGGATCCTGATTGCGCTGCGCGAGGACTACCTGGCGCATCTCGAAGCGTTGAAGGGCGCGATGCCCTCGATCACGCAAAACCGGATGCGGCTCGCCCGCATGACGGGGGAGCAGGCGCTCGCCGCAGTGCTCAAGCCGGGCGGCAAGCTGGTATCGGTCGAAGTCGCCGAAGCGATCGTCCGGTTCATCGCGGGCGGCTCGGAGCTGCGCAATGCCGAGGTCGAGCCGTCGCTCCTGAGCCTGATCTGCCGCGAGCTCAACAACGCCCGCATTGCGCAGGGTCGAGCCGAGATCTCCGTCGACCTCCTCGCGGGTTCGCACGACACGATCCTCTCCGAGTTCTATGAGCGCGCACTTGCCGACCAGCCACAGGCCGTGCGCCGCTTCATCGAGGACGAATTGCTCACCGAATCCGGCTTCCGCGAAAGCATCGCCGAAGAACGCGTTCGCAAGGCATTTGCCGCGGCCGGTGCACGACCCGATGCGCTTGCCAAGCTTGTGGACCGGCGGCTGCTGCGCATCGAGGAGCGGCTCGATATGCGTCGGGTGGAACTCACCCACGACGTGCTGTGCAGCGTCGTGGCCGCAAGCCGCGATTTGAGGCACGAGCGTGAAGCGCGCGACGAAGCCGAACGCAAGCTCGCCGAGCAGCGCGAGCGCGAACGCGCGACGCGCAAGGCGCTGGTGCGCGCGCGCCAGGTCGCCGCGGTGTGCGCGGTGCTCGCGGTTGGTGCGCTTGCTAGCGCCGCCTTCGGCTTCTTCAACATGAAGCGCGCTCAGGAAGCCGAGTTGAAGGCGCAGCAGACGCGCGCGATGGCCGAGACCGCGCGCGGCGAGGCCGAAAAGCTCATCGTCTACCTGCTCGACGATTTCTACCTCGAGCTCGAGCCCGTCGGCCGGCTCGATATCGTCGCCGCGCTGTCGAAACGTGCCGTCGATTACTACGCCGCGCTGCCGCCGGAGCTGCGCACCGCCGAGACCGATCGAAACCGGGCGCTCGCGCTCGTGCGCTACGGCGCCGCGCTGCGCACCCAGTCCAAGCTCGATGAAAGCGGGAAGGCGCTGTCCGAAGCAGTCGAGGTCCTTGCCAAACTGCGGAATGAAGGGGACCGGTCGGAAGCAACCGCCATCGGACTGGGCCTCGGATTAATGACCAAGGCGCGCGTCGCCGACAGCCTCAACCGGCGGGACCAATCGCGGCAGTTTGCAGCGCAGGCGGTGGACGTTCTGAAGCCGCTGATGGTGGCACCGACGCCTTCGATTGCGTTGCGGCGAGCCTATGGCCTCGCCATGACCTACCTCGGCTTCTCCCAATTGAACAACAACCAGGAAGAGGCGGCGGTCAAGACATTGGAGGAGGCGCGCGAGGCCTACCGCAGCATCGATGGCCTCAAGCTCGACGACCTGCCCTCGGCCGTAGCATATGCCGAAGCATCCGCTTGGCAGATGAATGGGTTGCAATCCCTGGGCCGCTACGACCAGGCCAGGCAGGTCGGCGAGGACGCTATGAGGGTCGCTGGGGAGGTGCTGGAAAAGCGCCCCGGGCACATGTCGGCGCTGCGTGCACGAGCCCTGATCGCCGACACGCTGTCCGCCACCGAGGGGTTCGATCTTCACACGCGCAAGGCCCTGGCATTGGCCGAACAAGGCGCGCGCGATTGGGAAGCGATTCTCAAGCTCGACCCGAGCAACCAGATTGCTTGGAATAATCTGGTAAACGCGCGCTTGGGGGCGGGATTCTGGTCGCTGGGTTTGGGCAATATCCGTGAAGCCCAGGAGCAGTGGCGTGCCGCGCTTGACATAGAGCGCAACGTGAAAGAAGCCGCATTCATCAGGGTTGTGTTGTCGCTTGCAGCGGGCTATATCACGCTGCTCGAAGCCGACTTGGGCAACCGGCAGGCCGCGGAGGCTGCCCTCGCGGCCAACCGGCGCCTCATCGACTTGGCCATCCGTGGGCTTCCTCCGGAGTCGTTCGGGCGATCGTATCTCCCGGAATACCTGGGCTACTACGGTTACCCAACGACCGGCCCGGGCTATGGTGCATACGCGCTTCCGCTTGCGGCCGGTGACTACGAAACGGTGCGCAAAGAGGCCCGGGCATCGGCCCGGCGCCTCGAGCAGATCAAGAACGTCACCCCTCAACAAGAGCTGCAAAGGAACCGCCCACTGGAGGTCGCGTACCGGACTGCGGCCGAAGCCTCGTACCGGCTCAAAGACTACGCGGCAGCGGATGTGGACATCAAACGGGCGCTGGAAATTCGAAAGGCCATTCCGACACGCACCCTGGCGGAGGAACGCGATGCAGGCAACCAGCTGATGCTCGCCGCAACGATCGCCGCCCGGATGGAGAGATATGCCGAGGCGCAGCAGATCATCGAGCCCGTGTTGAAATTCCATCGCAAGCTCTATGCTCGCGGCAAGGATAACGAGGACCTCAGCCAGCGTGTCGAGCTCGCGCAGGCGCTCTATGTCTCCGCGCTCGCCGCTCCCGGTCAAAAGACATCGCAGTTGACCGAGGCCGCCGCCATCATGGACAGCCTGCCGCCGCCGATGCGTCGCCTGCACAGCGTTACGGTCTGGCGCGACCGCATCGCCGAGGAACAGAAGCGGGCGCGTCAGTGAACGGCGGGATAAGCGTTGATATCGTCGTCCCCGCGCAAGCGGGGACCCAGCGTCGTTCACCATAAGCCACTGGATTCCCGCTTGCGCGGGAATGACGGCACTCATGTCGTCTGACCACGCTGATTCTGCGGACGCGTGCAAACGCATCCGGAGACACCTCGAGCTGGGCGCGCCGTGGGAAGCCTGCGATGCGTTTCGCGAAGCCATCGCGACTCATCCAGGCGACGCGGAATTGCTGTATTGGGGTGCGCTTGCGCATGCGCGCGCGGGCGCCGGCAACCGCGCTCATGTGTTGCTGGACGACGCGCAAAAGTCGCCGCAGTCCTCTTCCCGGTTGGCGGACATCCTGAGCTTGCGCGGCCGCCTCTGGAAAGATGCGTTCGCCTGCGATCCCGAGCATCCTGCCGCAACCGCCGCCGCGCAACGCGCGCGCGACGAGTACCTGGCCGCCTACGCGCTGGCGCGAGACCCGTATCCGGGTGTCAACGCGGCGACTTTGTCGATGCTGCTCGGCGACCGCGACGCGGCGAAGGGGCTCGCGAGCGAAGTTGCGGACCGGCTCGCTGCGCAATCTCAGTCCGCAACCTGCTGGGATCACGCCACCGCGGGCGAGGCGGCCTTGTTGCTCGGCGCGTTCGATCGAGCCCGGGAGCGCTACGGGGCGGCTTGTGCGCTTGCCGCGCATGACGCCGGAACGATCGCCACGATGCGGCGACAGGTGACTTTGCTCTCGCGCGTGATGCCGCGTGCCAGCGAAGTGCTCGAAGTACTGCCGGCAGCGGACGTGCTTGCATTCGCCGGTCACATGATCGACGCACCGGACCGTTCGAGACCGCGGTTCCCTGCTGCACTCGCGCCTGCCGTGGCCGCCGCGATCCGCGAGCGCCTATCACGCCTGCACCTGCCGGTCGTTTACACGTCGGCCGCGTGCGGCGCGGATCTGATTTTCGTGGAAGCCGCGCTCGATATCGGCGCCGAGGTAAACGTCGTGCTCCCGTTCGATCGCGAGGATTTCATTCGCACGAGCGTCGCGCCAGGCGGCGACGGCTGGGCGGCCCGGTTCGATCACGCGTTGTCGCGCGCGACCCGGGTCATCATGGCAACCGAAGAGCGCTACCTCGACGACGACGTTCTCTTCGAGCACGCGGCGATGCTCCTCGAAGGCCTGTGCGTGCTGCGTGCGGCGCAATTGGAGACGTCTCCATTATTGTTATGCGTGGTCGACGCTGCCGTGCCGGGACGCGTCGGGGGGACGCGAGCTACGTACGAGCGCTGGACGCGCAACGTCGGGACACCCGAAATCATCGACCTGCATCAGATTCGCAGCAGGTTTGAAGCCGAGCTGCGAGCGCCGGAGAGCGTGGCTGCATCGGCGGCGCCCTCACCGTCGATGAAAGCGCCGCCCTCGGCGCCATCAGCGCCGGAACCCGCACCTGCCGCGCGGCCGCAACGCACGCTGAAGACGATGCTGTTTGCCGACTTCGCGGGCTACAGCCGACTGCACGACGAGTTTGCACCGCTCTTCCAGCAGCGCTTCCTGGAAATCGGCGCGCGGCAGATCGAGGCGACGACCGTCAAGCCGCTCGAGGCGAAGACGTGGGGAGATTCGCTCTACATGGTATTCGAGTCGCCGCGCGAGGGCGCGGAATTCGCGCTTGGGTTCCTCGCGAGCATGCTCTCCGTCGACTGGCGTGCGACCGGCTTGCCGGACGAAAGCCAGATTCGCGTCGCGCTGCACGCGGGACCCGTCTTTCGCAGCTTCGATCCGGTCATGAGACGGAACGGTCACTTCGGATCGAGCGTCACGCGGGCCGCGCGAATCGAGCCGGTGACGCCGCCCGGAATGGTCTACGTAAGCGAAGCGTTCGCCGCGACGCTCGCCGCGAGCGGCGAGCGCGCCTACGCGCTCGAGTACGTCGGCCGGCTGCCGCTCGCCAAGAACTACGGCGAGTCGCGGATCTACCGGTTGGAACGCCGATGATCGAGGTGCCGTTCGCACGTACCACCAAAGCGCGCGGTACGGTTTTCGTAGGGCCGAATTCATTCGGCCGCGCCGGTTCATGGTGCGCGGCGTGCGAATAAATTCGCACCTACCGCTTCCCGGCCTAAGCCGACCGCAGCTACCTTCGCTTGACCGTGATCGTGGCAGTCTTGGTCGCGCCTGCGTAGGACGCTGAGATCGTTACCAGGGTGTTCTTCTTCGTCGCAGCGGTCGTTACATTGAACGTGCTCGACGTCGTGCCCGCGGTGACGACAATATTCTGAGGTACCGACGCCAGAGTCGGCATCGAGCTTGTCAAAGTCACGACCGCCCCTCCGCTCGGCGCAGGCGCAGTCAGCGTCACCGTCCCGGTGGCGGGAGTTCCGCCCTTCACGCTCGTCGGATTGAGCGACAGCGTGGCAAGCGTTGCGGATGCAGCCGGATTGACCGTGAACGTCATCGTCTTGGACACGCCGCTATACGAGGCCGTAAGCGTTGTTAACGTCTGCGTCGTCACGACGGACGTTGTGATTCCAAACGTCGCCGAAGTCGCTCCCTGGCTCACCGAAACGCTCCCCGGAACGCTAACCGCGGTGCTCGCGCTCGAGAGCGAAACGACCGCCCCGCCGGTGGGCGCGGCAGACGTGAGGGTCACCGTTCCGGTCGACGGATTCCCGCCGACGACAGGGTTCGGGCTGGCGCTGACGGAGTTGAGTGCGGCCGCGGCGGCCGGCGGATTCCAGCCGAGTTGAACGACCTCGAAATCGCTCGCGGTGAGCAGCGAGAACGCGGGGTTCAATATATCGTTGTTCCAGCGCGTATCGAACGTGCCGGTGATGAACATATCCGAGCCGTTGTCGGCGACGATCACGCCGTACTTCTGCATCGCGCGAAAGATCTTCTGGACGTTCGGATCGGAGGTGCGCAGCGCCGGGTCCTGCCCGCCGACGTTTGTCTTCAGGCGCAGCCGCGCGCCCATGGGCAGCGCACCCGAGGTCGATCCGGCGCGGTGCGAGGCGGGATAGACGTAGCCGTTGGTCGCGCGTACGGTGACGCGGAAGGCGTGTCCGATGTCCGGGACCGCGGGATTCCACGCCTCGTCGTAGCGTACGAGGCCGGGAAGAATCGCGAGGCCCGCGGCGTCGGCAGACGTCCAGGTTTCCGGCCGGCGGTCGTTCGTATTCATGTCGAAGAATGCGCCCGAGCCTCCGTACCACCGTGACTGGGCCGCGTCATAGAAGACGTTGTAGAGCTCGTAGAGATAATTGTTCGTGCAGTCGATGATGAGCAAATGGCGGTCCTGCTGGCTCCGCAGGTCGACGTTGCCCGGCGCGCCGCCCTCGATCCAATGCGGCTCATTGATGGCCTGCGCGGGGATCGGGTAGAACGGAATCCCTTGGCCGGTCGAATAATTGACCCCGTCGCTCTCGTCCCAGTATTGGAACGTGACCGCCTGCTTCGGTTGCGAGCCGTCGACGATCGCGTAGGGCATGCCGTAGATGTCGACGCTGCCCGGCGTTACCTCGCCGCCGAAGTCCGGATGCAGATGCCGCGTGCCGCCGTTGTTGATAAAAGCAATGTAGTTCGCCGAATTCGTATCGACTGGCGCCGAAGAGATGTCAAGATTCCACCAGTTGTCGGACGGAAATAGCGGCAGAGGAACGGCGGGCGCGGCACCTTCGACGGGCACCCATGCCGGGCATTGCGCGAGCGATGCAGGAGCAGCAAGGAAAGCCAACGCAATCGCCAACGATATGTGTGCGAGCCTCGAACGCATGGGGGCAAAGCCTTTCGGGGGCAATGGCAATGGCAATGACAATGGCAGGAATATGCTTTTGTCATATTACGCTCAGCAACCAACCGACGCAAGAAAGATCGAAAAGCGATCGCCGATGCAATCGGCGCATGCGACGGATACAGGAACGCGCTTGTCGTAGGGCCGAATTCATTCGGCCGCGGCGTTGAACGAACCGCCAACCGCGAATAAATTCGCACCTACGCCAAAAAATAACCTCGGTGAGTGGGGCTCCATGGAACGCATCAGAGCGCTTTTTTTCGATGTCTTTGGCACGTTGGTCGATTGGCGCGGCTCGATCGCCAGGGAAGCGCAAATCATTCTTTCGCCGCTTGGCGTCGCCCTCGACTGGAATGCGTTTGCGGATGCCTGGCGTGGCCAGTATCAGCCCGCGATGGACGAAGTACGAAGCGGACGCCTGCCGTTTTCCAAGCTCGACGCCCTGCACCGCCGAAATCTCGACGTGATCCTGAAGGATTTCGGACTCGACAACATCGACGAGCCAACCCGTGCCAACCTCAATCTCGCCTGGCATCGTCTCGACGCCTGGCCCGATACGAAGCCCGGACTGGAAAGATTGCGCACGAAGTTCCGGATCGCGCCGTGTTCGAACGGCAATATCTCGCTCATGGTCGATCTCGCGCGACGCAATGGGCTCGTCTGGGATGCGATCCTCGGGGCGGAAATCGCGCGCGACTACAAGCCGAAGCCGGCCGTCTATTTAGCGGCCGCCGCGGCTTTCGATTGCGAGACCCACGAAACGATGATGGTCGCGGCGCATTCCTCCGATCTCGCGGCGGCCGCGGCGACCGGGCTGCGTACCGCGTTCATCGCTCGTCCGGACGAATACGGCGAAGGCAAAGGCGAGCGCCGCGCCAATGTTCCGGTCGATCTTTCCGCCGAGAGCCTGACTGCTCTCGCCGACCGGCTGAAATGTGACTAAGGCCCGAGCTCAGTCGACCGTCAGGCGAACGCCGGCCGCGCCATCGCCCGTCGCAACAGGAAAAGCGCGATCGAAACGTTCACCAGATTGAACACGATGCCGTTGACGAACGCGGCCTTGTAGGAGCCCGTCAGATCGAAGATCACGCCGGACATCCACCCGCCCAGCGCCATGCCGAAGAGCGTGGCCGTGATGACCGCGCCGACGCGGGCGCCGGCCTCTCGCGACGGAAAGTATTCACGCACTATGATGGCGTAGGACGGCACGATGCCGCCCTGGAAGAGACCGAACAGCGCCGAGATCACGTAAAGCGAGACCAGTCCCTTGAAGGGCAGGAACAGCAGCAACGCGAGCCCCTGCAGGCTCGAGCCGAGCAGCAACGTGCGCAGTCCACCGATGCGGTCGCAGATGAATCCGAACGTCAACCGGCTCACGATTCCGCAGGCGAGCATCAGCGACAACATTTCCGCGCCGCGCGCAGGGCCGTAACCGAGGTCGGCGCAGTAGGCGACGAGGTGCACCTGGGGCATCGACATCGCCACACAACAGGACAGGCCGGCGACGATCAACAGCGTTTGCAGCGCGCCGCTCGAAAGCCCGAGCGCATGCGTGGCGACCGGAGACGCCGCGCGCGGGCCGGACAGCTCCAGCTCGATGACCGGCGGCGGCCGCCGCAGAAAGAGCGCGAGCGGCAGCATGGTCGCGACGCAGAACACGGCAATGCCGAAATAGGTTTGGCGCCAGCCCGCGCTCTGGATGAAGTGCTGCACGATCGGCGGCCAGACCGTGCCCGCGAGATAATTTCCGCTGGCAAAGATTGCGATGGCGATGCCGCGCCGGCGCGCGAACCACAAGGAGACGTGAGCCAGAAGCGGCGCAAACGTCGCCGCGCTGCCGGTGCCGATAAGCAGGCCCTGGGTCAGCGCGTACAGCCACAGGCTGTGCGCCGAAGCGGCGCCCGCATAACCGAGCGCCATCGCAATCGCACCGGTGATGACCGGCACCATGATCCCGAAGCGGTCCGCGAGCCGGCCCATCAGGATGCTGGCCAGGCCGAACCCGATCATCGTCAGCGTGTAGGGCAGCGATGCATCGCCGCGCGCGACGCCGAATTCGGATTGCACCGCGGGCAGCGCTACGACCACCGACCACATCCCGACACCGCCGATGGTCGAAAGCACGAGGCTTACGCCCAGGCGCAGCCAGGCATAGCGGGATTCGACTTCGTCGTACGACTTCCGAACGTTCGCGGTCGTATTCAGGCGCTCCGTTCCTTTCTGGCAAAGGATGGCTCGCTGAACAACGACGTTACCGCAACTTTTTGTATGTCGGGGGCATCGGGAACGGCATAGAGGATTGGCGTGATCAGCTCCTCGAATATTCCTCTCAGGCTGCGCGCGCCGGTCTTGTACTCGAAGGCCAGTTCGGCGATTTGCTCGAAGACCTTCGGATCGATGGTGAGCTCGACGCCTTCATTCTCGAAGATTTCGCGGAACTGGCTGTAGATCGAGTTCTTTGGCTCGATCATGATCCGCACCAGCATTTTCCGAGTTAGATCCTGGAACCGGGCGATGATGGGCAACCGTCCGGTGAATTCGGGTATCAACCCATAGGTGAACAGATTGGTCGGCTTCACGCGGCTGTTCAGCCGGTCGAGAAGCTTTTGATCATCGGCATCGGAAATCGAGACGTAACCGTACGCCGGAGTCTGCGCGATGATATCGGCCAGGCCGTCGAAGGCACCGCCGCAGATGAACAGGATGTTGGTTGTGTCGACGTATAACGCGTTTCCCAGCTTGACCTGGGAGCCTTCCATGATCTTCAGCAATGCGTGCTGGACGCTTTCGCCCGAGTTGCCCTGGCGCTGGTTGTCGGCTGCCTTGAGCTTGTCGATCTCGTCGATATAGACGATTCCATGCTGAGCGCGGGCGATATCGCCGTCCGCTTTGTCGACCAGCCGCTGCAGGATGGCCTCGATCTCTTCGTTGACGTAGCGGGTTTGCGCCAATGACGTCGCTTCTGCGGTGACGAACGGCACGTTCAAAACTCTCGACAGCGTGTTGCACAGCAAGGTCTTGCCGGTTCCGGAAGAGCCGATCAGCAGAATGTTGCTCTTGGTGATCGGACTGTTATCCCGCTGCGATTTCGCAATTTTCTTGAAATGCGAATAGACGGCGACTGCCACGGTCTTCTTGGCGTCATCCTGACCGATTACGTACTGGTCGAGATAGCTCACGATGGAGCTCGGCTTGATTCTCGTGTCGAGCACGGCTGTGTCCCCGCTCATGGAATCGCCTATGATACCGATCCGACCCCCTCGCGGTTGCAATTACCGATCGGCACGCGCAAACCCGTGGCTGGACCGACGCGCGAATTCTGGCAGCAGCGCTTTGTGGCGAACGAGATGCCGTGGGATCGCGGCGCCGCAAACCCGCAGCTCGCAAACTGGCTCGCTTCGGGGACGCTCGCGCCCTGCAGCATCCTCATACCCGGTTGCGGCGCAGGATATGAGGTCGAGGCGCTTGCCCGAAAGGGCTTCGATGTCACCGCGCTCGACTACGCGCCGGCGGCGATCACTTTGACACGAGAACGTCTCGCGCAGGCGAACGTGCGGGCGACGCTCGTTCAAGCCGACGCCCTCGAATGGCAGCCTGCCGCGCCTTTCGACGCCGTTTACGAACAGACCTGCCTGTGCGCGTTGCATCCCGATCATTGGCGCGCCTACGCCGAACGGCTCGACGCCTGGCTTGCGCCCGGCGGACGGCTCTACGCGCTATGGATGCAGGTCCTCCGCGCCGGTGCGGCGGAGGGGCTCGTCGAGGGCCCGCCCTACCACTGCGACATCGATGCGATGCGCGCACTCTTTCCAGCGCCACGTTGGGAATGGCCGGCGCCGCCTTACCCGCGCGTGCCGCATCCGCGCGGCTGGGCGGAGCTCGCGGTAGTGCTCACACATCGTTCGCCTGCTGCGGCGAGCACATGATCGCCCGGTCGCGCCATCGCCTACGGACCCGCGCCCGGCGGCGGCGCTCGTCCTTTGCCTTCGTCCGGCAATGAGCATTGGCGAACAGGTGAGAGTTCTGATGGCAAGCCTGCCAGTCACAAGGTAGTATTTGATCCAGACATCCACTAGCTATTGCAAACGCCTGCGCTTCGGCACATCCCCATGCACGTACCCGCGCTCGGTGTGCGGATCAGCCGAGCATGCGCCTGACTCGAAAACGCATAGGAGATGCATATGGGAACCGGAAACGACTACAGCGGATCGTGTTTTTGCGGAGCCGTCCAATTCACAGTCAGTGGAGAACCAGTCGCCATGGGCTACTGCCACTGCGACTCGTGTCGACGCTGGTCCGCGGGGCCGGTCAATGCTTTCACGCTTTGGAAGCCCGACGCCGTACGTGTCACCCGTGGCGCGGAAAACATCGGCACGTACAACAAGACCCCACGGAGCTATCGCAAATGGTGCAAGCTCTGCGGCGGGCATATTTTCACCGAGCATCCCGGGATGGGGCTCACCGATGTATACGCCGCGGTCATTCCCGAGTTGCCGTTCAAGCCCGGCGTGCACGTGCACTATCAGGAATCGGTCCTGCCTATCAAGGACGGCGTGCCGAAGCAGAAGGACGTGCCCAAGGAAATGGGCGGCTCGGGCGCTAGCGTTGCTGAATAGTGGGATGGTGAGTTTTCAGGCGCCTGTGCTTCGCGCTTGACGGCCAAGCCCCCTTATTGCGCTGAAAGCGACGCCTTGGCCGATCGCGTCATCATCGCAAACCTTCGCCGGAAGGAGTAGCTCGCATGCCGAAATTCGATGCCCAGAAAGTCATTGGCGTAATGAACCGCATCCTCGAGGCCGAATTGGCGGGCGTCGTGCGCTATACCCACTATTCGTTCCTCGTCTTCGGATTCGGCCGCATTCCGATCGTTTCCTGGTTGCGCGGACAGGCGAACGAATCGCTCCTGCACGCGCAGCAGGTCGGCGAATGGATCACGACGCTGGGCGCCTACCCGTCTCTGGCGATCGGTCCGCTGCTCGACTCGCACCAGCACGACATCGCGGCGATGCTGCGCGAATCGCTGGAATCCGAAGGCGTGGCTCTGAATCTGTACCGGGAACTGCTGGACCTCGTCCAAGGCCGCTTCGTCGCGCTGGAGGAGTTCGCGCGGGAGATGATCCATGCCGAGGAGCTGCACGCCGCCGAAGTGGACAAGATGCTCCGCAAACCCGGCGACCTCGCGTCATTCGCGCCACGGCCGGGCTAAAGCGTCCGAAGTCACCGAGGGACGTTGGCTATGTACGATCTCTTGCCCGGCTGGCCGCTGCTGTCGGCGTTTCTGATCGCGAGCCTGATTCTTGCCGTCACGCCCGGGCCGGCCGTGTTCTACATCGTGACCCGCAGCGTGGCCCAAGGCCGTCGCTGCGGCCTCGCTTCGGTCGCGGGTGTGGCGCTGGGCAATCTCGGCAATGCGATCGGCGCCTCGCTCGGCCTGGCGGCGCTCTTCGCCGTATCGTCGGTCGCGTTCACCGTCGTCAAGTACGCGGGCGCGCTGTATCTCGTCTATCTCGGAGTTCAGGCGATGCGCGCGCCTCGGTCCAAGGGCGACATTCCGGTTGCCGCGCCTGGACCGCTGCGGCGGGTCTTTCGCGACGGTTTCGTCGTTGCTTTGTTCAACCCAAAGACCGCGCTCTTTTTCACGGCATTTCTGCCCCAGTTCATGCGCACCGACGCCGAGCCGATCGTGCAGAGCATCGTGCTCGGGTCGCTCTTCGTGGCCATCGCCGCGGTGACCGACACGGCATACGCCGTTGCCGCGGGTGCCGCCGCTCCCGCGCTCGGCCGCGCGCGGGGTATCCGCGCGCTCGGTCGTTATCTCACCGGCGGCGCGTTCATCGGCCTGGCGTTGTTCACCGCGTTCGCGGAAAAGCGCGGGGGTTCGTAGGGCCGGATTTATCCGGCCACCGGTGTCTCACCATGCGCGGCTCCGTCAGCCTCGGCCAGCCGCGTTGAAATCGACACCTCGGCGTGCAGCGTGCGATGCACGGGACACTTGTCGGCGATCGCCAGGAGCTTCGCGCGCATCGCGTCGTCGAGTGCGCCTTCCAGCTCGATCACGCGTTCGATGCGATCGATCCGGCCCTCCTTGGTTTCGCATTCGCTGCAGTCGCTGGCGTGGATCTTGTTGTGGCGAAGATTGACGCGGATGCGTTCGAGCGGCAGTTTTTTCTGGTCGGCGTAGAACCGCACGGTCATCGCGGTGCACGCGCCCAGTGCCGCGGTCAATAGATCATAAGGCGTGGGTCCGCTGTCCTGGCCGCCTACCGAGGTCGGCTCGTCGGCGAGCAACCGGTGGGGACCGATCGCGATCTCCTGCTGGAACTTGCCGGCCTGGGTCTCGCGCACGAACACGGTGTCGCGGGGACCGTCTACCGAGCGGACGGCCATCTCGCGGGCCGGCAGATAGCGGCTCGCCCACGCCGCCAGGACCGCGCCGACATACTGCGCGTCCGCGCGCTTGGTCAGCAGGTGATCCGCATCGTCGAGCGAGACGAAACTTTTCGGATGCTTTGCCGCAAGAAAGATTGTCGATGCGTTGTCGATGCCGACGATCGCATCGCGCGGCGAGTGAAACACGATCAGCGCGCGGCGCAATCCGGCGATCGCCGAGGCCAGCTTCTGTCCGGCAACGTCGTCGAGGAATTCGCGGCGGATGTGGAATTTGCGTCCCGCGAGCTCCACTTCGGCTTCACCGTGAGCGTCGATTTCGGCGCGCTGGCCGGCGAACAGATGCGCAACGTGCGCCGGATCCGCCGGCGCGTTGATCGTTGCGACAGCGACCGCTTCCGGTATGCTCCCCGCCGCCGCGAGAACCGCCGCGCCGCCAAGGCTGTGCCCGACCAGGATCGCGGGCGCTGCGTGCTCGCGCTTGAGCCAGGCCGCGGCGGCGACGAGATCGGCAATGTTCGAGGAAAATGTCGTATTCGCAAAATCGCCTTCCGAGTCGCCCAGGCCCGTGAAATCGAAGCGCAGGACGGCGATGCCTGCGTCGGTCAGTGCTTCGCTGATGAAGGTCGCGGCCTTGCTTTCCTTGGAGCAGGTGAAACAGTGCGCGAACAGCGCGTAAGCCCGTGGCGCAACCGCCGACGGCACGTCGAGCCTCGCGGCGAGCGCGTGCCCGCCCGCGCCGGGAAATGAGACAGCTTGGCTCATGCGGCCCATGGCGGCTCCTTCGCGTAGACCGGGTTGGCCCGGATCGGCTTCAGTTTAGCGCCAACGCCTGGGATCAGTCGCCGCGAACGGGATGACGTTTGCAGCGTCTAATGCCCGTAGGCGTCGCCGGTTGTAACATGGCGCCTCTCCAGGCGATGAGAGGAATTATGCAACTCAAAGGCTCCTGTTCCTGCGGCGCCGTCGAGTTTTCGCTCGACTCGCACACGCCGTATCCCTACATGCGCTGCTATTGCTCGATCTGCCGCAAGACGCAGGGGGGCGGCGGCTACGCAATCAACATCATGGGCGAGACCAAGTCGTTCAAGCTCACGGGCGAGAAAAACGTGAGCGTATACCGCGCGCGCATTGCGGAGGGTAAGGGCAAGCGCAAGAAGCTGTCCGACGCGCGCCGCCACTTCTGCAGGAAGTGCGGCAGCTCGCTATGGCTGTGGGACCCGCGGTGGGCGGAGTGGGTCTACCCCTTTGCGTCCGCGATCGACACGCCTTTGCCCAAGCCGCTCGAGGAAGTCGAGATCATGCTCGACTACGCCGCGCCGTGGGCCGAGATTCCAACGGGTCCCGCCTATACGCAATTTGCCGAGTATCCCGAGGAAGGCATCGCCGACTGGCATCGCAAGCGACTGCTCGATGTGCCGTAAATCGCCGTAGCCCGGGCTGAGCCCGCAGGGCGAAGCCCGGGGAATCGCCGATGTCGCGATGTGCCGCCGTGTGGAAAATACTCACCAGCGTCCCAATGTTAGTCTCAGCGCAATGATCACCCGGCCATCGGCATGGCGCTGCTACGCAGCGTCGATCGGTGCGCCCGGCTGCAAATCGCGAGATAATTGCTTCCTTTCCCGTAGGTCCCTTTCCCGGAGAGCAACATGAACGAGCAAAGAGAAGTCGTCATCCTAAGCGGCGTGCGCACTGCGATCGGCGACTATGGCGGCAGCCTCAAGGACATTCCTCCCAGCGAGCTCGGCGCCAAGGTCGTGCGCGAGGCGGTCAGCCGCGCCAAGGTCGATCCCAAGGACATCGGCCAATGCATGTTCGGCAACGTGATCCATACCGAAGCGAAGGACATGTATATCTCGCGCGTGGCCGCGCTCAAGGGCGGCCTCCCGGCGGAGTCGGGCGCGCTTACGGTGAACCGCCTGTGCGGCAGCGGCATGCAGGCGATCGTCAGCGCTTCGCAATCCATCCTGTTGGGCGACGTCGATGCCGCGGTCGCGGGCGGCGCCGAGAGCATGAGCCGGGGCGCGTACGCCAACATCACGCAGCGCTGGGGCGCGCGCATGGGCGACGCCAAGGACATCGACATGATGGTCGGCGCGCTCACCGACCCCTTCGACACGATCCACATGGGCGTCACCGCCGAGAACGTCGCGAACAAATGCGGCATCACCCGCGCCGACCAGGACGCGTTCGCGGTGGAGAGCCACAAGCGCGCGGCCAACGCCATTGCCAAGGGTTACTTCAAGGATCAGATCCTGCCGATCGAGCTCAAGAGCAAGAAGGGGCCGATCCAGTTCGACACCGACGAGCACGTTCGCGCCGACGTCACCGCCGAAAGCTTGGGCAAGCTGCGCGCGGTATTCGCGAAAGAGAACGGCACTGTGACCGCGGGCAACGCCTCGGGCATCAACGACGCGGCCGCCGCGGTCGTGTTGATGGAGAAGTCGGTCGCCGCCAAGAAGGGTCTGAAGCCGATGGCGCGGCTGGTCTCGTACGGCCACGCCGGCGTCGATCCCAAGATCATGGGGCTGGGACCCGTCTCCGCGGTGAAATCGGCGCTCGCCAAGGCGGGCCTGAAGCTCGAGCAGATGGACGTCATCGAATCGAACGAGGCTTTTGCCGCGCAAGCGCTGGGCGTATCCAAGGAGCTCGGCATGGACCCGGCCAAGGTGAATCCCAACGGTGGCGCGGTGGCGCTCGGCCACCCGATTGGCGCTACCGGCTGCATCCTGACCGTGAAAGCGATGTACGAGCTGCACCGAACCGGCGGCCGCTATGGGTTGATCACGATGTGCATCGGCGGCGGACAGGGAATCGCCGCGATCATCGAGCGCATGTAAGCAGCAAGCCTCAGGATGGGCATGGGTTGGACCCGCCGATCGCGCACCGGGCGTTTGCTCCTGTTGCTCTTCGCGGCCAGCGCCGTGCTGCCGGCGCGCGCCGAGGACGATTTTGCCGCCCAGCGCCGGCAAATGGTCCGGGAGATTTCGACGCTGGCGCGCGAGACTGCGATCGAGACGGGCAAGCCGGCCTTCGACGAGCGCGTCATGTCCGCAATGGGCAAGGTGCCACGGCATCAGTTCGTGCCGGCCGAGCAGGAGCGCGCCGCCTACGCGAACCGCCCGCTGCCCATCGGTCACGGGCAGACGATATCGCAGCCGTATATCGTCGCGCTGATGACCGATCTCATGCGCGTCGAGCCGCAGCACGCGGTGCTCGAAATCGGAACCGGCTCGGGTTACCAGGCGGCGATCCTCGCCGAGCTCTCGCAGAAGGTCTGCACGATCGAGATCATCGAACCGCTCGCCCAGGAGGCGGCCGCCCGCTTGCAGAAACTAGGCTACACACGGGTCCGCACGAAGCTCGGCGACGGCTTCTACGGCTGGGAAGACTGCGGTCCTTTTGATTCGATCATCGTGACCGCCGCCGCGGGCCGGATTCCGCCGCCGCTGATCCAGCAGCTCAAGCCCGGCGGCAGGATGGTGATCCCCGTCGGAGCGGCCTTTCTGACTCAGCAGCTGATTCTGGTCGAAAAGAACCGCGACGGAACGGTGTCGACCCGACAGATTCTGCCGGTGCAATTCGTGCCGCTGACCGGCCGGCACTGAGGCTCATAGCCGGGCGTCGCAAACGTGGCTGCCGACGCTCAGCTCTCATCCCGGCGCCTCTTCCGCACCGGCGAGGAGAGGATGACGTCCCCTCCGCTCGCCGCGATCGCGCTGCTCTCGGCGGCCGCGCTCGGCTACGAGATTCTGCTGATGCGCCTGTTCTCCATCATCCTGTGGCATCACTTTGCTTACATGATGATCAGCGTCGCGATGCTGGGTTACGGCGCGGCGGGAACCTTTGTCGCGCTCGCGCAGCGCTCTCTGCTGCGGCGCTACGAGATCGTTTTCATCGCCGCCGCGGCGCTGTTCGGCATCACGGCGGTCGCCGGTTTCCTGCTCGCGCAGCGCGTCGCGTTCAATCCCCTTGAAATGCTCTGGGATCCGCGGCAACCGCTGCGGCTCCTGGTCATCTATGCCTTGCTGTTCGTTCCCTTCTTCTGCGCTGCGACCTCGATCTGCCTGACCTTTGCACGCTTTGCCGATCAGCCGCACCGGATTTACAGCTTCGACATCCTCGGCGCCGGCGCAGGAGCCTTAAGCATCCTGGCCGCGCTGTTCGCGACCACGCCCTCCGGCGCGCTGCAATGGATCGGAGCGCTCGGGCTTGCCGCCGCGGCGGTGGCAGGGTTCCGCAGCAGAGGAGCGCCGCGGTGGCTGCCGGCGGCATTGCTGGGCGTCGCCTTGCTTCTTGCATTGGGCTTGCCGACGGACTGGACCCGCTTGCGCCCCTCGGAATACAAGGACCTGAGTCAAACGCTCTCGATCAGCGGAACGAGGGTCGTTGCGGAACGTTCGAGTCCGATCGGCCTGATCGACGTGGTCGAGAGCCCGTTGATACCGTTCCGGCACGCACCGGGCCTGAGCCTCAATGCCGCGACGGAGCCGCCGCTGCAACTGGGCGTTTTCGTCGACGGCGACGGGCCGAGCGCGCTCACGCGCTACGACGGGCATATCGAGCCGCTCGAATATCTCGATTACCTCACCTCCGCCCTTCCCTATCACCTGCTCGATCGACCGCGGGTGCTGGTGCTCGGCGCCGGTGCGGGCGCCGATGTGCTGCAGGCGCTGTATCACCAGGCGAGCGCGATCGATGCGGTGGAGCTCAATCCCCAGGTGCTCGATCTCGTGGAGCGCCAGTTCGCCGATTATTCCGGCAGGCCGTACAGCGCCCCTTCGGTGCGCGTTCACATCGGCGAGGCGCGCGGCTTCGTCGCGGGACACGGCAATCGTTACGACCTGATTCAGGTCGCGCTGCTCGATGCCTTCGGCGCTTCGTCCGCCGGGCTTCATGCGCTCTCGGAGAGCTACCTTTACACCGTCGAGGCTCTCGGCGAATACGTCGGCCATCTCGACACCGGCGGCCTGCTTGCGATCACGCGCTGGGTGAACCTGCCGCCCCGCGATGTGCTGAAGCTTTTTGCCACCGCGGTCTCGACACTGGAAAAACGCGGCGTCGCGCGACCGGCGCAGCAGCTCGCGCTGATCCGCGGCTGGAAGACCGCGACGCTCCTCGTAAAGAACGGCGCGCTCACTCCGGGAGAGATCGCGGCGCTGAAGGGTTTCTGCCGCGCCCGCTCCTTCGACGTGGCGTATTACCCCGGCATCGACGCTGCCGAAGCCAACCGCTACAACGTGTTGCCGGAGCCCTATTTCCACGACGGCGCTGTAGCGCTGCTCGGCCCCGAGCGGCGGGTGTTCTTCGATCGCTACAAGTTCGACATCGCTCCGGCGACCGACGACAAACCCTACTTCTTCCATTTCTTCAAGTGGCGCACGTTGCCGGAGCTGCTGGCGCTGAAGGAGCAAGGCGGCCTGCCGTTGCTCGAATGGGGCTACCCGGTGCTGGTCGCGACGCTGATTCAGGCGGTCGTCGCGAGCCTCGTGTTGATCGTGCTGCCGCTGTGGATCAGGGCACGCGGCGCGGGCCAACGCGATCAGGCCGGATGGTCGCGACTGCGCATTGCCGCTTACTTCAGCGCGATCGGATTCGCGTTCATGTTCATCGAGATCGCATTCATCCAGAAGTTTCTGTTGTTCCTGAGCCATCCGCTGTACGCGGTCGCGGTCGTGCTCTGCGCGTTTCTGGTCTTTGCCGGTCTAGGAAGCCGCTACTCCGGTCGCGCGGCGGCCGTCGGCGGCGCCTCGCTCGCATGGCCGGTGGCATGGCCGATCGCCGGCATCGCGGTTCTGGCGACGCTCTATCTCATCGTCCTCGCGGCGCTCTTCCGCCAGCTCATGCCGCTGCCCGACGGATTCAAGATCATCCTCTCGATCGGACTCATCGCGCCGCTCGCGTTCGCGATGGGCATGCCGTTTCCGCTGGGACTCGCCCGCGTCGCCGGCCGCACCCGGCCGCTCGTTCCCTGGGCGTGGGGCATCAACGCCTGTGCCTCGGTCGTTGCGGCGATCGTCGCCACGTTGTTGGCGATTCACTTCGGGTTCGGCGCCGTCGTGCTGGTTGCGATCCTCCTCTACGCGCTGGCGGCGGCAGCCTATCGCTAGGAGCCTGTCGGCTTACTGTCGCGTGAGAGCAAGCCCGACAGGCTCCTAACGTCGTGCCGCCGCTGCTCGACGGCTCCGGATTGCCATTCGCTGTCCGACATCCCACAATGGCGGCCCGGGAACGGATAGCCGCATGACTTGGTCGATCGTCGCTCGCGATGCGTCGGGCGCTCTGGGCGTGATCGTCGCGAGCCGCTTCTTTGCGGTCGGCGCGCTGTGCCCGTACGCGCACGGCGGCGTCGGCGCGCTGTCGACGCAGGCGCTGGTCAATCCGCTGTACGGCCCGCGCGGCCTCGCGCTGCTGGCGCAAGGGATGGCGCCGGATGAAGTCGTTCGCGCGCTCATCCTCGCCGATGCGGGTCGCGAGCATCGCCAGGTGCATCTGATCGACGCGGAAGGCAACATCGCGGCGCACACCGGCGTCGAATGCATCGACTGGTGCGGTCACGTGACCGGCGAGGGGCTCTCCGTCGCGGGCAACATGCTTTTGGGTCCGCAGGTGATCGAACAGACGGCTCGGTTCTATGATGCCGCGCGCGAGCTTCCCTTCGCCGAGCGCCTGATCGCGGCAATGCAGGCCGGCGAGGCCGCGGGCGGCGACAAGCGCGGCAAGCAGGCCGTCGCGCTGCTGATCTGCACGACCGAGGCGTATCCGGCGCTCGATCTGCGAGTCGACGATCATGCCGATCCATTCGCCGAGCTCAACCGTTTGTACCTAAAAAGCCTCGAGCGCTTCCAGCCGTTCGTGGCATGCCTTCCCGGCCGCGACCGGCCGGCAGGCATCACCGATCGGGCCACGATCGAAGCCGAGATCCAGCGCTTCCAGGTCGAGCGCGCCCACCAAGTGCGATGAGCGCCGCAGGGCCGTCCCAAGGCGCGAATTGCGCCCCCTCTGGGGGCAGCGCAGCAGCCGAATTGGCCAATAAGGCCACAAGCGTGGGGGTACACCCGGATGCGCTGCTCGACGTACGCGAGCTCAGGACATCGTTTGCGGTCGAAGCCGGCGAGCTCTCTGCGGTCGACGGCGTCAGCTTCGCGCTCGACGCCGGCCGCACGCTCGCCATCGTCGGCGAATCCGGCTGCGGCAAGAGCGTTACCGCGCTGTCGATCATGGGCCTCGTCGCCACGCCCCCGGGACGCGTCAGCGGCGAAATACGCTTCGAGGGCGTCGATCTCACGCAGCTTTCCGCAGCCGAGATGCGCGAGCTTCGCGGTGACCGGTTGTCGATGATCTTCCAGGAGCCCATGACTTCGCTCAACCCGGCATTCACCGTCGGCGAGCAGATCGCCGAAGGCATACTGCGCCACCGGCCGCTTTCGCGCGCGGCCGCAAGGGAACGCACGATCGAGATGCTGCGCCGCGTGCACATCCCATCGCCCGAGCGGCGCTTCCACGACTATCCGCACCGGCTCTCCGGCGGCATGCGCCAGCGCGTCATGATCGCGATGGCGCTCGCCTGCGAGCCCGACCTGCTTATCGCCGACGAGCCGACCACCGCGCTCGACGTGACGATCCAGGCGCAGATCCTCGACCTCATGCGCACGCTGCGCGAGGAAACGGGCACGGCGATTATCCTGATCACGCACGACCTGGGCATCGTCGCCGAGCTCGCCGACGAGGTAGCGGTCATGTACGCCGGGCGCATTGTCGAGCACGCGAGCGTCGAGACGCTGTTCGCGCAGCCGCAGCACCCGTATACGGTCGGTCTGCTCGGATCGATTCCACGGCTCGATCTCGAGCAGGAAAGACTGCCGGCGATCGAAGGTCTCGTGCCCAATCCGCTGGATCCCGTGCCCGGCTGTCGCTTTCATCCGCGCTGCCCGTTCGCGATCGACCGCTGCCGGCAGGACGATCCGCCGCTCCTGGTGCAAGGCGATAAACACGTGAGCGCGTGCTGGCGCGCACCGCTCGATGCCGATGAGCTGGTGCCCGCGTGAAGCCGCTGCTTCGCGTCGCGAACCTGGTCAAATACTTTCCCGTAAGGAGAGGCTTCTTCGGCCGCCGCAGCGGTGCCGTGCGCGCGGTGGACGGCATCGACTTCGAGGTCGGCGAAGGCGAGACGCTGGCCCTGGTCGGCGAATCGGGTTGCGGCAAATCGACGACGGGGCGGTTGATCCTGCGTCTGATCGAGCCGACCTCGGGTGCGATCGACTTCGAAAGCCGTGATCTTCTCGCACTCGACCCGACGGAGCTCCGCGCTCGACGGCGCGCGCTGCAGATCATTTTTCAGGATCCGTACACGTCGCTCAACCCGCGCATGACCGTGGGTCAGATGCTTGGCGAGCCGCTTGCGCTGCACCGATTGGCACTCGGCCGGCATCGGGAGCGCATCGCCGAGCTGCTGCGGCTCGTCGGCCTGGCGCCGCAACACGCGGAGCGTTACCCGCACGAGTTTTCCGGCGGACAGCGGCAGCGCATCGGCATCGCCCGAGCGCTCGCGGCGGAGCCGAGGCTCATCGTCTGCGACGAACCCGTGTCCGCGCTTGACGTCTCGATCCAGGCCCAGGTCGTCAATCTCCTGACCGATCTCCAGAAAAGGCTCGGCTTGTCGTACGTTTTTATCGCGCACGATCTCGCCGTCGTCAAGCACATCGCCGCACGCGTGGCGGTGATGTACCTGGGACGCATCGTGGAATACGCGGACAAGCGCGAGCTTTTCGCCAACCCGCGGCATCCGTACACGCAAGCGCTGCTCTCGGCGATACCGCTGCCGCGGCCCGGAGCGCGCCGGCAGCGCATCATCCTTCAGGGAGACGTGCCCAGCGCGCTCGACCCTCCGTCCGGATGCCGCTTCCGGACGCGCTGCCCGTATGCGCAGCGGCGTTGCGCCGAGGAAGACCCGCGGCTCCTCGCGGACGGCGGGCATGCAGTGGCCTGTCATTTCTGGCGCGAGATCGCGCCATCCGCCGCGGCGCTGCCCCGCGCGGCGATCGGCCCGGACCTGCGCCTCGAGCGCCTGCAGCGCGCGTTCAGGACCACCGAAAAGGCGATGTGACCGCCATGGTCTGCGAAGATGGCGTTAATATCGCCGACGAACCTAGCGACCCAGGCCAAAGGAGGAAAGTATGAGCAAGCCATCGTGGACGATCCACGCGCTGTTGACCGCGGGAACGATTGCCGCAGCGACCCTCGCCGGCGCACAGACTTTGCGCTTCGGACTCGCCGAGGATCCAGACATCCTCGATCCGACGCTCGCCCGAACCTTCGTCGGTCGCATCGTGTTCGCCGCGCTTTGCGACAAGCTCTTCGACATCGACGAGAAACTCGACATCGTGCCGCAACTCGCGACCGGCTATGAATGGTCGGCCGATCGCAAGGCGCTCATCATCAAGCTGCGCAAGGGCGTGACCTTCCACGACGGCGAAAAGCTCGACGCGGCAGCGGTCAAGTTCAACATCGAGCGCCACAAGACCATGGCAGGGTCGAACCGCCGTGGCGAGTTGGCGCTGGTGACGGGCGTGGACGTCGTCGACGACTCGACGGTGCGCCTCAACCTCTCGGCTCCGTTCGCGCCGCTGCTC
>DASXQW010000128.1:0-16323 GCA_036506975.1 Casimicrobiaceae bacterium | reverse complement strand
ACGGTCGGGTTCATCCGCGATTTGCCGCACGATCTCGTCGCAGCTTTCCGCGCGACTCTGAAGGAAGCGGTTGACGCGGACTTGCTGCTGCACGTCGTCGATGCAAGCCAGGTCAACCGCGCCGATCAAATCGCCGCCGTCGACGCCGTGCTTTCGGAAATCGGCGCGGACGCCGTACCGCAGATCCTGGTGTTGAACAAGTGCGACGTAACCGCGCTCGCTCCCGGCGTCGAGCGCGACGAATATGGTAAAATTCGCGCTGTCCGTCTGAGCGCGCTCACCGGCGCCGGCGTGCCTGAATTGCACGCAGCGCTGGCCGAGCGGTTCCCGCGCCGTGCAAGGGAAATCCCGTGCCGGGCGGCGACTGCCTGACCCGCCTCACGGCTTTTCCGATACTACCAGCCACTCCTCGACCCAGGTCCAGCAGGCTGATGCAGGGCACCCGCGATGTCCCTCAACGATCCGCAATGGGGTAAGCGCGGCCGCAGCGGGCCGCCCGATCTCGACGAGATCTGGCGCAACGTCAACCGGCGCCTGAACGAGCTGCTCGGCCGCCGCGAGCCGGGTGAGGGCGGCGGCGCGGGCGAACCGCCGCGCCCGGGTTTTCCCTTCGGCGGCGCGGGATTGCTCGTGGCGCTGGTGCTCATCGTCTGGCTCGCGAGCGGCTTTTACATCGTCGATGAGGGCCGGCGCGGCGTGGTTACGCGCTTCGGCAAGTACACCGAGACGACTTCGCCGGGTCCGCGCTGGCACCTGCCGTATCCGATCGAAGCGGTCGACGTCATCGACTTTTCCAAGATCAAGACCGTCGAAATTCACGGCAACACTCCGGCGAGCCGCTCGGCGCGCGGCTTGTTGCTCGTCACCGACGACGAGAACATTACCGATGCGCTGTTTGCGGTGCAGTACCGGCTGAAGGATTCCAAGGACTACGTATTCAACACCAAGAATCCGGACGACGTCCTCGTGCAGGTCGCGTCCACCGCGATCAGCGAGGTTGTCGGCCGCAGCCAGATGGACTTCGTGCTCTATGAGGGTCGCGGCGAGATCGCGAAGAAGACCGAGACGCTGATGCAGGAAATGCTCGACCGCTACGGCACCGGGATACAGATCCAGAGCGTGTCGCTGCAGGATTCACAACCGCCCGAGCAGGTTCGTCCCGCGTTCGACGACGCGGTCAAGGCGAGCCAGGACCGCGAACGACAGAAGAACGAGGGCCAGGCGTACGCCAACGACGTCGTGCCCCGCGCGCGCGGTCTGGCGTCGCGGCTGCTGCAGGAAGCCGACGGTTATAACGCCCGCGTCGTTCAGGAAGCGGAAGGCAACGCGAGCCGCTTCAAGCAAGTCCTCGTCGAATACAACAAGGCGCCAGCCGTCACGCGCGAGCGCCTCTACCTCGACATGATGCAGGCGGTGCTCGGCAGTACGAGCAAGGTGCTGGTCGACCAGAAAGGCGGCAACAGCCTCCTTTATTTGCCGCTCGACCAGCTGCTGAAGCAGTCGCAACCGGGGACTGCGGCACCGGCCGCCGGCGCCGACGCTTCGCGCGCGCCCGCGGCGACGCCCGAAGCGTCCGTCACGCTCGACCCGGCCCGCCCGCGTGAAATGCCGCGCAGCCGCGAACGTGGAGACAGCCGATGAAAGCGGCAATGCCGATCATCGCCTTCGTCGTCGCTGCGCTCCTCGTGTTGTCGCAGTCGATCTACACGGTCGATCAGCGCCAGTACGCAATCAAGTTCCAGCTCGGCGAATTCATCGACGCCAAGACGGAAGCCGGCCTCTACTTCAAGGTGCCGCTGCTGCAGAACATCAAGTTCTACGACAGGCGGATCCTGCTGCTCGACGCGCCGCGGCCCGACCGCATCACGACGTCGGAAAAGAAGCCGCTCAACGTCGATTTCATCGCGTATTGGCGCATCGTCGATGTCCGCAGGTATTACCAGAGTGTCGGCGGTGACGACGACGCCTCGAAGCAGGACGCCGCCAAGCAGCGACTGGCGCAGACGATCCGCGCGATTCTCGGCCAGGAGATCAACAAGCGCACGATCCACGAGGCGATCTCGACCGAACGCGATAAGATCATGAACGAGACGCGGCAGCGCGCCGACACCGACGCGAAGCAGATCGGCGTCGAGATCGTCGACGTGCGCCTGCGCCGCGTCGAGCTCCCCGAGGAAGTGCTGGCGCAGGTCTACCAGCGCATGGAGTCCGAGCGCAAGCGCGTCGCCAACGAGCTGCGCTCGCAGGGTGGGGCCGAGTCCGAGAAGATCCGCGCCGATGCCGATCGCCAGCGCGAAGTGATCCTGGCCGACGCCTACAAGCAGGCGCAGAAGACCAAGGGCGACGGAGATGCCAAGGCCTCGGCGATCTACGCCGCCGCGTACGGGCAGAATCCCGAGTTCTACTCCTTCTACCGCAGCCTCGAGACGTACAAGGCGACGTTCCGGAACAAGAGCGACATCATGGTGCTCGATCCGAGCTCCGAGTTCTTCCAGTACCTGAAGCAGTCCGGCGGCGGCGCCAAGGGCGCGCCACGTGCCCGCAGCAAGTAACGATCCAGCCGAGGGAGACACGCGGTGCCGGAAACGTTCCTGGCAGCGTGTGCGCTGGTGCTGGTGCTCGAGGGGTTGCTGCCGCTGGTCGCTCCGCGCGCCTGGCGCGACGCGTTTCGCCGGCTCACCGATCTTTCCGACGGACAACTTCGTTTCATCGGCCTGATCTCCATCGGCATCGGTATCATCCTGCTGGTATTTCTTTATGCGTAAGTGGATGCTCCCCGAGCAGATCGACGATATCCTGCCCGCCGAGGCGGAGCGGCTGGAGAGCTTGCGGCGGACACTGCTCGACCACTTCCGCGATCACGGGTACCGCCTCGTCCAGCCGCCGCTGATCGAGCACCTCGATTCGCTGCTCACCGGAACCGGCCGTGATCTCGAGCTGCAGACCTTCAAGCTGACCGATCCGCTCTCCGGACGCTTGCTCGGGGTACGCGCGGATATGACTCCGCAAGTCGCGCGCATCGACGCGCACCTGCTCAACGAGCCCGGCGTGACGCGGTTGTGTTATGCGGGGAGTGTGCTGCGCACCGTGGCCACCGGCGTGTCGCAGTCGCGCGAAGTGTTGCAGATCGGCGCCGAGCTCTACGGCGACCCCGGCATCGCAGCCGATCGGGAGGTTCTCGGCCTGCTGTTGTCGGCATTGGACGCAGCGCGGGTGCACGGCCTGCACCTCGATCTCGGCCATGTCGGCGTGTATCGCGCGCTGGCGAACGGCGCGCGCATTGCGGGCAATGGCGGCGACACCGAGCTCTTCGCCGCCATGCGCACCAAGGACGTGCCAGCGGTGACCGAGCTGACGGCGAGGCTTCCTGCGGCGTGGCGGGACGCGTTCGTGGCGCTGCCGACGCTGTACGGACCGGCGGCCGAAGTGCTGAACCGGGCGCGCGCGCAGTTACCCGATACGCCTTCGATCGCCGCGGCGCTGACGACGCTGGAAACGCTCTCGCAGGCCGCACGCGATCGCGTCGAAGCGCTGCACATCGATCTCGCCGATCTGCGCGGTTACCACTACCAGAGCGGCGCGAGCTTTTCGGTGTTCACCGCCGGCGAGCCGAACGCGATCGGCCGCGGAGAGCGTTACGACGGCATCGGCAAGGCGTTCGGTCGCGCCCGCCCTGCGACAGGATTCACCCTCGATCTGCGCCAGCTGGCAGGGCTGGGGTCAGAGACGACTTTCCACGTAATCAATCGTTAGTCATAACCAGAGCTGGAAAGTCGTCTCTGACCCCATGTCTGACCCCAAAGGCAAGAACGTCGTCGTCATCGGCACGCAGTGGGGCGATGAAGGCAAGGGCAAAGTCGTCGACTGGCTGACCGAGCACGCGCAGGGCGTGGTCCGCTTTCAGGGCGGCCATAACGCCGGCCACACGCTCGTCATCGGCGGCAAGAAGACCGTCCTGCGCCTGATTCCCTCCGGCATTCTGCGGCCCTCCGTGCGCGTATATCTCGGCAACGGCGTCGTCGTCTCGCCGACGGCGCTGCTGCAGGAGATCGGCGAGCTGGAAGGAGCCGGCATCGAAGTGCGCTCCCGGCTGGCGATTTCGCCGGCATGCCCGCTGGTCATGCCCTACCATGTTGCACTCGATCAGGCGCGCGAGGCGGCGATGGGCGAGACGCGCATCGGCACCACCGGCCGCGGCATCGGCCCGGCCTACGAAGACAAGATCGCGCGGCGCGCGCTGCGCGTGCAGGATTTGTTCTATCCCGACCGCTTCGCCACAAAGCTCGAGCGCGTGCTCGAATACCATAACTTCGTGCTGACGCAGTATTTCAAGTGCGAGCCGGTCGCCTATCGGCAGACGCTCGACGCGACGCTGGCGCTCGCTCCGGCCGTGCAGCCGATGGTCGCCGACGTGGCGGCACTGCTGCAGGCCGCCCGGCGCGCCGGAGAGTCGCTGCTGTTCGAGGGCGCGCAGGGCGCGCTGCTCGACATCGATCACGGCACGTATCCGTACGTGACGTCGTCGAATTGCGTTGCCGCCGCCGCGGCGCCCGGCGCGGGCATCGGCCCGCAGATGCTCGATTATGTGCTCGGCATCGTCAAGGCGTACCTAACCCGCGTGGGCACCGGACCGTTTCCGACCGAGTTGAACGATGCCATCGGGACCCGGCTCGCCAAGCGCGGCAACGAGTTCGGCTCGGTCACGGGGCGGCCGCGCCGTTGCGGCTGGCTCGACATTCCCGCGCTCGCGCGCTCATTGCAACTGAACGGCGTCGACGGCCTTTGCATCACCAAGCTCGATGTCCTCGACGGACTGCCGTCGATCAAGGTCTGTACCAGCTATCGCGTAGACGGCGAGCCGGTTGCGTTGCTGCCGACCGGTGCCGAAGCGGTTGCCGCTTGCGAGCCGGTCTACGAGGAGCTTCCCGGCTGGAGCGAAAGCACCTTCGGCGTCAAGAGCTTCGAAGCGCTGCCGGCCGCCGCGCGCGCTTATCTGCGCCGGATCGAAACGCTAACCGGCGTGCCGATCGCAATGGTCTCGACTGGCCCCGACCGCGACGAGACGATCCTGGTGCATCATCCGTTTCACTGACCGGCCCGCTCGCAACAACGACAATGAGAACATAACGAGACGATCATGACGCTCAACGTCAGCTGGGAACAATACAACACACTGGTCGAACGTCTTGCGCTCAAGGTCTACGATTCCGACTGGCGATTCAACCAGATCATCTGCATCGCGCGCGGGGGATTGCGAGTCGGCGATGTTCTGTCGCGCATCTACGAAGTGCCGCTGGCGATATTGTCCACGCATTCGTATACGGCGGAGGGCGGCACGATCCGCGGCCAGCTCGTGATCGCCGAGCACATGACGATGACCGCACAGCGGCTAGGCGAGCGCGTGCTGCTGGTCGACGACATGGTCGATTCGGGCCATACGCTCGAGGCGGTGTACAAGACGCTGCCTAAGCGCTTCTCGCACATTACCGATATCCGCAGCGCGGTACTCTGGTACAAGGGGCACTCGGTCTTCAAGCCCGATTATTACGTCGATCATCTGGTCGAGAACCCTTGGATTCACCAGCCATTCGAAATCTACGACACGCTGCGGCCGGAAGCGCTGAGGGCGCGGCTCGCGTGATGGACTCCGGCGGGGTCGGAAGCCGCGACAGGCCGCGCCTCGCGCCGCCTTTGTCTATCGGTACCGGGGAGTGTGCGGTGCGAAGCGACGCTGCGTAGCGTCGCGGTAAAGTCCTGGTGCCCAGGAAAGGACTCGAACCTTCACACCATTACTGGCGCATGGACCTGAACCATGTGCGTCTACCAATTCCGCCACCTGGGCAAACGTGTAATTTTAAAAGGGAGCTTCTGCATTGTCAAAGAAAGTACCGCGCAGCAACGCCTCAACCGCGACTCGCGCGGTGACTCGCGCGTCGCGCAGTCGTCACGGCGACGTCGACATTCCAAGTCGCGATCAAATTCTCGAACAGCTGCGCGAACGCGCCACCCCGATGCACGCCGACGATCTTGCAGCCGCGCTCGGGGTGCGCGGCGCGGCGGAGCGCGATGCGTTCGCGGGGCGGCTTGCCGCGATGGAGCGCGACGGGCAGCTGATGACCAATCGCAAGGGGGAGCTGTGCGTCGTCGCCAAGCTCGATCTCGTCACGGGCACGGTCCAGGGACACCCCGACGGCTACGGATTCCTCGTGCCCGACGCGGGCGGTCCCGATCTCTTCCTGTCGCCGAAAGAGATGCACAAGGCGCTGCACGGCGACCGCGCGACGGCGCGTCAAATCGGCATCGACCGCCGCGGCCGGGCCGAGGGCGCGATCATCGACGTGCTCTCGCGCGCCAACCGCCAGATCGTCGGCAGACTCTACGAGGACCGCGGCATCTGGTTCCTGGTCGCCGAGAACAAACGCATCAACCAGGACATCCTCGTGCCTCCGGACATGCGCGGCGACGCCAAAGCGGGTCAGGTCGTCGTCGCCGAGTTGATCGAGCAGCCCTCCGCGCACCGCGAGCCGCTGGCAAAGGTGGTGCAAGTGCTTGGCAGCTACGCCGACCCCGGCATGGAAATCGAGATCGCGCTGCGCAAGCATGACTTGCCGCACGCGTTCTCCACCGTGGCCCGTCGGCTGGCCGCGCGCCTGCCGGTCGAACTGCGTGCCGCCGACCGCAAGGGCCGCGTCGACGTCACGAGCCTGGCGCTGGTCACGATCGATGGCGAGACTGCGAAGGATTTCGACGATGCGGTCTACTGCGAGCGCGCCGGCAAGGGCTTCCGGCTCGTCGTCGCCATCGCCGATGTCAGTCACTACGTCCACGACGGCGATGCGCTCGATCGCGACGCGCGCGAGCGCGGCACATCGGTGTATTTTCCGCGCCGTGTGATCCCGATGTTGCCCGAAGAGCTGTCCAACGAGCTCTGTTCGTTGAAAGGCGGCGTGGACCGGCTCTGCATGGTCTGCGACATCGCCGTCGATAGTCACGGAAACATCGTCGAATACCGTTTCTATCCTGCGGTCATGCATTCGCGAGCGCGGCTGACTTACAACCAGGTCTGGGACTGGCTGTCACATCCGTCGCACGCCACGGCCGGGGACAAGGCCTTGTTGCCGCACTTGCAAAACCTCCACGCTCTCTACAAGCTTTTGTCCGCTGCGCGCGCGAAACGCGGCGCAATCGACTTCGATACGATCGAGCTTGCTCTGGAATTCGACGCTCGCGGCAAGATCGAGGCAATCGTGCCCGTTGCTCGCAATGATGCGCACAAGCTCATCGAAGAGTGCATGCTCGCGGCGAATGTCTGCACCGCCGGATACCTGCTGGCACAGAAGCAGCCTGCGCTATTCCGCGTTCACGAAGGTCCGACGCCGGAAAAGCTCGAGGCGCTCAAGGAATTCCTCGCGGGATCCGGATTATCGCTTTCCGGAGGCGACAATCCCACGTCGGCCGATTACGCGAGACTCCTCGAGAAGATCCGCGGCCGGCCTGACTTCAACCTGCTGCAAACGGTCTTGCTACGCTCGCTGCAACAGGCGGTCTACAGCCCGGAGAACGTCGGGCATTTCGGACTCGGGTACGACGCTTATACGCACTTCACTTCGCCGATCCGGCGCTACCCCGATCTTTTGATTCATCGTTGCATCAAGGCCTGCCTCGCCGGAGAGCGCTATCGCACTGGCGGCGCGACCTGGGCGGAGCTCGGCGTGCACTGTTCGCTGACCGAGCGCCGCGCGGACGATGCGACGCGCGACGTCGAGAACTGGCTGAAGTGCTACTACATGCAGGATCGAGTCGGTGAAACGTTCGCCGGGACCGTCAGCGGCGTGACGCATTTCGGCCTGTTCGTGACGCTCGACGGTCTCAACATCGACGGTCTGGTGCACGTGACCGAGCTCGGCAGCGACTACTTCCACTTCGACGCCATTCACCATTCGCTCGTCGGGGAGCGCGGCGGCAAGACGTGGCGACTTGCCGACCGCATTGTCGTGAAGGTGGCGCGCGTCGATCTGGAACAGGCGAAGATCGACTTCGTGCTGGCCGATGCGCCGCCGCCGATCGCCTCAGCACGCAACGGAAACGGAAAAAAGAAGCGCGCCAGGGCGACGTGATGGCGCGCATGGATCTCGTCGTCCAGGCTCCCGATATCGACACGCCGTGGATCAAGCAGCTGGCGCGCCTGGCGGAAGCCGACGCGATCATTGCGCTCTCGGCCGCGAGCACCCAGGCGTTCCGCCTATCGCCCGCGCGGCAGCGAGGCGGCGTGTCGGAGCTGTGTGCGGAGGCAGGTATCGACTGCGGTTTCGTGCCGGACGACCAACGCCTCGACCGCGTGCGGCTGGTGGCGATGGACATGGACTCGACGCTGATCAGCATCGAATGCATCGACGAGATCGCCGACTTGCAAGGCATCAAGCCGGAGATCGCCGCGATTACCGCGAGCGCCATGCGCGGTGAAATCGACTTCCGCGAGAGCCTGACTCGGCGCGTCGCGCTGCTCGCGGGCCTCGATATGACTGCGCTCGCGCGCGTCTACGACGAGCGCCTGAAGCTATCGCCGGGCGCTGAGCGCATGCTCGCCGGATTCGCCCGCGCCGGTGCCAAGACACTCCTCGTTTCCGGCGGCTTCACCTTCTTCGCCGAGCGGCTCAAGGCCCGACTCGGTCTCGACCATATCGTAGCCAGCACGCCGGAGATCGCCGGCGGCCGCCTCACCGGGCGCATCTCCGGCGATATCGTCGACGGTCAGGTGAAGGCTGCGGCGTTCGCGCATCTCGGGCGCGAGCTCAAAGGCGGCGACGGGCTGATCGTGGCGATAGGCGACGGCGCCAACGACCTGCCGATGCTGCGGCTCGCCGACGTCAGCGTCGCCTATCACGCCAAGCCGATCGTCCGGGCGGAGACGACTTACGCGATCGACTACTGCGGATTGGACGCGATCCTCAACCTGTTTACGTAGCCCGGGCTGACGCCGGACTTGATCCGGGGATGCCCGGGCCATGGGCGGCGCCTTCATTCCTCCTCGAAGCCGCCTTCGTCGATCCAGGCCATCTGGATCGCTTCCAGAATCTTTTCGCCGCTGTGCTTTGGATCGTCATCGAAGCCGGGCAATTCGAGCACCCAGCGCCGCAGGTCGGTAAAGAGCACGCGATTAGGATCGACGTCGGGATGCGCATCGGCAAGCGCGATCGCGATCTCGCGGCTGTCGGTCCATTTCATTTGGTGATTTCCTTGGCGTAATTGATCGTGTATTTCGGGATCTCGATGACGAGCTTCGAATCGCCGACCTTCGCCTGGCAGGAAAGCCGCGACACGGGGGTGAGACCCCAGGCGCGGTCGAGAAGGTCGTCCTCGTCTTCGGAGGACGGCGACAGCGAGTCGAATCCTTCGCGCACGATCACGTGACAGGTCGTGCAGGCACAGGATTTTTCGCAGGCGTGCTCGATCTCGACGCCGTGGTCGAGGAGATTATCGCAGATCGACTCCCCCTTCGCGGCCTCGAAAGTCTTGCCCTCCGGACAAAGCTCCGCGTGCGGCAGGACGACGATCTCCGGCATACGGGTTTAATCCTGCGCCAGCGAATCGACGCTGCGGCCGGCGAGGGCACTGGAGACGCTGCGATCCATGCGCCGCGCGGCGAAGGTCTCGGTCGCGCGGTTCAGCGCGGCGACGGCAGCATGGAGCGCGTGGCGGTCCACGCCGACAACGAGCCGGCGCACCGTCGCCATCGCGACGTCGATCTCCGCCCGCTCCTCGGGCGCGAGCAGATCGCCGTCGGCGTCGAGCGCGCTCATCGTCGCAGCGAGCATCCGCTCGCCCTCGACCTGCGCTTCGCCCAGCGCGCGCGCCTCCATGTCGTCGACCGCGTGGGCCTGCGATTCCTGGAGCATGCGCGCGATTTCGGTGTCGGCAAGCCCGTACGAGGGCTTGACCGTGATCGCCGCCTCGACGCCTGTCGTCTTCTCGCGCGCCGACACGGCCAGCAAGCCGTCGGCGTCGACCTGGAACGTCACGCTGATACGCGCTGCTCCCGCGACCATCGGCGGAATCCCGCGCAGTTCGAAACGCCCAAGCGACCGGCAGTCGGCGACCTTCTCGCGCTCGCCCTGAACGACGTGAATCGCCATCGCGGTCTGGCCATCCTTGAAGGTCGTGAATTCCTGCGCCCGGGAGATCGGAATCGTTGCGTTGCGCGGGATGATCTTCTCGGTCAAGCCGCCCATTGTTTCGAGGCCCAGCGACAGGGGAATGACGTCGAGCAAGAGCCAGTCTTCGTCATGCGCGCGGTTGCCCGCGAGCACGTTCGCTTGAATCGCGGCTCCGAGCGCGACGACCTGGTCGGGGTTGAGGTTGTTGAGCGGCGGAGCGCCGAAGAACGTCGCGACCGCCTTCTGGACCTGCGGCATGCGCGTGGCGCCTCCGACCATGACGACGCCGTCGATGTCCGCGGGCATGAGCTTCGCATCGCGCAGCGCCTTCCTGACAGGGCCGAGCGTCTTGCCTACCAGCGTCTGCGTAATGGCGGTAAAGGTCGCCGCCGTCAGCGTCAGATCGATACGCTCGCCCGTCGACAGCGTCGCGACGAGCGGAGTCGATGCGTGCGCGGTCAGATTCTCCTTCGCCTCGCGCGCCTTGAGCATGAGAAGCCGCGTGTCGGACGCCGACACGGGACCGACGTGCGAAGTCTCCAGCGCCCAGCAATAGATGCGATGATCGAAATCGTCGCCGCCGAGCGCGGTGTCGCCGGCGGTCGCGAGCACCTCGAAGACGCCGCGCGACAGCTTGAGGATCGACAGGTCGAAAGTCCCGCCGCCCAGGTCATAAACCGCGTACGTGCCTTCGGAGGCATTGTCGAGGCCGTAGGCGATCGCTGCCGCTGTCGGCTCATTCAGGAGCCGCAGTACGTTCAAACCCGCGAGTTGGGCCGCGTCCTTGGTCGCTTGCCGCTGCGCATCGTCGAAGTACGCGGGCACGGTCACGACCGCGCCCGCCAGCGTGCCGCCGAGGCTTGCTTCGGCGCGCAGCCGCAACGTACGCAGTATCTCGGCCGAGATCTCGACGGGCGTGCGTATTCCGGTGCGGGTTTCGATCTGCACCATGCCCGGCGCGTCGATGAAATGATACGGAAAGCGCCTCGCATCGGAGAGATCGGCCAGACCTCGTCCCATCAGTCGCTTGACTGACACGATCGTGTTCTTGGGGTCGACGACCAACTCGTCCTGCGCCGGATAGCCGACATCGACGCCGTGATCGCTGTAACGCACGATCGAGGGCAGCAACGGCCGGCCCTCCGCGTCGGGCAGCACGACCGGAATGCCGTGACGCACCGTCGCGACGAGCGAGTTGGTGGTCCCGAGGTCGATGCCGACCGCAAGCCGATGTTGATGCGGAGCCGGCGCGGATTCCGGCTCGGCGATCTGCAAGAGCGCCATCAGCCTTCGACCTCGCCGATTGCCGCCTCGATGTCGCCGGCGACTTTGGTGAGAAATCGCAATTCGCGCACGGCGTCGCGCGCGTTCTCCCACGCCTCCGCTTCGAGATGATCGGCCAGCGCAGACTCGAGCGCTGCGGCTTCGGAGCGCACCTCGCGCAACAGGACGGCAAGGCGGTCTGTATCGCGCGCAGCTTGCGCTTCGCCGACCGCCTCCCGCCGCTCGAGCTCGCGCTGCAGAAACTCCGCCGGCAGCGCGGTGTTCGTTTCCGCGAGCGCGTCAATCCCGCGCAACGACAGCAGGTACTGCGCGCGGCCGACAGGATCCTTGAGCGCCCGGTACGCCTCGTTGACGCGCGCGGAGGATTGCAGGGCCACGCGGCGCTCCGCGTCGCCCGCCGAGGCGTAGCGATCGGGATGTACCACGCGCTGCAGCGCGCGGTACGCGGCATCGAGCTCTTCTGGATCGAAGCGGTAGCGCTGTGGCAGGCCGAAGAGTGCGAAGTAGTTCTGGGAGAAGTCGATCATTTGCGCCTCCCCTCTTGCGGGGGAGATGCACCGGGGAAGCCCACGTCATTCCCGCTCCCTGCCTTCGCGGGCACAGGGTCGCGGGAATCCAGATGACCCTTAAGCGGGATCCCCGGGCCTTGCTGCCGCTCGCCCGAGGATGACGTCATGGATGGGGTGCTGCGGATCGAAGCGCGGCCGTTCAAACGTTGAACGATTCACCGCAGCCGCACTCGTCCTTCACGTTGGGATTGTTGAACTTGAAGCCCTCGTTCAATCCTTCCTTTGCAAAGTCGAGCTCCATGCCGTCGAGGTAGGGCAGGCTCTTGGGATCGACCACAACCGTGATGCCGTGGCTGTCGAAGCGGTGATCCTCGGGGCGAACCTCATCGGCGTATTCGAGCTTATAGGCGAGGCCGGAACACCCCGTCGTCCGCACGCCCAGACGCAAGCCCACGCCCTTCCCGCGCCGGCTCAGGAAGTTGGATACGTGCTTCGCCGCGCTCTCCGTCAGCGTAATCGCCATGCGTCTATCGCTCAATCGGCCGCCAGGGGCGCGCTCTGCGCGGCGACGGTCTTACCCTCAGGGTGGCTTTCGCCGCCATGTTTCTTGCGATAGTCGGCAACCGCAGCCTTGATCGCGTCTTCGGCCAGGATCGAGCAGTGGATCTTCACCGGCGGCAGCGACAGCTCCTGGGCGATCTGCGTGTTCTTGATGCCTGTCGCCTGATCGAGGGTCTTGCCCTTCACCCACTCGGTGACGAGCGACGAGGACGCAATCGCCGACCCGCAGCCGTACGTTTTGAACTTGGCGTCTTCGATCCGCCCGTCGGGACCCACCTTGATCTGCAGCTTCATCACGTCGCCGCAGGCCGGCGCGCCGACCATGCCTGTGCCGACGTCATCCGCATCCTTCGCGAACGAGCCGACATTGCGCGGGTTTTCGTAATGATCCAGAACCTTGTCGCTATAAGCCATTTCAGTACTCCTTTACGCTTCCAACCGGCCGTCAGTGCGCGGCCCATACCACGGTATTGAGGTCGATGCCTTCCTGGTGCATTTCCCACAAAGGCGATAGCTCGCGCAGCTTGGCGATCTTGCTCTTCAGCAAGTCGACCGTGTAATCGATCTCTTCTTCCGTCGTGAACCGCCCGACGGTGAAGCGAATCGAGCTATGCGCCAGCTCGTCGCTTCGGCCAAGCGCGCGCAACACGTACGACGGTTCCAGCGACGCCGACGTGCACGCCGAGCCTGACGAAACCGCGACATCCTTGATCGCCATGATCAGACTCTCGCCCTCGACGAAGTTGAAGCTTACATTGAGGTTATGCGGCACGCGCCGCTCGATGTTGCCGTTGACATAGATCTCTTCGATCTCGGATAGGCCTTGCCGCAACCTGTCGCGCAGCATGCGGATACGCTCGTTGTCGGTTGCCATCTCCAGCCGTGCCAGCCGGAACGCTTCGCCCATGCCGACGATCTGGTGCGTGGGCAGGGTGCCCGAGCGCATGCCGCGCTCGTGGCCGCCGCCATGCATCTGTGCCTCGATGCGCACGCGCGGCTTGCGGCGGACGAACAACGCACCAACGCCCTTCGGGCCGTAAGTCTTGTGCGCCGAGAAGCTCATCAGGTCCACCTTGAGCGCCGCGAGATCGATGGGCAGCTTGCCGGTGGCTTGCGCACTGTCGACATGGAATATGATGCCGCGGCTGCGGCAGATCTCGCCGATCGCTGGAATATCCTGAATCACGCCGATCTCGTTGTTGACATACATGACCGAGACCAGGATCGTGTCCGGTCGCAGCGCCGCCTTGAACTTCTCCAGGTCAAGGAGCCCGTCTTCCTCTACGTCCATGTATGTGACCTCGAACCCGTCGCGCTCGAGCTCGCGCATGGTATCGAGCGTGGCCTTGTGCTCGGTCTTGACTGTGACGAGGTGCTTGCCCTTGTCCTTGTAGAAATGCGCCGCGCCCTTGAGCGCGAGGTTGATTGCCTCGGTCGCGCCTGAAGTCCAGACGATTTCCTTCGGATCGCAATTCACCAGACGCGCCACTTCCGCGCGCGCCTCCTCGACCGCCTTCTCGGTTTCCCAGCCGAACGAGTGCGAACGCGAAGCCGGGTTGCCGAAATGCTCGGTCAGATAGGGAATCATCTTGGCCGCGACGCGCGGGTCGACCGGCGTCGTCGAGGAGTAATCGAGGTAGATCGGTTTTTTCATCACTGTTCAGGAACTCGAGCTGGGTGAGTTTTCAAACGACCGCGGCAGGCTCGGGCTTCTTGCCCGGCAGGCGATGATCTTGCAAAACCGCCACTTCCTGCTTGTCCTGCTGCCGGACGAGCTGCTCCAGCGTCACCGAGCTCAGAAAAGCGAAAATATGCGTGTTCAGGTTCGCCCACAGCTCGTGCGTCATGCATCGCTTATCGTCCTGGCAGTTCTCTTTGCCGCCGCATTTCGTCGCATCGATCGGCTCATCGACCGCGGTGATGATGTCCGCGACTGAGACGTTCGTCGCCGGCCGGGCGAGGTTATAGCCACCGCCTGGCCCACGCACGCTATCGACCAATCCGTCGCGGCGTAACTTCCCGAATAGCTGCTCCAGATACGACAATGAAATCTTCTGTCGCTCAGCGACACCCGCCAGGGTCACTGGGCCCTGGCTGTTGTGCATCGCAACATCGATCATTGCGGTTACCGCGAAACGTCCTTTGGTCGTCAATCGCATAGTCTTTTATCCCGGCCGGCCGGCGCTTACCTCCGCCGGGCAACGTAAATTCTATAATTCCCGATCAATTTAGTCAACTAAAAGCCCTATTGGTTCACTCAAGCATTTTGTTGATACGCTCCGGGTCGAACCGGTCGGCAGTCGCCTTGGCGTCAGCGCAGTCGAACCCGCCCCGCTGCAGGAGCTCGACCAGCTTTTTGAACCTCTCCTCGGTAGCGGCGGCATGGTCGAGGAGCGAATGCACTGCCTGGACCATCGGGTCGTTCATGTCCGCGCTGATCGCATAGGCCGAAAACCCGATCTTGGCCGCTTGCTTCTCGCGGCGCAGAACATCGTCCTCGGTGACGATCCGGGCCGGAATTCCAACGGCGGTCGCCCCTGCGGGGACATCGCGCACGACCACGGCATTGGACCCCACTTTGGCGCCATCTCCGACCAAGATCGGCCCTAGGACCTTGGCACCGGCACCGATCACTACCCTACGCCCCAACGTTGGATGACGCTTGGTCTTTTCCCATTTCACGCCGCCGAGCGTTACCCCGTGATAAAGGGTGCAGTCATCTCCGATTTCCGCAGTTTCCCCGATGACCACGCCCATCCCATGGTCAATGAATACCCGGCGCCCAATGGTTGCTCCGGGGTGGATCTCGATGCCGGTGAGCCACCGCCCCCAATGGGAAAGCCAGCGCGCAAACCAGCGGAAACCGCCGTGCCAGAGGGGATGTGCCACCCAGCGATGCCAAGTCAAGGCATGCAACCCGGGATAGCAGGTCAGAACCTCCCAAGCGCTGCGGGCGGCGGGATCGCGATCGAAGACAACCGCGATGTCTTCGCGAAGTCGACTAAACATGAGCCGATTTTCCCATATCCGACCGAATCACTCAACTATTTGAGGCTCGACGGTCGACATTGCAAGGGCGTAAAGCGCGGATTCACCGACGCGGAGCAAGGCGGGCGCATATCAGCGAAGCATGATCGCAGCGACGACGAGCCCGCTGATCATCAAGGCGAAGAAGACCGAATATGCGAAAAGAAGGACGAACGCGCGTGCGATCACGCCCGACCACTGGCCGCCGTAGACGTTCTTCATCGACCAGAGCAAGTACACGATTGCCCAAATGATGAGCGCGCCGCGCAGCAATGCGAGCGGCAGCAGCACGACCAGAACGCCCACCAGGAACAGAAAGGCGTGGTTGTACGCACCGAACACGAGATGCGCCGCGTAGCGCTGCGGCCGTAGCGGGTACCTCCGAATGCGCCCGACGTAGACCAGCTTCATGAGCAACGCGAACAATGGCAGCAGCGCGAATGCCGCGTACGGCCCATAGCGCAGCATCCCGGCAAAGATCTGTTCGCCCCGCTCCTGCCGCGACAGCCGGTTGAACAGATCGATACGCCGCCGCAGAGGATCGAGCCACGCATTTGCGCCGATGTTGATGCTGAGCTTGAGGTCCGGGCCGATATTCAGACCGGTATGCCTTTCGGAATCCGCGTCATTCGCGCCAAATTCGTCGCGCTCGGCCTGGGTCAGATTTTGATCGATGAGCATCGGTGGCTCGCTCGCGAACCGCAGCAGCGCGAACAACGCGATGGAGAGCACCAGGAACAGCCGCGCAGGCCGAATGTACCGTCGGCGACGGCCGGCGAAATATTCAC
>DASXQW010000127.1:0-38872 GCA_036506975.1 Casimicrobiaceae bacterium | reverse complement strand
GGTGATGGCGCTATTCATCACGCTGCCCTATGGAAAGTTCGTCCACGCCGTATACCATTTCGCCGCGCTCGTCCGCTATCACCTCGAACGCAAACGCCCGTTGCCGGAACTAGGCGCGGAATGAGCTCGCGCCCTTCGCGGGGCCGGATTCATCCGGGCGACGCCTCATCTGGCCGCGCCGCCTTTTCGTGGGGCCGGATTCATCCGGCCGCGGCGTTGCGCGGGAACGCGCGCCAATGAATTGGCGTCAAGCGTTCGCCGCTCGGTCCGGAATAACCGCCGTGGCCTCGATCTCGATTTTTGCGCCGTCTTCGAGCAGACCGTTTACTTCGACGGCGGTCATTGCCGGGAAATGGCGCCCGATGACTTCGCGATAAACCGCGCCGAGCTTGCCGTACGCATCGCGATACTCGCGCTTGTCGATCACGTACCAGGTCATTCGAACGATGTGCTCGGGACGCGCGCCGGCTTCTGCGAGCACGGCGACGATGTTCGCAAGCGCCTGCCGCGCCTGCGCCACCAGGTCGGTGGACTCGAGCTCTTGCGCAGCATTCCAGCCGATCTGGCCCGCGACAAACACCAGCTGACCGCGAGCCGAGATGCCGTTCGCATAGCCCTTGGGCGGCGCCCAGTCCGCCGGCTGCAATATCTTCATGACCAAACGACCTTTGCCTGCGCCGACTGGCGCAGCTTGAAGCGCTGCAGCTTGCCGGTCTCCGTGCGTGGCAGCGACGGGACGTATTCGATCGCGCGAGGGTACTTGTATGGCGCGATTGTCTGCTTGACGAAATCCTGCAGAGCGTGCGTGGTCGCCTCGTCTCCGGTGTATCCGGCCTTGAGCACGACGTACGCCTTGACGATCTGCCCGCGTCGCTCGTCTGAGGCACCCACGACGCCGCATTCCGCGACGGCGGGATGCAGCAGCAATGCGCTTTCTACCTCGGGACCTGCAATGTTATAGCCGGCGCTCACGATCATGTCGTCGGTGCGCGCCTGGAAAACGAAGTAACCGGACTCGTCGATCAGATACGCGTCCCCGGTGTAGTTCCAGCCGTCCTTCACGTATTGCGTCTGCCGCGGATCGGCGAGGTAACGGCAGCCGGTCGGGCCCTTCACCGCGAGGCGCCCGACGACACCTGCAGGCACCGGCCGGCCCGAGTCGTCGACGACGCAGGCGGCGTAACCCGGAACGGGCAGACCCGTCGCCCCGGGACGCGCATGCGCTTCGTCGTGTGAAATGAAAATATGAAAAAGCTCGGTCGAGCCGATGCCGTCGATAATCTCGATTCCGGTCGCCGTTTTCCAAAGCTGCCGCGTTGCGGCGGGCAACGCTTCGCCGGCCGATACGCATTTGCGCAGCGTGTGCAGATCATGCTGCGCCGTCATTCCGGCCATCGCGCGGTAGGACGTCGGCGCGGTAAAGAGCACGGTTGCCTTGTGCTCGGCAATCGCTGCCAGCAGCGCCTCCGGCGCGGGCTTTTCGAGCAGCAGCGTCGCCGCCCCGATGCGCAAGGGAAACAGCAGCAGGCCACCCAACCCGAAGGTGAAGGCGAGCGGCGGACTGCCGGTGAATAGATCGTCGGCCGTCGCGCGAAGGATCGCGCGCGGCCAGCAATCGCAAGCCGCCAGCAGGTCGCGATGAAAGTGCATCGTGCCCTTGGGCTTTCCCGTCGTGCCCGAAGTAAACGCAATCACCGCCGTGTCGTCGGCGGCCGTGCGAACGTTGTCGAAGCTCGGAGCCTTCCCTCGGGCAAGAGCCTCGAGCCCGTCGACGGCGTCGGTCGCACACAATGCGATTGTCCGCAGCGACGGGCACGCGGCACGCGCGCTGTCGAGCTCGGCCGCCAGGCGGGCGTCGCAGAGCGCGTGCGAGACTTCCGCCTTGACGATGACGTCCGTCAGCTCTTTTGCCCGTAGCAGCGGCATCGTCGGAACCGCGATAGCGCCCGCCTTGAGGACCGCGAACCAGCACGCGGCGATCAGCGGTGTGTTCGGCGCGCGCAGCAACACCCGATTGCCCGGAACGACGCCGAGATCTTCAACGAGGACGCTCGCGATGCGGTTCGCCTGCTGCAGCAGCTCCGCGTACGTCCAGCGCAGCGCGGACGGCGCGACGATCGCGGTGCGTTCGCCAAAGCCGCGTTCGAGCGCGCGGTCGAGAAGCTCATCCGCAGCGTTCAACCGCGCGGGGTAATGCAGATGCGGCAAATCGAAGACGAGATCGGGCCACTGCTCGCGCGGCGGCAGGTTGTCGCGCGCAAACGTGTCGATGTGGGCTGTAGCAGTCATCGTGGTTCGCCTCCCGCGGCCAGGATCGCCTTGCCGATGATGAGCTGCTGGACTTCGGTGGCGCCCTCGTAGATACGCAAAGCGCGGATCTCACGATACAGCCGCTCTATCGTTTGTCCGGTCGTCACGCCAAGCGCGCCATGCAGTTGAACCGCCGCGTCGATGACACGCTGTGCGGATTCGGTCGCGGTCATCTTGGCCATTGCGGCCTCGACGGTGGTGCGAACTTTCTGCACGTCGCGCAGCCATGCCGCCCGATAGACGAGGAGCGCCGCGGCGTCAATCGCCGCGGCCATTTCACCGATGGTCGCCCGGGTGAGATCGCGGTCGCCAAGAACACCGCCCAGCATTGGGCGTGCCCGCGCGTGTGTTATCGACAGATCGAGCGCCCGGCAGGCAAAGCCCACCGCAGCCGCGCCGACCGAAGCGCGAAAGATGTCGAGCGTGCGCATGGCCAGCGCGAACCCTTCTCCTTCGGGGCCGAGCAGATGATCCTGCGGCACGCGGCAGCCGTGGAACTCCAGCCGCGCGAGCGGGTGGGGGGCCATGGTTTCGATCCGCTCGGCGATGACGAGCCCGGGCGCGTCGGCCGGAACAACAAAGGCCGAGATGCCGCGCGCGCCGGTCTCTGCGCTTGTCCGCGCAAATACGCAATAGAAGTCCGCGATGCCGCCGTTCGAGATCCATGTCTTGCAACCCTCGATGCGCCAGCCATCCCGATCCCGCGTGGCCCGCGTCGTGAGCGCTGCCGCATCGGAACCGGCGTCGGGCTCGGAGAGCGCAAATGCGGCGATCGCTTCGCCGCGCGCCACCCGCGGCAGCCACCGGGCGGCAACGTCGCTATCGGCACCGGCGAGCGCAATCGCGCCGCTGCCCAGGCCTTGCATCGCGAAGGCGAAGTCGGCGAGGCCGTCCTGGTACGCGAGCGTTTGGCGCAACAGGCAAATCGACCGCGAATCGATCATCTCGCTCGCACCGCCAAAGCGCGCCGGGACGCAATGCCGCAACAGACCCGACGCTCCCAGATCCGAGACGAGACGACGGCAAGCGGCATCGACGTCGCGCGGCAGATGCTCTGCCGCCGCACGCGCTGCCGCCCACCGCATCGCCTCGGCGCCGAGGCTGCGATGTGCCGCATCAAAGAAGGGCCAGTCGAGATGATCCTGGCGCATCGCGGTCACTTCCCCTCGAAGCGAGGCGTTCGCTTCGTCGCAAACGCTTCGTACGCGCGATGGAAATCGGCGGATTGCATGCAGATCGCCTGCGCGGTCGCTTCCGCGTCGATCGCTTCATCGATCGGCATGGCCCATTCGCGATGCAACATCTCCTTGGTCATGGCGTGCGCGAACGTGGGGCCCTCGGCGAGGCTGCGCGCCAAGGCTCGCGCCTCGCCAAGTACTGTTTGCGGAGCAACGAGGCTGTTGAAGAAACCCCACGCGAGTCCCTCGTCCGCCGTCATGACCCGACCCGTGTAGAGAAGCTCGGCGGCGCGTCCCTGCCCGATCACCCGCGGCAGCAGTGCGCAGGCGCCCATATCGCACCCCGCGAGGCCGACACGAACGAACAGGAACGCGGTCCGCGCGCTCGGCGTGCCGATGCGAAGATCGGACGCAAGCGCGACCATGGCACCCGCACCGGCGCATACGCCGTCCACCGCCGCGACAATCGGCTGCGGGCAATGGCGCATCGCCTTCACCAGGTCGCCGGTCATGCGCGTAAAACCTTCCAACTCCGCCGCGCTCATGCGCGTGAGCGGTCCGATGATGTCGTGCACGTCGCCGCCGGAGCTGAAGTTTCCACCGGCCCCGGTGATCACGATGGCCTTGACGTCGCTCGCCAGCGCAAGCGCGCGAAACAGGTCGCGCAGCTCGGCGTACGACTCGAAGGTCAGCGGGTTCTTGCGCTCGGGCCGCGACAAGGTGATTGTCGCGACGCGCCCGTCGTCATCGGTTTGGTACGCGAAATGCGTCGCGCGATAGGCGCGGAGCTCCCTTCGCGCTTGCGGCAGGCTCATCGCTTGACCTCCTCGGTATGTCCCACTGCGCTTTCGCCGAGCACTGCTTTCATTCGGCCGAGAAGCGCATGCAGGCGTTCGCGATCCGCCGCCGGCATTCCGGACAGCAGCTTGATGATCCAGCGCTCATGCTCGGCGGCCATGGCGTCGAATGTGCGCTTGCCTTTGGCGGTCAGTCGCACCGCGTAGGCGCGGCGATCGCCGGGAATGCCGTTGCGCTCGACCAGCCCTTCGGCCACGAGCTGATCGGTCAGTCCCGTCACATTGCCGCCGGTCACCATCAGCCGCCGCGACAGCTCACCCATCTTGAGCCCTTCCGGCGCGCGCTCGAGCTGCGCCATGAGATCGAATCGCGCCAGGGTCATCCCGAATTGCCGGTGCAGCCCGCCACGGATGCGCCTCTCGATCAGCGTCGTGCAGGTCAACAGACGCAACCACAGCTTGAGCGCAGCGTGATCCGCATCGTTAAGCCTCGATTCGGGATCGCTGCCGGATGAAGCCGGCTTGCGCAACGCGGTCGAGGCCATGCCTAACCGTTGGCCTCAGGGCGCTCGGCCGCCAGCTGCGCGGCCCGCGCAAGATTGCGCTCGAGCTGCGCCTTGCCCGCCAGGTACTGCACGGGCCACTCGACCTCGCCGTAGCCCAGCGCCGCAGCCGCGTGCAGCGCCCAGTAGGGATCGGCAAGATGCGGCCGCGCGAGCGCACAGAGGTCGGCGCGCCCGGCCATCAGAATGCTGTTGACGTGATCGGGCTCGAAGATCGCTCCGACCGCCATCGCGGCGATGCCGACCTCGTTGCGAATGCGATCCGCGAACGGCGTTTGATACATCCGCCCGTACACCGGGCTTGCGATGCGTGTCGTCTGTCCCGACGACACGTCGATCAGATCGGCACCGGCTTCCTTGAACGCACGCGCCATGACCACCGCGTCGTCGGCAGTGTTGCCGCCCGGCGCCCAGTCGTGAGCCGAGATTCGCACCGACATCGGTTTGTCGGCGGGCCATACCGCGCGCAAGGCGCGGAAGACTTCGAGCGGGTAGCGCAGACGATTCTCGAGGCTGCCGCCGTATTCGTCGGTACGCAGATTGGTCAGCGGACAGAGAAACGCCGATAGCAGGTAACCGTGCGCGCAATGCAGCTCCAGCCAGTCGAATCCGCATTCCGCACCCCAGCGCGCGGCGCACACGAACTCGGCGGTTACCCGCCCCATGTCCGCGTGCGTCATGGCGCGCGGCAGCTGGTTGCGCGGTCCGTACGCGATCGCAGATGGCGCAATGAGCGGCCAGTTGCTCTCGGCGAGCGGCTCGTCGGCCTCTTCCCAACCGAGCTGCGTCGAGCCCTTCGGCCCGGCATGCCCGAGCTGCAGGGCGATCTTGGCGGACGTTCGGCCATGCACGTAGCCGACAATCCGCCTCCATGCGCTGCGGTGCTCGTCGCGATAGAGACCGGCGCATCCGGGACTGATGCGCGCGTCGGCGGCCACGCACACCATTTCGGTGAACACGAGCCCCGCGCCGCCGTGCGCGCGGCTTCCGATGTGCACGAGATAGTAGTCGTCGGGCGTGCCGTCGACGCACGAGTACTGCGCCATCGGCGAGACGACGACGCGATTCTTGAGCGTCACGCCGCGGAGCTTGAACGGCGTGAACATCGGAGGCACCGGTTTCGGGGGGAGATGCGATCGCGCGGCGTACCAGCTCTCGAGACCCGCGACGAACCCGCGATCGCGCAGGCGCAGATTCTCGTGCGAGATGCGCTGGCTGCGCGTCAACAAGCTGTACGCGAATTGCTCCGCCTCGAACGCCGTGTAGCGCTCGACGTTCTCGAACCATTCGGTGGAATTGCGTGCGGCGTTCTGGATCTTCAGCACTTCGATGCTGCGCTCGGCTTCGTAGTCCGCGAGCGCAGTGCGCGTGTCGGACGTACGTTGCAGCGCGCCGGCGAGGGCGATTGCGTCCTCGAGCGCGAGCTTGGTGCCCGAGCCCACGGAGAAATGCGCCGTATGCGCGGCATCGCCCATCAGCACGATCGGCACCGTGCCGCCGTTGGCCGGGCCCCAACGCGTCCAGGTCTTGCAGATCACGCGCGGGAACTTGATCCAGATCGCCGAGCCGCGCAGGTGTGCCGCATTGGTCATCAGCCGATGCCCCTCGAGATAGCGCGCGAAGAGCTGCTCGCAGAATGCGATGCCGTCCTGCTGCGACACGCGGTCCAGGCCCGCTTGCCGCCAGACGCTTTCCGGCGTCTCGACGATGAAGGTCGACGTGTCGCCGTCGTACTGATACGCGTGGGCCTGGAACCAACCGTGAACTGTAGGCTCGAATGCGAACGTGAAAGCGCGGAACGGCTTCTTCGTGCCGAACCATACGAAGCGGCAGCGGCGAAGCTCGACATCGGGAACATAGGCGTCGGCGTACTTGCTCCGCAGACGGCTATTGCTGCCATCCGATGCGATCACGATGTCGGCGCCGAATTCGCGCGCCGCGCGCTCATCGTCGACGACTTCCGTCTCGAACACCAGCTCGACGCCAAGATTGTCGCATCGCCTCTGCAGGATGTTCAGCAATCGCTTGCGGCCGATGCCGCAGAAACCGTGGCCGCTCGACGTGATCGTGCGGCCCTTGAAGTGGACGTCGATGTCGTCCCAGCGATTGAATGCCGCGACGATCTGGCCTGCCGTCTCGGGATCGGCTTGTTCGAGGTTGCCCAGCGTTTGATCCGAAAAGACCACGCCCCAGCCGAATGTGTCGTAGGGACGGTTGCGCTCGACGACGCGGATGGCGTGGCGCGGATCGGCGCGCTTCATCAGCAGTGCGAAGTACAGCCCAGCCGGCCCACCGCCGATGCAGAGGATGCGCATGATGCTTCGTCGCAATGCCGGTCCAAGACCGGCTGATTGATTGGTACTGAATATATTAGAACTAAACAATCTCGTCAAGCGCCGCATTCGCGGGATCGCGAAAGCGTCCGATCATTAGGCGTTGCCCCGGCGCCGCGCCGGCTGGCGGCGCGCCCCGCGACCGATGGCGTCTGAGTGGGCTATTTCGTCCCTCGCGTGTCGATGCATGTCTGCCTGCCGCTGATACAATCCACGAAATGCCGGCCACGCCTCCCTCGCGGCGGCAAAGTCAACCTGCCCGGGCCCACCCGCCGGGGCTCGCACTACCCAACCGCAACTATCGCACTGTGAAATCGATCACCTTATTTGCTGGCTTAATCGCGACGCTGATCGCAGGTCCGCTTGCCGCACAGGCCACCGGAAAACTGGTTCTTTACACGTCCCAACCCGATCGCGATGCGCAGCAAACCGTCGATGGGTTTCGGCAGAAGAACCCCGGCGTCGAAGTGGAGATCTTTCGGTCCGGGACGACCGAGGTGATGAACAAGCTCATGGCCGAGATCGCGGCGGGTCAGCCGCGCGCCGATGTGCTGCTGATCGCCGATGCGCTGTCGATGGAGCGCCTGAAAGCCGCCGGGCAGCTCCAGGCCTACCCGGAAGCCGATGTCCAGCAATTCCCGGCCGATGCCTATGACAAAGGGAAGAATTACTTCGGCACCAAGCTGATCACAACGGGTATCGTCGTGAATCGGTCGGCGCCGATCAAGCCGACTTCCTGGGCGGACCTCCTCAAGTCCGAAGCGAAGGGGCAAGTCGTCCTGCCAAGTCCGCTCTACTCCGGCGCCGCTGCGATCCACATGGGGGCTTTGAGCGCCAGCCCCGCGCTGGGCCCGAGCTATTACGAGACGCTGGCCAAGAATGCGGCTGTTGCATTGCGCGGCAACGGCGCCGTCCTGAACGCGGTCGCGGGCGGCCAAAAGATGTACGGCATCATCGTCGAATTCATGGCGCTCAACGCGAAGGCCAAAGGCTCGCCAGTCGACTTCGTCTTTCCCGCCGAAGGCGTGTCCATCGTCACCGAGCCGACCGCGATCATACGGGGGACCAAGAATCCTGCTGCCGCGCGCGCGTTCGTCGACTTTGTCCTTTCGAAGGAGGGCCAGGCAATGGCGGCCGCCCAGGGCTATCTGCCGGCGCGCAAGGATGTGGCGCCGCCGGCCGGCTTCCCCGAAGTCGGGACGCTCAAGATTCTTCCGGTCGACATCGGCGAGCTGCTGAAACGCGACGAGCTCAACAAGAAGCGCTTTGCCGATTTGTTCGGCGGCTAAGCGCTACTGCTCATGCGGTGGATCCCTGCTTCGCGCGGCGAGCGTGTCGCCTTCCTCACGCTCCTCGGTGTGGTCGTCTTGCTGGCCGTCGTGCCGGTCGGCCGTCTCGCCCAGGAGGCGCTGGCGCCTGGAGGCAAGATCGATCCGGCACTGCTTGCAGGTGTTCTCGAGAATCCTGCGGTCTGGCGCGCTGCCCGGAACACGCTGACGGTGTCGCTGGGCGGCGTCGTCCTCGCAGTGGCGCTTGGCGGGGCCTTCGCGCTGCTCGTTACGCTTACCGATTTGCGCAGCAAGAAGCCGCTGGTTTTCTGCTTCATGTTGCCGTTGATGATCGCGCCGCAGGTCACGGCGCTGGCGTGGATCGATCTCTTCGGACCGAACAGCACCCTGCTCGGAGCGCTGGGTCTTGCGCCACCACCCGGCACGCCGCACCCGCTGTACGGTCCGCAGGGCATCATCCTGCTGCTCGGTCTGGAGCAGGCGCCCGTCGTCTTTCTGGCGGTGCGCGCGGGACTGCGTGCGCTGCCGCGCGACCTGGTCGAGGCTGCGCAGGCCGCCGGCGCCAAGCCGTGGCGTATTGTGCGCACCATCGTGTTGCCTTTGATGGTCCCCGCCATCGCCGCAGGCGGAATGCTTGCCTTCGTCGGCAACATCGGCAACTTTGGCATACCGGCGTTCCTCGGCATTCCGGCGGGGTTCACCGTACTGGTGACATTGATCTATCAGCGCCTGGCCGGCTTTGGCACGAGCGTGCTCTCCGAGGTCGCCGCGCTCTCGCTGCTGCTCGCAGTGCTTGCGCTGGGAGGCCTCGCGCTCAACGGCTGGCTCGCGCGCCGGCGCGATGTGCGCGTGACGACATGGACGACCGCCGCGCCGGAATGGTCGCTCGGTCGCTGGCGCCGCAGTGTCGAAATCGCGTGCTGGGCTGCGCTGCTGCTCATACTCGTGCTGCCTTTTCTGGCGCTCGTCGCCACCGCGCTGGTACCGGCGATCGGCGTCGCGCTGACGTCTCGCAGCGTGACGCTAGCCAATTTCCATTTCGTCCTCCTCGACTATGCCGCGACGAGACGCGCATTCGTCAACAGCGCAACGCTCTCGGCCGCTGCAGCGACGCTGCTCGTCATCGTCTCGGTGCCGCTCGGCTATTCGCTCGTGGTTCGCCGCGCTGCCGTGCTGCGCGCCGTCAGCTTCGCCGCCGAGCTGCCCTATGCTCTGCCGGGCGTGGTGCTTGCGATCGCGATGATCCTTTGTTTCCTGCGACCGCTGCCGCTGCTCGGTTTCAGTCTTTACAGCACCATCTGGATTATCCTTGTCGCCTATCTTTCCCGGTTCCTGCTGCTCGCGCTGCGGCCCGTTACCAACGCGCTGCAGCAAGTCGATCCCAGCCTGGACGAAGCGGCGCGAATGAGCGGCGCCCGCTTCACGCGCCGGCTTGCGACCGTGATCCTGCCGCTGGTCGCGCCATCCGCGGTGGCCGGCGGGATGCTGGTCTTTCTGACGGCATTCAACGAGTTGACGGTTTCTGCCTTGCTCTGGTCGTCGGGTGCGGAAACCGTCGGCGTAGTCCTGTTCAGCCTCGAGCAGTCCGGCGATGCCGTATCCGCCGCGGCGGTGGCAGTCGTCGCCGTTGCAGTCACGCTGACGATGATGCTGGTCGCCAATGCACTGGCGTCACGCGTCGCCCGGGGAGTGCTGCCGTGGCAGCCGTGACGCTCGATGGCGTGACCAAGCGCTTTGGACAAATCGTCGCAGTCGACGGTGTGTCGCTGGCGGTCGCCGATGGCGAGTTTCTCGCCGTGCTCGGTCCGTCGGGCTGCGGTAAGAGTACGCTGCTGCGCCTGATCGCAGGTTTCGAGCAACCCGACAGCGGGACGATTCGACTCGGCGCCGATGTGGTCAGCGGACCGGACGTATACATCGCGCCCGAGGATCGCCACATCGGCATGGTGTTTCAGTCCTACGCGCTCTGGCCGCATATGAAAGTCGCCGAGAACATCGGCTATCCATTGCGTGTGCGCAAGCTGCAGGGCGTTGACCTCGCGCGCGAAGTCGCCGCTGCGCTGGCGGCGGTCGGGCTGGAGGGAATGGGCGATCGCCGGCCCGCAGAGCTGTCCGGCGGCCAGCGGCAGCGCGTCGCGCTGGCACGCTGTCTCGCGATGAAGGCACGCGTTGTGTTGCTGGACGAACCGCTGGCGAACCTGGACGTGCATTTGCGCGCACGCATGCTCTCCGAGATCGCGGCATTTCGCAATCTGTCCCGTGCGACGCTGATTTACGTCACGCACGATCAGGCCGAAGCGCTCGGCGTGGCGGATCGCGTGGCGGTGATGGAAGCCGGGCGCGTGCGCCAGGCAGCGCCGCCGGCTATCCTCTATCGAATGCCAAGCGATGGCGTCGTCAGCCGCTTTGTCGGCGCCGGTGCCGTCGTGCGCGGCGAAGTGACAGCGACCTTCGCCAATGGCCACGCTTCGATCGTGCTGTTCGGTCAGCAATGGCAAGTACGCTCCGCGGCCGGACAGGCGATTGGACCGGCAGAGATCTGTATCCGCCCCGAAGATCTTCGCATCGTCGACGACGGGCAAGGTTTTGCGGCCACGGTGGCAAGGGTGTTGTATCAGGGGGGGCGTACCATCATGGACGCTGCCCCGGCGCTGAGCCCGGGCACCACGCTGAGCCTCTCGCTGCAGTCGAGCGAAGCCCCTTCGGCGGGCTCGACGATCCGCCTCGCCGTACTCGATGGATGGGTGATTCCCAATCATTGATGAGCGACGCCGGGCGGGTGCTGGTGACAGGGGCGACCGGGTTCGTCGGATCGGCGATTGTCCGCGCGTTTCTGGCCGCAGGATATCCGGTGCGGACGTTCGTTCGCGCCGAGAGCCCGCGCGGCAATCTCGCCGGGCTCGAGATCGAAAGCGTCGAGGGTGACATCTGCGACGAGAATGCAATCGCGCGCGCCATGGCCGGGATACGCTACGTCGCGCACGCGGCCGCCGATTATCGTCTGTGGGCGCGCGACCCCGGCGCGATTCTACGCACCAATGTCGAGGGCACGCGCACGGTGATGCAAGCCGCACTCTCCGCCGACGTCGAGCGCGTCGTGTACACCAGCAGCGTCGCCACGCTGGCGCTGCGCGCAGACGGCGAGCCAGCCGATGAGACGCTGCCGCTGGCCGAGACGGCGGCGATCGGCGCGTACAAGCGCAGCAAAATCGTTGCCGAGCGACTGGTCGAGAAGATGATTGCGCGCGACTCACTGCCGGCGGTGATCGTCCATCCGTCGACGCCCGTCGGTCCGCGCGACATCCGGCCCACGCCGACGGGCCGGGTTATCGTTGCAGCGGCATCCGGGCACATGCCCGGGTTCGTGGACACCGGGCTCAACCTCGTGCATGTCGATGACGTCGCCTCCGGACATGTCGCCGCGCTCATGCGCGGCAAGGTCGGCGAGCGTTACATACTCGGCGGCGAGAACGTGTTGCTGGCGCACATGCTCCGCGCTATCGCGCTCATCGTCGGACGGCGGCCGCCCAGGCTCAGCTTGCCGCGCGCGCCGCTTTATCCGCTGGCGGTGGCGGCGGAGATGATCGCGGCGAGAACCGGACGCGAACCCTTGTTGACGCTCGATGGCTTGCGCATGTCCAGACAGCGCATGTTCTTCAGCAGTGCGAAGGCCGAGCGTGAGCTCGGCTTCCGGGCCCGCCCTTATGTCCAGGGGCTACGCGACGCTGTCGACTGGTTCCGCGGCGCGGGTTATCTGCGATGACGGCTATTCTGATCGCTTCGCTTTCCTGCGTCATCTGGGTCTACCTGCTTGCAGCGCGCGGTGGCTTTTGGCGCGCCGCGCAACGCGACGATGCGCGCCCTACGATCGCCCCGGAAGATGCGCATTGGCCGCGCATAGTCGCCGTCGTACCCGCGCGTAACGAAGCTGCGGTCATCGGCGGGACCATCGGTTCGCTGTTGCGGCAGGATTATCGCGGCAGCCTTGCGATCATCGTCGTCGACGACCACAGCACCGACGGCACCGCAGCCGCGGCTCGTCATGCCGCTGCAGCGGCAAGCGCGTGCGACCGCGTGACCGTGCTGGCGGCGCCTGCCCTTCCCGACGGGTGGACCGGCAAGCTGTGGGCGATGCATCACGGTGTCAGCCAGGCCCAAGCCTTGCCCGAACCGCCGGATTATCTGCTGTTGAGCGATGCCGACATCCGTTATGCTGACGAAACGCTGACAGAGCTGGTCCGGCGCGCCGTTCGCGACGGTCTCCTGTTAACCTCGCTGATGGCAAAGTTGCGCTGCCAAAGCTTGGTCGAGCGCGCGTTGATTCCGGCGTTCGTCTTCTTTTTCCAGATGCTCTACCCGTTCGCCTGGGTCAACCGCGCGGATCGGGCAACCGCCGCGGCCGCGGGCGGCTGCATGCTGGTGCATTGCCGATCGCTGCAGGCGGTGGGCGGCATCGAGGCGATCCGCGGCGAGCTCATCGACGACTGCGCGTTGGCTAGATTGCTCAAGGGTCACGGTCCGATCTGGCTTGGCTTGACCGAGCGCGTGCACAGCGTGCGCGCCTACGCATCGCTGGCCGAAATGCGGCACATGATCGCGCGCTGCGCCTACGCTCAACTGCGGTTCTCTCCGTGGCTGCTCGCAGGCGCGACTGCGGCGATGATCCTCACCTACCTGGTGCCGCCCGCACTGGCGTTGTTTGGCGGCGGCGCCGCACAGCTGCTCGGAGCGCTGGCCTGGGCGCAGATGACGCTGGCATTGCAACCGACGCTGCGTCTCTACGCGGTCTCGCCGTGGTGGGGCTTGGCCCTGCCGGCGATTGCGGCGACATACCTCGTCTTCACGCTCGACTCGGCATACCAGCATAGGCGGGGCAGGGGCGGCGAGTGGAAAGGACGCGTCCATCGCGGAACCTCGGCGCGCGAGGTCTCGAGGCACAGTGGCTGAGCCGCTTTCGATGGGGACGGGCGCAAGCTCACCCGCGGGCACGGAAACCTCGGTTTCCGGCAGCTCCTTCTACGTGGCAATGCGCGTGCTGCCAGCCGAACAGCGCCGCGCCATGTTCGCAATCTATGCCTTCTGTCGTGCGGTCGACGACGTAGCCGATGGTCGCGGGGACCGGCAAGCACGCCTCGCCGAGCTGGCGCGCTGGCGCAGGGATATCGATGCGCTGTTCGCGGGAGCACCGACGAGCCGGGTGCGGGCGCTGGCCGAGCCGATACGCGTGTTCGACCTGCAACGCGAGGACTTCCTCTCGATCGTCGACGGCATGGAGATGGACGCCCGCGCCGACATCCGCGCTCCCGACCTGGCCACTCTCGATCTGTACTGCGATCGGGTCGCGTGCGCGGTGGGTCGCCTTTCGGTACGCGTGTTCGGGATTCCCGGACAGGATGGGGCGTCGCTCGCCTTCCACCTGGGACGCGCGCTGCAGCTGACCAATATTCTGCGCGATCTGGACGAGGATGCTGCGAAGGCGCGGCTCTACCTGCCGCGCGAAGCGCTTCTCGGCGCGGGGATCGGCCAGACCGACCCGGCAACCGTTCTCGATCACCCTGCGCTGGGCAAGGCCTGCGCAACGGTCGTGGACCGTGCGCGCGGCCACTTTGCCGAAGCGCACCGGCTCATGGCGAAGTACCCCTTGGCCATCGTGCGCGCCCCGCGGCTGATGGCGACGGTCTATCAGAATATACTTCAGCGTCTTGTCGCACGCGAATGGGCGTCGCCACGCCGTCCGGTCCGCGTGGGATGCGCCAGGTTGCTGTGGATCGTGCTGCGACACGGACTGTTCGATGTGAAACTCCGCCGGGACATGTGATCGCTTATGCATTCTTCATCGCGTGAGGCACGGCTGACGCCGGACCCCGAAGTCGTTGCGCGCCGGGCACGCATCGGCCCTGCGGAGTCGGGTCTCGAGCGCGGCATCGAGGCGGCGACCGCCGCGCTGGTAAAGCAGCAGCGCGGGGATGGTCATTGGGTTTTCGAGCTCGAAGCCGACGCGACCATTGCGGCGGAGTACGTCGTATTGCAGCACTTCCTGGGCGAGCCCAACCCGGCTCTCGAAGCCAAAATCGCGATTTATCTGCGGCGGTTGCAGGGCCCGCACGGCGGGTGGTCGTTATTCCACGGCGGCGCCTTGAATATCAGTGCGAGCGTGAAGGCGTACTTTGCGCTCAAGCTCACCGGCGATGCGCCGGAATCCGCGCACATGCGCCGGGCGCGCGAGGCCATTCTTGCCCATGGCGGCGCCGGCACGACCAATGTCTTCACCCGCATCCTGCTGGCGCTCTTTGGCGTGATCTCCTGGGGGGCGGTTCCGATTATTCCGGTCGAGATCGTGTTCCTGCCGCGGTGGTTTCCGTTCCACTTGTCGCGAGTCTCCTATTGGAGCCGGACCGTTCTGGTGCCGCTCCTGGTCCTGCAGGCCTTGAAGCCGCGGGGGCGCAATCCCCGCCGCGTACGGATTGACGAGCTTTTTCCGGGACGGCGTCCTCGCGCGCGCCGATGGGCGAGGGCCCCGCATCAATCTCGGGCGCGCTTTGCCGTCTTCGCCGCCATCGACGCGGCTTTGCGGCTGGTCGAACCCTTGATTCCCCAAGGGCTTCGCCGACACGCGATAAAAAAAGCTGTCGCATTCGTGACCGAGCGACTCAATGGAGAGGACGGCCTCGGAGCGATCTTTCCCGCCATGGCGAACACGGTGATGATGTTCGACGCGCTGGGTTATGCGCGCGACCATCCGCACTTCGTCACCGCGCGGAAAGCGATCGACAAGCTGCTCGTCGTCACCCGCGAGGAAGCGTATTGTCAGCCCTGCGTGTCGCCCGTATGGGACACCGTTCTCGTGTGCCAATCGCTGCTGGAGGTTGGCGGCAGCCACGCTCGCACGGCCGCGCGCGATGGTCTCGCGTGGCTCGAAGAGCGGCAGGTGCTCGAGACCGTCGGCGATTGGGCGGATCAGCGGCCGCACGTTCGTCCCGGCGGCTGGGCGTTCCAGTACGCGAACCCGCACTATCCCGATCTCGACGATACGGCCGTTGTCGTGATGGCGATGGACCGGTTCGCGCGTCGCCGCGTCATGCGTGGCGAACCGGACTTCCGCGCAGCCATCGACCGCGGACGCGAATGGGTCCTCGGCTTGCAGAGCGCCAATGGCGGATGGGGCGCTTTCGACGTCGACAACACCAGCGAATACCTGAATCACATACCGTTTGCCGATCACGGGGCGCTCCTGGACCCGCCGACTGCCGACGTCACCGCGCGTTGCGTCAGCATGATCGCCCAGCTCGGTAACGCAGCGGACGCTCCGGTGCTGGCGAAAGCGCTCGAGTTTCTGCGGCGGAATCAGGAAGACAACGGCAGCTGGTATGGACGTTGGGGAATGAATTATGTCTACGGAACGTGGTCGGTCCTGTGCGCTTTGAGCGCGGCGGGTATGAGCCCCAACGCGCCGGAAGTTCGACGCGCTGTCGCCTGGCTGATCGCGGCGCAGAACGAGGACGGCGGCTGGGGCGAGACCGGTGAGAGCTACCGCCTCGATAGCCCAAGCCACGAGCGGGCGCCGAGCACGGCTTCGCAGACGGCTTGGGCGTTACTGGGCCTGATGACGGCGGGCGAGGAGCGCAACTCCGCCGTCGAGCGCGGCATCGATTACCTGGTGCGTCATCAGGACGCCGACGGCTTTTGGCGCGAGCCGCAATTCACCGCCACAGGCTTTCCGCGGGTGTTCTATCTGCGCTATCACGGTTACGCGAAATTTTTCCCGCTATGGGCGCTGGCACGCTACCGCAACCTCACCCAGTCCGGCGAGCGCCGCGCGCGTTTCGGCATGTGAGCACCCGTTCCGCCGCCTCGCGTCCGGTCGTGGCGGTCACGGGGCTCGCCAAGGAGGCGCGGATCGCCGCGGGGCCCGGTGTGCGCGTCATCGCCGGTGGCGGAAGCGCGCCGTCGCTTGTCGCCGCGCTCGAGCGCGAGCTCGCGCGCGGCGCCGGCGGGGTCATCAGCTTCGGTATCGCGGGCGGACTCGCCGAGGACATCGCCAGCGGAACCTGGCTCGTCGCTCGCGCCATCGTCACGGCGGCAGAACGCTGGCCGTGCGACGCGGCGTGGGTGCGGATCATTGCCGAGAGACTCGCTGGAGCCTGGACGGCGGATCTCGCGGGTGTCGATGCGCCCGTCACCGAGCCCGCCGCCAAACGCGCGCTGCACCGCGCTACGGGCGCTGCGGCGGTCGACACCGAATCGCATATCGCTGCAGCGCTCGCCGCGGCGCACGGGCTGCCGTTCGCTGCGTTCAGGGTCGTCGCGGACAGCGTACGGCGGAGTCTTCCACCTGCCGCGTCGGTCGCGCTCGCACCCAATGGGAAGATAAGCGGCGGCGCGGTGCTGGGCTCGCTGGCACGGACGCCCGGCCAGCTCCCTTCGCTGCTGCTTACTGCGGTCGATGCGCGCACGGCTTTCCGTGCGCTCTTACGCGGCCGTCGACTCCTTGGTCCCGGCCTGGCCTATCCGGATCTCGGCGAGCTTCTCGTCGACGTGTCTTGAAAATACGTACTGCGCGGGCCGCTGGTGCTCGAGCGAAATCTCCCGTGCCATCGCGCCATCGGTGCGCACGCCACGCAGGCCGACCGATAACGCTTTGAGCGGGTGGCGCACCGCGTCCTGCACCGCGGTCGCTTCGTAACCGCTGTGCACCATGCAATCGGCGCACTTTTCGTAGTTGCCGGTTCCGTACGCATCCCAGTCCGTTTCTTCCATCAGCTCGCGAAACGTCCGTGCGTAGCCTTCGCCGAGCAGATAACAGGGGCGCTGCCAGCCGAAAACGTTGCGGGTCGGGTTGCCCCATGGCGTGCAGCGATATTCCTGGTTGCCGGCAAGGAAGTCGAGAAACAGGCTCGATTGGCTGAACGCCCAGGCGCGCGCCCCGCGGCCGCGCCGGAATATGTCGCGGAAAAGCTGCTTGGTGCGCTCGCGCGCGAGGAAGTGCGCCTGGTCGGGCGCGCGCTCGTACGCGTAGCCGGGCGATACCGTAATGCCATCGATGCCGAGCGCAGCGGCGTTGTCGAAAAATCGCGCGACGCGGTCCGGATCGGCATCGTTGAACAGCGTGCAGTTGATGTTGACCCGGAAGCCGCGCGTCTTGGCCGCTCGAATCGCCGCCACGGCGCGCGCGTAGATGCCTTCTTCGCATACCGAGCGGTCGTGCATCTCACGGTCGCCGTCCAGATGCACCGACCAGACGAAGTATGGGCTCGGTTGGAACATGGCGAGCCTCTTCTGCAGCAGCAGCGCATTGGTGCACAGGTAGACGAACTTGCGCCGCGCCACGATGCCGCTGACGATGGCGTCGATTTCCTTGTGCAGCAAAGGCTCTCCGCCGGCGATGGAGACCACCGGCGCGCCGCATTCATCGACGGCCGCGAGGCATTGCTCGACCGAGAGGCGCTGATTCAGGATTTCGTCAGGATAATCGATCTTGCCGCAGCCGGCGCACGCGAGGTTGCAGCGAAACAGTGGCTCGAGCATGAGCACCAGCGGATAGCGTCGGCGTCCTGCCAATTGCTGGCGGAGGATGTATGCGCCGATGCGCGCCTTCTGCAAGAGTGGTATCGACACGATGGCTCCAGCGAGTGGAAGCGCCGCTCAGGGCGCGGGCTTCGGTGCGCGCGGCGCGCGCAGCAATTCGGCGGGAAGCCGGAATTCCACCTTTTCCTCGATGCCGGGAAGCGTCGATACTTCGATCGGGCCGATTCGACGCAGCGCCGCGATCACGTCGTCGACCAACTCCTCGGGCGCCGACGCGCCTGCGGTGATCCCGACCACAGCGGCATCCCGGACCCATGCGGCGTCCAACTCACTTCCGTCGGCGATTAGGTAGCTCGGTACGCCATCTTCAGCACCGATCTCGCACAGGCGATTCGAGTTCGAGCTGTTCTTGGCACCGACGACCAGAATCACATCAGCGAGCTTGGCAAGCTCGCGCACCGCCGACTGCCGATTCTGGGTGGCGTAACAGATGTCATTGATGTCGGGACCGACGATATCGGTGAAGCGCCGCTTCAGCGCGGCGATGATCATGCGAGTATCGTCGACGCTGAGCGTGGTCTGGGTGACATACGCGACGGGCGTATCGGCGGCGAGATCCAGAGCGTCTACGTCCTGCTCGGTTTGCACCAGCAAGACCGGTCCCGGCACCTGGCCCATCGTTCCCTCGACCTCCGGATGGCCCGCGTGACCGACCAGGATCACGACGCGACCCTGCGCGACATAACGCTTGCCCTGGCCATGAACCTTGGCGACGAGCGGACACGTCGCGTCGAGAACGCGCAGGCCGCGTGTCTGCGCATCCTGCTCGACGAGCCTCGCGACGCCATGCGCGCTGAAAACGGTGATCGCACCGACGGGCACTTCCGCGAGATGCTCGACGAACCGTGCGCCTTTCGCGCGCAGGCTCTCGACGACATGGCGGTTGTGAACGATTTCGTGCCGCACGTAGACGGGCGCGCCAAACTTCGTCAGCGCCTGCTCGACGATGTCGATGGCGCGGATCACGCCGGCGCAGAAACCGCGCGGCTGGGCGAGCATCACGCGCATGGCAGCGAGCTTTCCCGCGCGTCGAACACAACAATCGGATGCATCATCGAATAAGATCGCCTTCGCGTTGCACTGTCGTCCACCTGGAGAATGATGCCCTTTTGCGTGCGGCTAGACAAGCCGATCGGCGCTGTGGCTCGCAGCCTGGCGGACTTCGATCGCGCATAATGTAGCGGATCCAGCCCCGATTCGAGTGCGTCTATAATGTCGGAGTTCCATTGTTTGTCAAAGTCGAGGCGAGCCGCGCGGGCGCTCGGGGTGCTGCTGGGTGTGGCCGCAGCAGCCGTTGCGCTCTCGCCCGATATCGCGCGTGCGCACGCGATTGTCATGGCCGCACAGCCGGCGATGAATTCCACGGTCCTGCCGGGGGAGCTCGAAATCAGGCTTGACTTCAACAGCCGGATCGATCAGAAGCGTTCGCGCTTGAGTCTGCAGCGGCCGGATGGAACCGAGGTTGCCGTCGCGCTCACGGCAGGCGGCCCGCCGGGAGTGCTCGCCGGCCATGCGCAGGTAGCGGAATCGGGGCGCTGGAAGCTGCGCTGGCAGGTTCTGTCGCTCGACGGCCACATCACGCGCGGCGAGGTGGATTTTTCGGTTCGCGACGCAGCCTCCGCTCGTTGAGCACACTGTTCGACATCTTCGGTTTTGTCAGCGTAGTCCTGCACGGCCTCGATTTCGTGGCGCAATCGGTCTTGCTGGGCAGCGTGGCTTTCGCCGCGCTCGTCGTGGCTCCCATCGCCGGCAATATGCGGCGCGAGCTGCGTCCCGTCTTCGCGGGATGTCGGCGCGTAATCCAGGCCGCGGCATTGGCAGCAGTCGTTGCCGTCTCTGCGACCACCGTCGTGAACGCCGCCGTTCTCGCAGCCTCGCTGACGGTTTCCTGGCGCGAACTGGCCGGGGCCGCATTCGTGATCGCCGGCGCCGTCAAGGTCCTCACAGCAGCCGCGATCGGCTTGCTGGTGTCGGTTGGATCCATGCCGTCCGCATCGACGCGCAGCGCGCTCGGCGCTGCCGGCGCGCTCTTTCTCTGCGCGGCGCTCGCCGACAGCCATGCGGCGGCACGGCTCCGGGACAACGTTTTGCCGCTGCTGGCGACGGGCGCGCACGAGCTTGGCGCCGCAGTCTGGCTGGGCGCGCTACCATGCTTCTGGTTGGCGCTGCGGCGGGCCGGCACGCGCGAGCTCGCGAGCCGAATCGGCAAGCGCTTCTCGGCGCTCGCGATCACCGGAGTCGCACTGATCCTTGCCGGTGCGGCCGCATTCGCAGCAATGTACATCGGCTCGATCGATGGCGTGTACGGCACCGCCTACGGCGCGATGGCCTTGACCAAAAGCGTCCTGCTCGGGATGTTGCTGCTGCTGGGCTTCGCCAATTTCCGTGCGGTACGTCGGTTTGCTGCGGATGGGAGGGCCCTGCCGCGGGTCCGGCGGTTTGTCGAAGTGGAAATGGGCATCGGATTTGCCGTGCTGATGGCGGCAGCGTCGATCACGTCCATGCCTCCTGCCGTCGATTTGAGCCAGGATCGCGTGACGCTCTCCGAACTGCTGCAGCGGATCACCCCGGCGATACCAAGGCTCGCGAGTCCGGACCATGCAACGCTGGCGGTTCCTGCACTGCAGGCAAGCCTCGACGGCGAGCGGCAGGCCGGACCGGAATCGACAGGGCTGCGCGCTTTCGTGCCGGGCGGCGGCACGCTGCCGCCGCGCAACGCAGAGGACATCGCGTGGTCCGAGTACAACCACCACTGGGCCGGGTTGCTGGTGGTGGTGATGGGCCTGGCTGCGCTCGCGCATTGGAGCAGACGCGCGCCTTGGGCGAAACACTGGCCGTTGCTGTTCCTTCTGCTAGCGGCGTTCCTGTTTCTGCGCGCGGATCCCGAGGTCTGGCCGATGGGCGAGATCGGGATCGTCGAAAGCTTGAAAGACCCCGAAGTGGCACAGCATCGGCTGTTCGAGGTGGTCATTGTCGCTTTCGCGCTCTTCGAATGGGGCGTGCGCACCGGCCGTTTTGCGTCGCCTAATCTGATGCGCGTCTTTCCGTTGCTGACGGCGCTGGGCGGCGTGCTATTGCTGACGCATTCGCATGCGCTTGGCAACGCGAAGGAAGAGCTGCTTATAGATCTGACGCATCTGCCGATTGCCGTGCTGGGCATCGGCGCAGGGTGGGCGCGCTGGCTGGAAGTCGAAGCGCCGGAGGAAGACGGGCGTTGGGCCGGATGGCTCTGGCCGGCCTGCTTTGTGCTCATCGGGCTGCTGCTGCTCGGCTACCGGGAAGCTTGAGTTCCGCGACGCTATGACCTCAGCAGAGATCGACGCTTGCCCTCGGTGATCATGCAAGTGGTGGCGGCCTGTGTGCGCCGTCCCTGGCTCGTGGTCGTCGTTGCCGCGGCGCTCTGCGCCGGCGCGTTCACCTATACCGCGAATCACATCGCGATCGACACCGACAGCGCCAGGCTGATCGCCGAGGAGGTAGCCTGGCGCAAGCGCGAGATGGTCTTCGATGCGGCCTTTCCGCAGCGCGCGGACCTGATCGCGGTCGTCGTCGACGGCGCGACGCCGGAGCTCGCCGAGCAGTCGACGGCGGCATTGGCGCAGCGATTGTCGAATCAGCTCGGGTTCTTCCGTGCCGTATGGCGCCCCGACGGCGGGGCGTTCTTCGATCGTGCGGGCCTGCTGTTCGAATCGACCGCCGAACTGTCCCAGACGACGCAGCGGCTGATCTCGGCGCAACCTCTGCTCGGCAGCCTTGCCGCGGATCCCAGCGTGCGCGGGTTGATGGACGCGCTCTCGCTACTCATCGAAGGCGTGCAAGCCGAGCCGATACGATCCGAAGAGCTGGCGCAACCGCTAGTCACACTCGCCGACACCTTCGACGGCATCGCGGCTGGGCTGACGCCGGTTTTTTCGTGGCACACATTGATCACCGCTCGGGCGGCCGAGCCGCGCGAGCTGCGCCGCTTCATCCTCGCGCAGCCGGTGCTCGACTACAACGCATTGCAGCCGGGCGAACGTGCCAGTGCGGCGATTCGTCAAGGCGCACATGAGCTTGGACTCGACGCCGATCCGCAGGTCCGGGTGCGGCTGACCGGTCCGGTACCGCTCGCCGACGAAGAGTTCGCGACGCTCGCCGAGGGCGCCGCGCTTAACGCAACGATCATGCTCGCTGCCGTGGTGACGTTGCTGTGGATTGCGCTGCGATCCTGGCGTCTGATCGCTGCGATCATGCTGAGCCTCGGCGTCGGGTTGATCGTCACGACCGCATTCGGTCTCATCGTGTTCGGCACGTTGAATCTGATCTCGATCGCCTTTGCCGTGCTCTTTGTCGGCCTGGGCGTCGACTTCGGTATCCAGTTCTGCGTGTGCTATCGCGCCAAGCGCTACGCGGGCGACGATTTGCATCTCGCGCTGCGCGATGCCGGCGGGGAAATCGGCGGCGCGTTGGCGCTCGCTGCCGCCTCGATCGCGGCGGGATTCTACGCGTTTCTGCCGACCGAGTATCGCGGCGTGTCCGAGCTGGGCGTGATCGCCGGTACCGGCATGATTGTCGCGTTCCTGGCCAGCGTGAGCTTGCTCCCCGCGCTGGTCGCGCTATTGCGTCCGCCGGGGGAGCGCGCTCGCGTCGGTTATGACGCGCTCGGTCCGCTCGACCGGTTGCTGGTGCGGCGCCGCCACGCGGTCCTCGTGGCAGCGGGCATCGTCGCGGTCGCCAGCCTGGCGCTATTGCCAGCGCTGCAGTTCGACTTCAATCCGCTGCATCTGAAGAGCGCGAAGGTCGAATCCGTCGCGACGCTGCTCGACTTGATGCAGGATTCGAGCACGACGCCCAATACCATCGACGTGATGGCGCCATCGGTGGCCGAAGCAGCCACGCTCGCGCAGCGCCTCGAGCAACTGCCCGAAGTCGATCACGCCATTACGCTGGCGAGCTTTCTGCCCGAACGGCAAGACGAGAAGCTCGCACTGCTGCAGGATGCGGCGCTGCTGCTCGATCCGGTGCTGAATCCAGGCCAGGTCAAGCCTCCGACCAGCGATGATGAAACCGTGCGCGCGATGCAGCGTACGGCGCAATTGCTCGAACAGGCTGCGGCCGCTCGCCCCGGGACGGTCGTTGCCGCCGCCGCAGCGCGTCTCGGCAAGGCGCTGCGGACACTGGCGCAGGCCGAGCCGGCGCAGCGCGAGCGCCTGCGGGCGGCGCTGATCCCCGGCCTGGTGACGACGCTCGACCAACTGCGCGCCGCGATGCAGGCGGGCCCGGTGACGCTCGCGACCTTGCCCGACGAGCTCAAGCGCGACTGGGTCGCGTCCGACGGACGCGCACGGATCGAGGTGTTTCCCAAGGGCGACGCCAACGACAACGCGACCCTGCGGCGCTTTGTCACCGCGGTCCGGGCGCTGGCACCCGAAGCGACAGGCGCTCCGGTTTCGATCCAGGAATCGAGCCGCACCGTCGTGCGCGCCTTCCTGCAGGCGGGGCTGTGGGCGCTGCTCGCGATCACCGTGTTGCTCGCTTTCACGCTGCGCCGGGCGACCGATGTGCTGCTGACGCTCGCGCCGCTGCTGCTGTCGGGGCTGGCGACGCTCGGCATCTGCGCTGCCATCGGCCTGCCGCTCAATTTCGAGAACATCATCGCGCTGCCGCTCCTATTCGGCATCGGCGTCGCATTCAATATCTATTTCGTGATGGCATGGCGAGCGGGAAAACGCGAGCTGCTGCAATCGAGCCTGACGCGCGCGGTGATCTTCAGCGCGCTCACCACGGGTACCGCTTTCGGCAGCCTGTGGCTGTCGCATCACCCGGGCACCTCGAGTATGGGCAAGCTCCTGGCGTTGTCGCTTGCCTGCACGCTGGTTTCGGCGCTGCTTTTCCTGCCGGCATTGCTGGAAGAATCGCGGCTGCGCCGTTGAGCTTCTGGCGGACGCACTGAGCGACCCGCGCAGCTAGCGGGACTGCGGTGCGCTTGCCGATCGGCCGCTGCGGATGCGCGCTTCGGCCCACTGCCAGGCGATCAACCCGGGGAAGAAAATGACGACGTCGCGCAGCCGCCGCGCGGTTGCCAGCGCCAGCGCGGTCGTAGCGTCGATGCCGAGTACGGCACCGATCACGACGAACGCTCCCTCTTGCACGCCAAGCGCGCCGGGGACGATGAACGCCGCGCTGCTGACCGCCTGGATCAATGCCTCGATCACGACCGCATCGAGCACGCCGCGCTGGTGCCCGAGGAACTGCAGGGCAAGCCAGATCTCGCCGGCGCCGAGCGCCCAGCCGGCAAGCTGCCACACGAAGCAGGCGACAATGTCCCGCCGACGCGCGTACACGGCGCGAAGCGCCTGATCGAAGCGTAATGATTGAGTATGCGCAACGCCCAGCCGGCCCGCGAACAGCCGGTCGAGAATGCGGATAAGGGCACCAAGCGCGCCCGCGCGTTGTGCCAGCACGAATCCCGCACCGAGTGGAATCACGCCGATGACGCCCGCGAGAAGCTGCGTGGTGGCTGTCGACGAATGGCCGAGCGCGAACAACAGCACCAGGCCGAGCAGCGCGAAGCCGGCCTGGCTAAAGACCGACAGTGCCATGTCCGCTACGAGGCTCGCCGCCGCGTCGCTGCGGTGGGCGATATGACGCCGAACGATGCGATAGGCGACGATCTCGCCGCCGATGCGCGCGACGGGCAGCAAGCCGTTGACCGATTCGCGAACCCAGGTCGCCCAGGCGAGGATGCGCACGCCTGGACGATGCAGCTCGGGCAGGAGCCTGCGCCACGCGTAGGCGTTGGCTAGCATCGGCAAGACGTGGAAGAGCGCAGCGAGCACCAATCCCGGACCTGCCGCGATGACGAGGGCAACGATACCGCCGGCATCCTCGCGCGCGAATAGCGCCACCGCCAGCGCGAGACCCGCGATTGCCAGTACGCCTGCGATGTGTTTCAGTGCGCGGCCCCCCGCCGCTCGCGCAGGAAGTGAAAGAATTCGATGCCCTCGCGCAGTCGGCGCTTCATCATTTCCGGGCTCTTCACCATCTCGCCGACGATCGACGCGATCTTGCCGCTGCGGAAGTAGAAACGCTTGTAGAACGTCTCCACCGCATCGAAGATTTCGGTGTGGCTCAGATGCGGATAGTGGAGCGGGGCGATCTGCACGCCATGCGCGTCGACCAGCTCGGCGTTGGCGCTGTCGAGCCAGCCGTTTTCCAGCGCCTGGCGGTGGAGATAGGTCCCCGGATAAGGCGCGGCCAGCGACACCTGGATCGTGTGCGGATTGATCTCCGTGGCAAAGCGTATCGTTTCTTCGATCGTCTCCCTGGTTTCTCCGGGCAGGCCGAGGATGAACGTGCCGTGAATGGTGATGCCCAGCTCGTGACAATCCTTGGTGAAGCGGCGGGCGAACTCGATGCGCATGCCCTTCTTGATGTTGTAGAGGATCTGCTGGTTTCCCGTTTCGTAGCCGACGAGCAACAGGCGCAGGCCGTTGTCGCGAAGTACCTTGAGCGTTTCGCGCGGAACGTTCGCCTTGGCGTTGCACGACCAGGTAACGCCGAGCTTGCCGAGCTCTCTCGCGATCGCCTCGGCGCGAGGCAGGTTGTCCGTGAACGTGTCGTCATCGAAAAAGAACTCCTTCACCTGCGGAAAGGCTTTCTGCGCCCAGGCGATTTCCTCGATGACGTGCCCAACGCTGCGGGTACGGTAGCGATGACCGCCGACGGTCTGCGGCCACAGACAGAACGTGCACCGCGACTTGCACCCCCGTCCGGTATAGAGCGAGAGGTAGGGATGCTTGAGATAGCCGATGAAGTAGTTCTCGATCTTGAGGTCGCGCTTGTAGACCGGCGTCACGAAAGGCAATGCATCCATGTCCTCCAGGACCGGACGCGCGTCGTTGTGCACGATGCGTCCTGCGGCGTTGCGGTACGACAGGCCCCTGATGCTGTCCCAGTCGCGGCCTTCGGCAACTTCCTTGATCGTGAAATCGAACTCGTTGCCGGCGACGAAATCGACCGCTTTGGACGCGCTCAGGCTTCCAGCCGGATCGACGGCGACCTTCGCGCCGATAAACCCTGCTTTGAGGCCCGGATTGACTGACTTCATCGCCTCGATCGCCTTGATGTCCGATGCGAAGGACGGAGCGGACGTGTGCAATACGACCAAATCGAAGTCGCGCGCGGTAGACGCAACGTCGGCGAGCTTGAGGCCGTGCGGCGGCGCGTCGACGAGCTTGCTGCCTTCGACCAGCGCCGCCGGCTGGGCAAGCCAGGTCGGATACCAGAACGAGCGAATCTCGCGCCGCGCCTGATAGCGCGAACCGGCGCCTCCATCGAACCCGTCGAACGACGGCGCTTGCAGGAAAAGCGTACGCATCATGCCTTCGGCTCCACGACGGGCATCAGGGTTCCATCCGCGCGAACTTTGTAACGCTGGCCGCGCCAGCTGACGACGTCGACAAAGAAGCTGGCGACATACACTGCGAATGTCAGTACATCGCGCGCGGGACCGAGCCACCAGCGGCTCGTGCTCACGTGCAGAGTATGATCAACTTGCAGCTGTAGGACAAGACGGCAGCCGATCGCGGCGACAATGCTGCCTGCGCCGAGCGCCCCGAAGCCGCTTAACCATGCGCCAAGCAAGGCGAAGGGCAGCGGATGCGTGATAACCGTGCCGGCGTAGCCCGACGGATTTACCGCGCGAAGCGTCCGCGCCCAGCGCAGCTCGTGGCTCCAAAGCTCCGCGGCGCTTTGTTCCGGACAGGCGTGCGTCACGACCCAGCGCGGAATTGTGACGCGCATTCCTATCGCGCGCACGGCATTGCCGATCGCATAGTCGTCGGCGAGTTGCTCGAGAAACGCGTCGAATCCGCCGATCCGCGCCAGCGTGTCGCGGCGCATCGCGATGGTCGAACCGAAGCACGGCCGCGCCAGACCCAGCGCGAGGCCGACCAGAACACTGGGCAGAAAATGGTAATCGATCGCCATGCTGGCAAGCCGTGCCCATAGTCCGGCCACGGGCGCGCCGCGGTACAGGCAGGTGACCAAGCCGACGCCGGGCTGCGCGAGCGCCGCGACTATCCTCGCAAGATAATCGTGTCCGACCGCGACATCACTGTCCGACAACACCACGACGTCGTGCCGGATATGGCTTTGCAATCCGATCAGCGTAGCGACCTTGGGGTTCGGTCCAATCGGATGGGTTGAGACGAGCATTTGCAAGTCTCTGCCGGGCCAGTCGGCGATCAGGCGACCGACGACCGCAACAGCGGCATCGTCGGCGTCCTGCACCCCGAACAGGATTTGCACCGGGCCGGGATAATCCTGATCGCAAAACGAGGCCAGCTTGTCGTACAGGGCGGGTTCTGCGCCGCGCAGCGGCTTGAGGATGGTGACGCTCGGAAATGCGACGGCGGTGCTCGCGCCTTTGCCAACGAACCGGCGCACCAGGGTGGCCGCAACGAGCGCATAGGCGCAACCGCCCGCCGCCAGCACGAGAAAGCCGATGACCAGCCAGTGCGTGAAGGCGTCGGGCATGAGCATTCAGCGTCGGGTCTTTCGCGGACCACTAGCGTGCATTAACCTATGCTTCGTCGCTACAGAAGGTGCAGTAACCGTGCGAGGGCGCTCCGTCATACCCGGTGCAGGATTTCCTCTCGTGCAATGGCAGACCGACGATGCATGATTCCTTCCGATCCACCAAGCAGCGCCGCTTGCGCGCGCGAAATCCGTGGGCTTGGCACAGCTTGGCGGCGCTCGTGCTTTGCTGCGCGCTCTCAGGCTGCGCCAGCCTGCCGGCGGGCGAGCAAAGCGAGCCCGACGATCCACTGGAGCCGCTCAACCGCGTGGTGTTCGACGCCAACATAGCCCTGGACGACGCGCTCATCCGGCCGCTCGCCGAAGCCTACCGCACTATTGTGCCCCCGTTCGTTCGCGATCGTATCCGGTCGATGATCGATAATCTCGCGGAGCCACGCATTTTCGTCAACGACCTGCTACAGCGGCGCCCCGATGCCGCGGATATTACCTTCGCGCGCTTCTTTCTCAACACGACCGCGGGGCTGGGCGGGATGTTCGATTACGCTGCCGAGAGAGGTTTGGCGAAACAGTCGGGCGACTTCGGCCAAACGCTCTATACCTGGGGCATCACCGACGGGCCGTACGTCGTGTTGCTGTTTTTCGGGCCGTCGAACTTTCGTGACGCCTTGGGCCTGGGCGTCGATCTGTTCACGACGCCGCCCGCGCTGGTGGTGACGGGTCACGCGGGTAGAGTGACCGGCCTCGTGGTCGGCACGGTCGACGGCCTAGACCTGCGCGCGCGGAATATCGAGACGCTCGACGAGATCAAGGCCAGTGCGCTGGACTTCTACACGCATCTCAAGAGCATCACCAGGCAGCGGCGCGAATCGCAGCTGCGCGAGGCGAGCCGCGTCAAGGACGAGCCGCAGGAGTTGATCGACCCGGGCTTGCCATCCAGCGCTCCGCAGGAAGAGCGCCCGCGGTGAGCACGGGTCACGACCTTCGCGGCGCCTTGCAAGAACAAATAGCGGGATCAGCGGCGGACCGACTCGGCTTCCGGCGCCGGAGCGCGCATCAGCTTGTCGGCCTTTTGCCGGAGACTCTCGATGAGCGTGCTCGGTCCGCCGGACTTCAGGAGCGCGGCAAACTCGGACCGCCTCGTCGCAAGCTCGCTGATCGTGCCGGTGAGATAAACATCGACAACCTTCCAGCTCCCGCCCGAATCGCGCATCAGATAATTGAGTGTGATCGCCTCGCCGTTCGACTGGACCAGCTTGGTGTGCACGAGCCGCCCGGTAGCGCGCGCTTCGCTGGTCGCATCCACTTCGAAGCGTTCTCCGGAGTAACCATCGAAACGGCTGGCGTAGGTCGCAATCGTCATACGGGTGAAGCCGTCGATGAGTGCAGTCTGCTGCTCGGACGGGATGGAGTTCCAGTCGGAGCCAACCGCGATGCGAGCCATCGCCGGAAGATCGAATGTTGCCCGAATCGGCGGGCCCAGCTTTTCATAGCGGCCGCGGATACCGAGTTCCCGCGCCTGCTTCATCACCGCCACCAGCGAATCGTAGAATGCACGAATCTGCTTGGCTGCCGGATCGCTGGTTTCGCCTTCTGCCCAACCCGGCGTTGTGTACGCGCCAAGCAATGCAGTGCATGCGAGCAGCAGCCGACGCCGGTTCAGTTTGCGCGCCGTCCTCGTTGCTTTACTCATCGTAGGGAACGCAGAGTTTGGCCTAGGAAACTGGATATTGTAATTCTGCGGAGGCCTTGCGGCTCGGGCCTAAGGTTCCTTAGCCCGGATAGAATAACGGATGGCTTCGCTAACCTGTGCGGACATTCTTGCGGGCCGCGCGCCCGAAAACAGCCCCGTCACCGTGAAGGGCTGGGTGCGGACGCGGCGCGACTCGAAGGCCGGCATTTCCTTCGTGCACGTGTCGGATGGCTCCTGTTTCCATCCGGTTCAAGTCGTGACGCCCAACACGCTTCCCAATTACGCGGACGAAGTTCTGCGCCTGACGGCGGGCTGCGCAATCGAAGCCACGGGCACGATCGTTGCCTCGCCGGCGAAGGGGCAGCCCTTCGAGATGCAAGCCAGTGCAGTCAAGGTACTCGGCTGGGTGGACGACCCCGACTCCTACCCGATTCAACCGAAACCGCACACGCTCGAGTTTCTGCGCGAGGTCGCGCATCTGCGACCGCGCACCAACGTGATTGGCGCGGTGACGCGCGTGCGTCACACCATCGCTCAGGCTATCCATCGCTTCTTTCACGACCATGGCTTCGTCTGGGTGAACACGCCCATCATCACTTCATCGGATGCCGAAGGCGCGGGCGAGCTGTTTCGCGTGTCGACCCTGGACCTGATGAACCTGCCTCGTTCAGCCGACGGGACGGTGGACTTTACGCAGGATTTTTTCGGACGCGAAGCCTTCCTCACCGTCTCCGGACAACTGAACGTGGAGACGTACTGCCTCGCGCTGTCGAAGGTCTATACGTTCGGCCCCACGTTCCGGGCGGAGAATTCCAACACCAGCAGGCATCTGGCGGAGTTCTGGATGATCGAGCCCGAAATAGCGTTCGCGAATCTGGCCGACAATGCCACGCTGGCGGAAGCGCTGCTGAAGCACATCTTCCGGACCGTGCTCGGCGAACGCGCCGACGACATGGCCTTCTTCGAGGAACGCATCGAGAAGGGAGTGATCGCCAAGCTGCAAGGCATCGTCGACTCCGAGTTCGTGCGCATGGATTACACCGAAGCCATTCGCATCCTGGAGCAGGCGAAACAGGAGTTCGAATTCCCGGTCAAGTGGGGCATGGACCTGCAATCCGAGCACGAACGCTATGTCACCGAGAAGCACGCCGGCAAGCCGGTGATCCTGATGAATTACCCGAAGGAGATCAAGGCGTTCTACATGCGGGTCAACGACGACGGCAAAACTGTCGCGGCGATGGATGTGCTCGCGCCGGGCATCGGCGAGATCATCGGCGGCAGCCAGCGCGAGGAGCGGCTCGACGTGCTCGACGCTCGCATGACCGGAGCCGGGCTCGACAAGGAGCACTATAGCTGGTATCGCGACCTCCGCCGCTACGGGACGGTCCCGCACGCGGGATTCGGCTTGGGCTTCGAGCGCACCGTGGCCTACGCGACGGGGCTTTCCAACGTGCGCGACGTGATTCCCTTCCCCAGGACACCCGGGAACGCCCGGTACTAACGTTCCCTAACCTGGTGATCGAGTCGCGGCGGCTGGCGGGGAATTGGCCGGTACATCGGCCACGGATTGCACGGCGCGCCGGAATTCAAGCGGCGACTGGATACGCGAAAACGCCTCCTTGGTCCCGCCGCTCCCCGTGATCACGATGTCGCCATAGCCGAACATCCGCCCGGCTAGAGTCTGTTCGACCGCGATCGCCTCGATCTTGTTGAGCAAAAGTTCGATGGAACGCGTGCTGAAGACGCCGACTTTCATCATGACCCGCTTGTTGGTCACGGCAAAGTCGGAGCTCTGTCGCTTGATGAATGTTGCGACCAGAATGAGCGCGCCAAGCCCAATCGGCACCCAGGCATAGCCGCCCCAGGTACTGCTGGCGAGAAACCACGTATTGCTGCTGAGCAACCAGGTGGCGGGCAACAAGACGATCACGATAAAAAGAACAGGCCCGGTGAACACCAGCCAGTGCAGCCGGGTGCGAAAGACAACGTGCTCGCCGCCGAGAAGATTGCTGTCGATGTAGCTCATGATTGGCCTGGTTACCCGCCGCGCAAGCTCTGACCTGAGCGCGGCGGAAACAAGCATACGCTGACGGTGCCTGCGGCGGAGTCACTATGTCACTTTGCGCCGTGGAGCGGCACCGTCGCTTGCCTCACCGGTACGCAGGACAGACGCAGTTGCCCCGGATGCAGTCTCCATTTCGCCGGCTCGGTTCTTGCTTGAAGCTTACGACTCCATTCACTGCCGATCTGTCGCTTACGATGAACCGGCCCCATCCAGCAGGCCCGGCCTTAAGTCCCAATGGCTCGAGCGGCGCCTCTAGCCAAGCCGATTCGAGCCGCATCGCCGAGTCCGCCGCGCACCAAGGAGCGTCATGACCCATCTTCTCATCGTCGACGACGAGCCTCACGTTCTAAGCGCACTGCGGCGGATGTTGCTCAACGCCGCGGCGCTCCCGGTGTTGCCCGATCCTCAGCTGACAGCGTGCACGTCGCCGGTCAAGGCGCTCGAACACGTGGCCAACCATCGTGTAGATCTCGTGATCTCCGATTACCGCATGCCGGTAATGGACGGCGTGTCGTTTCTGACGCGGGTGAAGGAGCTGCAGCCGGATGCAGCGCGAATCATCCTGAGCGCGTTCGCAGACATGGAAGGGATCGTCCGTGCCATCAACGAGGCAGGTATCTTCCGGTTCGTAAGCAAACCGTGGTCGGACGCCGAGCTGAAAGCGATTGTCGCGCAGGTGCTCGCGCATCGCGAGTTGCTCGTCGAGAACCGCCGGCTTGCCGATCAGGTGCGCTGCCAGCAGGGCGTCATCTCGCGGCAGCAACTGGAGCTGGGGCGGCTAGAAGCCGAAAGCCCGGGCATCACGCGAGTGCGCTGGACCGAAGACGGCGGCGTACTGCTTGAGGACTAAAGTGGGCCCTTGCCTGCGCCGGCCCGGACGCGGTCGCACCGGATCCGTCCCGCGGTCCACGTTTCCAAGGCAGCGATGAGCGCGTCTCCTCTCGGGCCCGGCGCCGGCAAGCTGGGCGACTACGGGTGGATTTACGCGCTCTACGAGCTCGGCCAGACGGCAGCCAGCGGGGCGGCGCCGCTGCAAGTGCAGCAGGAAATCCTCGAGCACATCGTCTCGGGCTTCGATGCGCAAAGCGGATCGATTGCCCTCTGTGTCGAAGGGACCGAAGACCTGCTCGAAATCGCCGCTGGCATCGATCTGCCGCCCGGCGTGGTTGGCAGCCGCCTCCCGCGCGGCGCCGGCGTATTCGGCCACGTCGTGGCGACCGGCGAACCACTGCTGATCAATGGCGATGTCGCCGAAACCGGGCTGCCGTTGCGTACGCATGAACGCCGCGATCGCCTGACGCACTCCGCAATGTGCTGGCCGCTGCGCGTCTCCGAGAGAATCATCGGCGCGGTCGCGGTCAATAGGGCTTCAGGACATCCCAAGTACAAGATCGACGACCTCGATCGCGGGCAGACGATGACGAGCCTCCTCGCGCTGGTCATTGCCAATCACCGGATGCACGTCGAACGAGCCAACCGGATTGTCGAGTTGTCGACCCTCAACGCGACGATGCAACGGATGAACGAGGCGCTCGAGGAAGCGCAAGACCAGCTGGTCCAGTCGGAGAAGATGGCCTCGATCGGGCAGATCGCAGCGGGAGTCGCCCACGAAATCAACAATCCGATCGGGTACGTGCTGTCGAACCTCGGCACGCTCGACTCGTATCTCGCGAGCCTGTTCGGGTTGCTCGAAGCCTACATCGAATCCGAACGTGCGTCGTCCGCCCCGCAGCAGGCTTCGCTAGCTCGCGCAGGCGCGCTGCGCGAGAGCATTGATATCGATTTCCTGCGCAGCGATATCGTCGCGCTGCTCGCCGAGTCGCGCGACGGCATCTTGCGCGTCAAGCATATCGTGCAGGACCTCAAGGACTTTTCGCGCGGCGGCGTGGACGACGTGTGGGAGGTCGCGAATTTGCACGAGGCTCTTGACCGCACGCTCAACATCGTGCGCAACGAGATCAAGTACAAAGCGCGCATCGAGACAAACTACGGCAGCTTGCCCGACGTCGAGTGCATCCCATCGCGGCTCCACCAGGTGTTCCTCAACCTGATCGTCAACGCCGGCCAGGCGATCGAGGCGAGCGGCACGATCACGATCTCGACCGGCGCCAGCGCGAGCGAAGTCTGGATTCGCTTCGAGGACACGGGCTGCGGTATTACAAAAGAGCACCTGCACCGGATCTTCGAGCCGTTTTTCACGACCAAGCCGGTCGGACAGGGGACCGGTCTCGGTCTGTCGGTTTCTTACTCGATCGTGCGCCGGCACGGTGGATCGATCGATGTCGAGAGCGAGCCGGGCCGCGGATCGCGGTTCACGATTCATCTACCGATGCGGCAACTGCACGCGCAGCTTGCGAAAACCGAAGCGGTCGGCGCAGCGGAGCCGGCATAGGCCACGCCGGCTAGAGAGAGCTCAACTGCGTCGGCCGCCGGAGCTGGGCGCGCTCCGCTCGCAGCGTCCGCGGGCGCGGCGGTGTCGGGGAGAACGGCCGCAAAGCTTGAATCGTCTCGATTCGCCCTCATAGTTCGCGTTATGCGGATTTTTGAGGGGATCCAGGTTGTCCCATTGTTCGGGCCATTTCCGAAAGGCTAGCCCGTGAACGACAACCTGCACGTCGTCTGCCCGCACTGCCATACGACCAATCGATTGCCGCGTGCTCGCCTGGACCAGGGCGCGACCTGCGGTCATTGCAAGCAGCCGCTGCTCGAAGGGCGTCCGTTCGAGCTTACCAAAGCGGGCTTCGACCGCCACCTTGCCAAGAACGATCTGCCGTTGGTGGTCGATTTCTGGGCGCCATGGTGCGCGCCCTGCCGCATGATGGCGCCGGCTTATGAAGAAGCCGCCACGCGGCTTGCACCCGGCGTGCGGCTTGCCAAGCTCGATACCGAGGCCGAGCCGGAGATTGCCGCTCGCTTCGGCATCCGCAGCATACCGACGCTGATCGCATTCAAAAACGGACGCGAAGTCGCGCGCCGATCGGGCGCAAGCGACGTATCCGGGCTGCTCGGATGGATCAAGTCCAGTGTCTAGAGAACCGGATCCTATGTCGTCGCGTAATCCCACCGACTGGATGTGGGCGCAGGCCATCGAGCTGCTGGAGCAAGCCGAGCGCATGCACCGGCAGTTCTTCCGCTTGGCTTCTTCCGAGCAGACTCAGGCGGTCTGGGAACCGCCGGTCGACATGTTCGAGGACGACCGCGAGGTCATCATCGTCGTCGCGCTTCCGGGCGTTCCCGAGGATCGCATTCAGGTTACGGCCGAGGCGGGTCTGGTGGTGATTCGCGCCGAAAGCCCGCTTCCGTTTTCCGGCTCTCGCCGCGCGGTGCGGCAGCTCGAAATTCCCTACGGCCATTTCGAGCGGCGCATCCCGCTGCCCGAAGCGCGGCTCGACTCCGGCACGCGCGAGTTGATCGATGGCTGCCTGATCCTGAGGCTGCGCAAAACAGGCTGACGACGACCATGAACGAAGAGACACGACCCAACACCGATTCCGTCACCGCCGATGCGGCTACCCGTGTCGACGGCTCGGCGACCGCGGGACAACCGGGGCGCGAAGCGACGTCGCGTCCGCTGCCCGAGGATGCGCTGATCATCGTGCCGGTGCGCAACGTCGTGCTGTTTCCCGGCATGGTGATTCCGCTGACGGTGGGCCGCGATCGCTCGCGGGCCGCGGCGCAGGAAGCCGCGCGGCTGCAGCGCCCGCTCGGCGTCCTGCTGCAAAGCAAGACCGAAGTCGAAGAGCCGGGCCCCGACGACCTGCACTGGATCGGTACAACCGCCAATGTGCTGCGCTACATCACGGCGCCCGACGGCTCGCATCACGCCATCTGCAAGGGCGTGAAGCGCTTTCGCGTGCTGCAGTTCCTGGAAGGCTACCCATTTACGGTCGCACGCGTGCAGATCATCGAGGATCCCGAACGCGTCGACGCGGACATCGAGGGTCGCGCCCACAGCCTCAAGGAACGCGCGATCGAGATCCTGCAACTGCTTCCGCAGGTGCCCGAAGAGATGGTGGCCGCACTGCAAGGCGTGGAAGGACCCGCACGGCTCTCGGACTTCATCGCCGGCCTCATGGACATCGGCGCCGAGGAAAAGCAGGCGCTGCTGGAAACCTTTGATCTGAAGGCGCGGCTCGACAAGCTGCTCGAGCTCCTGTCGCACCGCATCGAGGTGCTGAAGGTGTCGCGCGAAGTCGACGAGCGCACGCGGCAGTCGATCGACGACACCAACCGCAAGCACCTGCTCCGCGAGCAGATGCGCACCATCCAGAAGGAGCTCGGCGAAGGCGACGAGAGCGCCGCGGAGATCGTCGAGCTCGAAAAGGCGATCACCGAGGCGAAAATGCCCGAGGAGGTGGAGAAACAGGCGCGCAAGGAGCTCAAACGTCTCGAGCGCATGCCCGAAGCCGCCGGCGAATATTCGATGATACGCACTTATCTCGACTGGCTGATCGAGCTGCCCTGGGCGGCAGACCCGGCGACGCCGATCGACATCGCCGAGGCCCGGCGCATCCTCGACGAGGATCACTACGGGCTCGAGAAGGTCAAGCGGCGCATTCTCGAGTTTCTCGCGGTGCGCAAGCTCAATCCATCGGGCAAGAGCCCGATCCTGTGTTTCGTCGGCCCGCCCGGCGTGGGCAAGACCTCGCTCGGGCAGAGCATCGCCAGGGCGACCGGACGCAAGTTTGCGCGCGTGAGCCTGGGCGGCGTGCACGACGAAGCGGAGATCCGCGGCCACCGCCGGACGTATATCGGCTCGCTGCCGGGGAACATCATTCAGAACCTGCGCAAGGTCGGAACACGCAACTGCGTGATGATGCTCGACGAGGTCGACAAGCTCGGCATGGGCGGTTTCCACGGCGACCCGGCGTCGGCGCTGCTCGAAGTGCTCGATCCGGAGCAGAACTCGACCTTCCGCGACAACTATCTCGCCGTGCCGTTCGATCTGTCCGGCGTGATGTTCATCTGCACGGCGAACGTGCTCGATACCATACCGGGCCCGTTGCGCGACCGCATGGAGATCATCCAGCTCCCGGGCTACACCGCGCAGGAAAAGCTGCAAATCGCGCGCCGCTACCTCGTGCCGCGGCAGCTCGCGGCAACCGGACTTGCGCCTTCGCAGTGCGAAATCACCGACAGCGCATTGCTCGCGATCATCGACGACTACACGCGCGAGGCGGGCGTGCGCAATCTCGAACGCGAGGTCGGCAATGTCTTTCGCAACGTCGCCGTGCGCATCGCCGAGGGCAGCGCGCAGCAGGTGAAGATCGGCCCCGACGATCTGCCGGCGATCCTCGGCCCGCGCAAGTTCGAGGCCGAAGTCGCCATGCGCAGCGGCGTGCCCGGCGTCGCGACCGGGCTCGCCTGGACGCCGGTGGGAGGCGACATCCTGTTCGTCGAGGCCGCACGCATGCCCGGCGCGGGCAAGCTGATCCTTACCGGCCAGCTCGGCGAAGTGATGAAGGAAAGCGCGCAGGCCGCGCTCTCGCTCGCCAAGGCGCGCTCGCCCGAGCTCGGCGTCCAGCCCGAAGCGCTCGAGAAGTCCGACATCCACATCCATGTGCCGGCCGGCGCGACACCGAAGGATGGCCCGAGCGCGGGCGTGGCGATCTTTGTCGCGCTCGCCTCGTTGCTGACCGGGCGGCCGGTGCGCAGCGACGTGGCGATGACCGGCGAGATCAGCCTGCGCGGCCTGGTGCTTCCCATCGGCGGCGTGAAGGAGAAAGTGCTGGCCGCGCTGCGCGCCGGCATTACCACGGTCATGCTACCCGCGCGCAATCGGCGCGACCTCGAGGAAATCCCCGCCGACGCGCGCGACAGGCTCAAGTTCGTCTGGATCGAGCAGGTGGACGAAGCGATCGCGACCGCGCTTTCTCCAGCAACACCGGAGGTCGTGCCGGTCTAGTCTGCTGGGGGTAACGGCAGGAATCTTCAGGCCGGTTTTTGCTCCGCGCGCCAAGCTGCTAAGATCGCCCTGCTGAGATCGGATCCCATCGCTGCTCGGCATGGGCACGATCCATCGGCTCGTCCTTAAAGCTGCCCGCCAGGGCTCATATCATGACGTCCGGCGCCGGTCATCCGCCGGTCGGTTCAGGGAGACTCCCGATGCGCATTCAAACTCGCTTGGCTTTATTCTCCGGTTCGATTTTGATGTCGGTGGCCTCGCTCACCGGCGCGCAACAGCCGCAGACACCGACGCCTCCCACGCCCGCGGCGCATCCCGCGCTTCCGCAGCCCGCGCCTGCCATCGTGCCCTTCGTACCAGCCTCCACCCCGGAGCAAGAGCAACTCCGGTTCGTTCCCGCCAAACGCTATGGCGGCCAGGCCCACCTCCTGCCGGCGACGCTGGAAACGACGCAATGGGGCTGGTTCAATAATGCGCAGCCGCCGGTTCTGCACGTCAATTCGGGCGACACCATCGTCTTCGAGACGATGATGCATTCGCACAATCAGGTCGTGCCCGGGACGACGATCGAGCAGATCAAGAAATTGCGCACCGATTTCCCCGGCCGCGGACCGCACACGTTGACCGGCCCGGTCTATATCGAAGGCGCAGAGCCGGGAGACGTGCTCAGGGTACGCATCAACAAGATCGTGCCTCGCGCCTACGGTACGAACTTCAACGTTCCCGGCATGTTCGGCCAGTTTCCGAGCAAGTTTCCGGAAGGGCAGGTCAAGTATTTCTACCTCGATCTCGAGCGCAAGGTCGCCGAGTTCGCGCCGGGGATCGAGATTCCGCTGGCTCCGTTTCCCGGCATCCTGGGCGTCGCGCGCGCGGAGCCGGGCCAATACAGCTCGGTGCCGCCGGGGCGCTACGCGGGCAATCTCGATATCCGCGACATGACCGAAGGCACGGCGCTCTATGTTCCGGTCTTCGTCACCGGCGCGCTTCTGTGGACCGGCGATTCGCACGCGGCGCAGGGCAACGGCGAGATCAACCTGACCGCGCTCGAGACCGCGTACAAGGAAATGAACGTCACCGTGGAGGTTCTCAAGAATACCAAGCTCGAGTGGCCGCGCATCGAGACCAAAAACGCCTGGATCACTGTCGGCATCGACCGCGATCTGAACAAGGCGCTCGACATACTCAAGACGGAGACGACGGCATTTCTAATGGAGCAGCGCAAGATCGGGAAGGACCAGGCGGAAAAGCTGATGCTGGCTTCGTGGGACTGCCGCGTCAGCCAGGTGGTCGACGTAAACAAGGGGCTCCATTGCTTCAGCGCCAAGAATCCGAGAGAGCGGCGCAAGGTCGAGGCATTGCCGGACCAGGAAAGCAGGACCTATCTCGTCACCGTCGCCAGGGACGCCGATCTCAACAAGGCGATGGATGATGCCGCATGGGCGATGATCGAGCTGCTGCAGAAGGAGAAAAACTTGAGCCGCCTCGACGCCTACGGGCTAGCGAGCATGGTGATGGACTGCCGGCTCGCGGCGCCCGGTGGATCGCAGAAGGCGGTCCACTGTCTCCTGCCGAAGAGCACGTGGGTGACGTCCCGATAAGGGCAGGGCTTTTCGGCTTGGTGCTGGCGGCCGCCGT
>DASXQW010000126.1:0-2895 GCA_036506975.1 Casimicrobiaceae bacterium | reverse complement strand
GTGATAAACGCAGACCAGACTTGATCAGGCTTCCAGACAGTATGCATCAGGCTGAAAGCATCCTCCTCAGGCCAACGCAGACGCAGAACGCGATAGAGCCCGACAAAGGCGGTAACGCGCATGTTTGCGGCGCAATGGATCCATACGCGACGGTTGGAGTTGCGATCCATCGCGTCAAAGAACGCTAACAAGTCTCCTTCCGTCGGTGCGCCGAACTGCACCGGTATGTGGACATAATCGAGGCCGAGCGCTCTTACCGATGTAGCCTCATCGCGCAAAGAGTAGCGTGGATCGTTGTGTAGCGCGAGATTAACTACGACGTTGTAACCCGCGGCCGCAATTGCGCCAAGTTGCTCCTCGGTGGGCTGGCCGGACGTGGCCAGGTCCGGCGCAGCTTGGCGAAAGTTGTACACGCCGTGGACGGACAAGGACGACATGACGGCTAACGAACCAAGCTAAGCGGCCCGAGTCCGGCGGGCGCCGCAGGGCGCCCGCCGGACACGGGTCCGCTTGAGCGGGAGGTTAGGCCCCAGCCAACCCATTATGTGCCTATGACCGCGACTACTGCAGCAAAAGCAACGGCACACACAACGATGGCTGAGATGCCCATTATTACGTAGAGCTGCAACCTACAGTCGCGGCAGACATCATTGACCCACCACCCCATGAGCGGAAGGGACGCGACAAACAACGTTAGCTTAGCGGGGAGCGAAAAATGTGCGCGCTCTTCCGGAAGCTTGAGCTTGCCGCAATTGGAGCACCGGAACATTTGGGCAGGTTACTCTGCGGTTGACGTAGCCGCTAGGACAACTGTTCGTCCCTCCGCGTACATAGGAGCACAGCTGGGGCCTAACCTAAATCTAGAAGGCAAAAAATAGATGTCGAAAATGTCCAATAATCCAGCCCATTGTCCGGTAATCCTGGGTCCCCGCACTAGGCCTTTTGTATTATTGCCACGTTTCGTCGGTTTTTCTAGCCTTCGCTCATTCGATGATTCCTTGAGCGATCATGGCCTCTCACCCTCCGTCGTTGGCTGCAGGCACGACTTCACCACGCTTGCTTGACCAGCTGCGCGAGCGCATCCGCTTGCGACACTACAGTATTCGTACCGAGCGTGCCTACGTGGACTGGGTGCGTCGTTTCATCCTCTTTCATGGCAAGCGCCATCCAATTTCCCTGGGCGCGGCAGAGGTCGAGGCGTTTCTGACATCGCTTGCAGTCGATCGCAATGTTTCGGCGAGCACGCAGAGTCAGGCACTAGCGGCGCTGCTGTTCCTCTACCGCAACGTGCTCAATGTGGGCCTCCCATGGCTCGACGGCATCACACGAGCGAAGAAGCCGCAGCGCCTCCCAACCGTGCTCACGCGACGCGAAGTGCAGCGCGTCCTCGCGCACATGGACGATACGCCCGCGCTCGTGTGTCGCTTGCTGTATGGCACGGGAATGCGCTTGATGGAAGCAGTACGCCTCAGAGTCAAGGACGTCGACTTCGAAAAGCGTGTGATCACCGTTCGCGATGGCAAAGGCGCCAAGGATCGCGTGACGGTGTTGCCTGATGCGGTGCTTGAGCCGCTGCACGCGCACCTCACGCGGCGCCGCGAGCTCTTTGATGCCGATAGCGAAGGCGGACCGTCGTTCGTTTACTTACCGGCTGCGCTCGACCGCAAGTATCCAAATGCCGGCGCCGAGTGGCACTGGCAATACGTGTTCGTGGCGCGTTCGTGTTCGGTGGATCCCCGGAGCGGGAAGGAACGCCGCCACCATCTGGACGAAAAGATGATCCAGCGCCGATTGAAGGCGGCTGCCGCGAGCGCTGGGATCGCAAAGCCCGTATCGCCGCACACCTTGCGTCATTCCTTCGCGACACACCTGCTCGAGTCGGGCTACGACATTCGGACGGTGCAGGAACTACTGGGCCACGCGGACGTCAGCACGACGATGATCTATACGCACGTCCTCAATCGCGGTGGCCGTGGCGTCATCAGTCCGCTCGATGGCCGCTGAGTGTGGCTATTTGCGGCCGGCAACAAGTAACACGACGCCGGCGACGACCACCCCGATGCTGGCCCAGCTCGGAATGTAGGCTGTCTCTTTTTCCTTGACGGAAAACCTGAAGGGCCCGAACTGCCCCTCATGTGTCTCTTTGGTGTATTCGAAGTGGCCGTAGAACAGGGCCAGAAGGCCGCCCACCAGAAGCACGATCCCCAGTATTTTGGTGCCGCTCATACGTTCCTCCCTAGGACTCGTTGATCCGTAATTCACGCCCGAGCGCGAGGCCAATCTACGCCCGCCGGCCCTGAGGGTCAACGAGCCTGGATGCTCCGAGCCTGGATGCTCGCTGCTGTGGCCAGTTCAGAATTTATCGCGGCTCATGCGCGCAATCTCAGTCGGCCAAGGCGGGCCGTTCCCGCTTGCCGAACAGCGCCATGGCAATCGGGATCGTCGTCAGCGCGCCGATGGCGAGCAGTGTCCAGCCGAGCGTGCGTCGTGTGTCCGGCCGAAGGAAACCGGCGAGTAGGAGCCCGGCGCCGGCGCCCGCCATGCCTCGCGTCGCAGCGACGATGGCGATTTCGGGGAAGGTCACGTTATAGGTCTTCATGGGCATTTCCTTTCCCGCGCTCCGGAAGTCAAAACTACAATCCCGGGTATGCGCGCCCGCAGCAAATCGCTGAACCCCACCGGTAAAAAGCACAAATTCGGCCGGGCCTGGATGCATGAGCACGTTTCGGACCATTGGGTGCACGAGGCGCAACGGCTGGGCTACCGGTCGCGCGCTGCCTTCAAGCTGATCGAGCTGGCCGCGAAGGACAAGCTTCTTCGGCCGGGCATGTCCGTCGTGGACCTGGGCGCCGCGCCGGGAAGCTGGTGCCAGGTGTTGCGCGAGCGGCTGGGGCC
>DASXQW010000125.1:0-6939 GCA_036506975.1 Casimicrobiaceae bacterium | reverse complement strand
CCGACGTATTACGCGTTGCGCCCGAACCTCGCGATTCCGCGCGATCAGGTCGTCAAAATTTCCGATGCTGCCGGATTGCACCCGGCGCTCGAGCCGCTGCTGCCGCTCTGGAAGAATCGCGAGCTCGCCGTGCTGCAGGGTGTGGGCTATCCGGAGCCCAATCTGTCGCATTTCCGTTCGATCGAGATCTGGGACACGGCATCGAAGAGCGCCGAGTATCTGCAGGACGGTTGGCTCACACGCACGTTCGCTGTGGCGCCCACGCCCGAGGATTTCGCCGCCGATGGCGTCATCGTCGGCTCGCCCGACCTGGGGCCGCTGGCGGGCGCAGGCACTCGCGCGATTGCCCTTGCCAACACCGACCAGTTCCTGCGCCAGGCTCGACTCGCGATTCCTGAAGGCAACGCGCGCAACCGCGCACTGCAGCACATCCTGAAGGTCGAGAATGATATCGTCCAGGCGGCCTCGCACCTCAACGCCGACCATGCCTTCACGACCGAGTTTCCGCAGGGCGGGTTCGGCAATGCCATCAAAACCGCATGCCAGGTCATCGCCAACCGGGCGGGCGTCGCGGTCGTGCGCGTGACGCTTTCCGGCTTCGACACCCATAGCGGCCAGATGGGGACACAGGCGCGACTGCTCGGCGAGCTGGCAGGTGGCATGGTCGCGCTCAAAAGCGCGCTCGACGAGCTTGGCCGGTGGAACGACACGCTGGTCTTGACGTACGCCGAATTCGGCCGGCGGCCGAAGGAAAACCTCTCCAACGGCACCGATCACGGCACGGCGAGCGTGCATTTCGCGCTGGGCGGTCGCGTCGCGGGAGGTCTGTACGGCGAACAGCCGTCGCTGGATCGCCTCTCCGGCGACGGCAACACCGGCTATGCGATCGATTTTCGCAGCGTGTACGCGACCGTGCTCGATCGCTGGGGCGTGCCGTCAGCAGGGCCGCTCGGCGGCCGGTTCGCGACGCTTCCGATTCTTCGCGCGTGATCGGCAATTGGATTGTCGCGGCCGAATAAATTCGGCCCTACGAAGATCGTGTAGGTGCGAATTCATTCGCGCAGCGTCTTTTCGCGCTACGCGGTAGCGGCGTCCCACGCCGCGAGAAACTCGCGCCAGTGCGGCTCGTTCGACGCGGCGATCTTTTCGCGCGCAAGCGATACCTCAGTCGCGTACTGGCTCGCCGAGAGTATCCCGCGCATCTGCTGAAAGCGCAGGTACAGCAGATACGTATTGAGCACGTCGGTTTCGCAATAGCGACGGATGTCGTCGATTCTTCCGCCCTCGTACGCCGCAAAGACTTCGGATCCGTCGAAGCCGAGCTTGCCCGGGAAACCGCACAGGCGCGCCATCGCATCCAGACCTGCGCACGCGCGCGGCTGAAACGATGCGAGCACGTCCATCAGGTCGAGATGGCGCGTGTGGAACCGGTTGAGATAATTGTTGTACCGGTAGTCGCGATCATCGTCGCCCCAATCCCAGTACCGCGGGGCGGTCACCCCGTGGACCAGACTGCGATGGTGCAGCACCGGCAGATCGAAGCCCCCGCCGTTCCAGGACACGAGCTGCGGGGCGTAGCGGTCGATGCCGTCGAAGAACCTGCGGATCAGCTCCGGCTCGGCATCGGCGCTCTCTCCCAGCGACCAGACGCGAAAATTCTGCCCTTCGCGCAACGCGCAGGCGATGGCCACGACGCGATGCAGGTGCAGCGGCAGAAAGTCGTTGCCCGCTGCGGCACGCCGCTGCTGGAGGGCCCAGTCGAGCACGTCGGCATCGCCAAGCGCGACGGGCAAGGCGTTGATGCGGCGGATTCCCGCAACGTCGGGAATCGTCTCGATGTCGAAGACGAGCGTCGGAGTCATCGCGGATACCGTTCGTGCTTCGACGGGCCTGTCCTGAGCGACATCGAAGGGCTCAGCACGAACGGAGACATGGAATTCCGCCGGCCTTCACGCCGGGCTTCAACCCGGGAAGACGCCCGTGGAGAGATACCGGTCGCCGCGGTCGCAGATGATAAACACGATGGTCGCGTTTGCGACTTCGCCCGCGATGCGCAGCGCGACGGCGCACGCGCCGCCTGAGGAGATGCCGGCGAAGATGCCCTCCTCGCTCGCGAGCCGGCGTGCCATGTCCTCCGCGTCGGCCTGCGATACGTACTCGAGGCGGTCGACGCGCTTGGCGTCGTAGATCTTGGGCAGATACGCCTCGGGCCACTTGCGGATGCCCGGGATCTGCGAGCCTTCCTCCGGCTGGCAGCCGATGATGCTGATGGCCGGATTCTTCTCTTTCAGAAACTTGCCGGCTCCCATGATCGTGCCTGTTGTCCCCATGCTCGACACGAAATGCGTGATGCGTCCTTCGGTGTCGCGCCAGATCTCGGGTCCGGTTCCCCTGTAGTGCGAGAGAGGGTTGTCGGGATTGGCGAACTGATCGAGGATGATGCCCTTGCCTTCCGCGCGCATTTTTTCCGCGACGTCGCGCGCCGTCTCCATCCCGCCCGCCTTGGGCGTAAGCACGATCTCCGCGCCGAAGGCGCGCATCGTCTGGCGCCGCTCCAGCGAAAGATGCTCGGGCATCACCAGCACCATCCGGTAGCCGCGCATCGCCGCAGCCATGGCCAGCGCGATGCCGGTGTTGCCCGACGTCGGCTCGATCAGCGTATCGCCGGGCTTGATCGCACCCCGCTTTTCCGCCTCGAGAACCATCGACAGCGCGGGGCGATCCTTGACCGATCCGGCGGGATTGTTGCCCTCGAGCTTCGCGAGCAGCACGTTGTTCGTCTCGCCGGGCAGGCGCTGCAGCCGCACGAGCGGCGTATTGCCGACGGTGCCTTCGATGGTCTGATACACGGTGCGTGTGCGCGTTCAAAAAGTTCTATTGTAACGCCAACAAAAACCCCGCCTCGCGGGCGGGGTCGGAGAGATTTTTGCGACGGCGGTTACTTCTTTGTCTTTTCCGCAGCCGCCTTGTCATCCTTTGCTTTCTTCTTGGCAGCCGCTTCATCTTCCTTGGCTTTCTTCTTTGCGGCTGCTTCATCGGCCTTGGCCTTCTTCTTGGCGGCAGCTTCATCGGCCTTGGCCTTCTTCTTGGCGGCGGCCTCATCGGCCTTCGCCTTCTTGTCGTCCGCCGCCTTCTTGGCCTTGTCCTCCTTGGCCATTTTCTCATCGGCCTTCATCGCCTTGTCGTCCTTCTTGGCCATCTTCTCGTCGGCCTTCATCGCCTTCTCGTCCTTCTTCGCGCCGGCTGTCCCGGGTGCTGGAGCCGGAGCCATCGCGGGAGCGGCGGTCTTCGCTTCCTGCGCCTTCGCCGGTGCGGATCCCGGCGGTACGACAGCGTCTGGCGCCAAGGTAGGTGCGGCCTTGGTGTCCTTCGCCGCAGGCGCGGCTTTCATTTCCTTGGTGGCCGGCGCGGCTGCTGGTGTGGACGCACCCGAGACGCTGATCTGGCCTTTGAGCTTGCCGAACTCGCCCTCCTTGATGCCTGGCACCTTCATGATGTCTTCGGGCGTCTTGAACGGGCCGTTCTTGGCGCGGTAGTCGATGATCGCCTGCGCCTTGACCGGACCGATGCCGGGCAGCGCATCGAGTTCTTCCTTGGTGGCGGTATTGATATTCACCGCCGCGAGTGCGAACGCCGAAAACAACAGCGTCGCGAGCAGCAGCACGAGTCGTTTCATGTCTCCCTCCAGCAATTGATGGTGTCGAATCCCCTGGCGTTCGGCGCACCGAAGCGATCGGGACGCAATTAACGCCCGAGCGATGTTAAGCGTTGACCGCGGGACTGGCAAGCAAAGCCCGGACACAGCGCGCAGCGCCCTCCTCGACCTGCAGCAGCGGCGCGCCGTAGCCGGCCGCGCGCAGGCGTGTGAGGTCCGCTTGCGTATAACTCTGGTACTTGCCGGCCAGCGCCGGTGGAAACGCGATGTACTCGATCGCACCGGCGCGATGCAGCTCCTCGAACGAGAGCGCGGGCGCATCGTCGGCCGCGCGGCAGGCATTGATCGTCGCCGTCGCGACCGCATTGAAGGTCGCCGCCGTTCCGGTGCCAAGATTGTAGATGCCGGAGCGTTCCGGATGGTCGAGGAAGTCGAGGTTCACCTTGACGACGTCTTCGATGCTGACGAAATCCCGGCGTTGCTCGCCCGCAGCGTAGCCGCCCGAGCCTTCGAACAACTGTAGCTTTCCGGACGCGCGATACTGGTTGAAGAAGTGCCATACGACCGACGCCATGCGGCCCTTGTGAGCCTCGCGCGGACCGTAGACGTTGAAATAGCGGAAGCCCGCCACTTGTGCGGTCCGCTCCGGCAACATGCCTCGCACGTATTGATCGAAAAGAAACTTCGAGTAGCCGTAAACGTTGAGCGGCGCCTCGCACTCGCGCTCCTCGCGGAACGCCGGACCCGCGCCGTACACCGCTGCCGACGACGCGTAAAGGAACGGAATATCGTTGTCCTGGCAGTGTTCGAGCAGGCGCACCGAGTAGCGGTAGTTGTTCGCAAGCATGTAGCGGCCGTCGGTCGCCATCGTGTCGGAGCACGCGCCCTGATGCAGCATGGCCGCGATGTCGTCGTCGAAGTCGCCGTCGCTAAGCCGCGACAGGAACTCGTTCTTGTCCACGTAGTCGGCGATGTCGCAATCGACGAGGTTGCGGAACTTGTCGGCGTCGGTGAGATCGTCGACGGCAAGGATGCGGGATTCGCCGCGCGCGTTCAACGCCTTGACGAGATTCGAGCCGATGAAGCCGGCAGCGCCGGTGACGACGGTGTACATGTGTGAATGTTAGAGCTCGATATCGACTTTGCCCACCTCGGTCGTCACGAAGGGCACGCGTGGCGCGACGGCGGAAAGTAGTTGATAGCCGACGGTGCTTGCCGCGGCTGCAACGTCGTCGACCGGCAATCCCTCACCCCAGAGCACGACCGGGCTACCGACTGTCGCCTCCGGCGCCTCAGTAAGATCGACTGTCATCAAATCCATCGACACTCGGCCTGCGGTGCGAACCTTCTTGCCGCAAACCAGGACCGGCGTACCGTTCGGTGCATGGCGCGGATAGCCGTCAGCGTACCCGCAGGCGATGACGCCGATGCGGTGTGCGCGCGCCGCCGTATAAATGCTGCCGTAGCCGACGCTCTCGTTGGGCTTCAAGTCCTGGATGGCAATGATTGCGCTCTTGAGGGTCATCACCGGCATGAGGCCCAGCATTTCCGCAGTATCGTACGGAAACGGCGACGAGCCATACAACATGATACCGGGGCGGACGTAATCGCCTCCGACCTCGCGGTAGCGGATGACGCCCGCCGAGTTGGCGAGCGATCGCGGATAAGGCAGGCCCTGGCATGCCTCCTCGAATACTTCAAGCTGCTCGCGCAGCCCGTCCTCATCTTCGGCGCGAGCCAGATGCGTCAGCAAGCGCAACACCGCGACATTTGGCGTCTGCGACAATCGGTCGACAACCGCGTGCACCTCTCCCGGGCGGAAGCCGAGGCGATTCATGCCGGTATTCACCTTGACGAAAACTTCGATCGGGCGCGGCAGTGTCGCAGCCTCGAGCATTTCGATCTGTTGCACATGGTGCACTACAACGGCAAGTCTGCGCGCGACGATCTCGGGCAACTCGTTGTCGGAAAAAAAACCCTCGAGCAGAAGGATCCGGCGTGCGTAATGGTGCTCGCGCAGCGCCACGGCAGCATCGAGCTCGAGTAGTGCCAGGCCGTCGGCTTTCGCGAGCGCCGGAAGAACGCGTTTGATGCCGTGACCGTAAGCGTCTGCTTTGACGACCGCCAAAACTTGTGCATCTGCAGCACAGTCGCGCGCCTTGGCGAGATTCGCGCGCAACGCCGACAGATTGACTTGGGCTACGAGTGGGCGGGACATGACATGGCGCCGACAAAACGCCGCTGCGGTTTGGTGCGAAGCGAAAAAACGTGGTATAAGGCGCGAGCCGCATGCGCCGGCTGTTTTCTCAATTATATACAGAACGAAGCGCAGCGAACGCTTCCTGGCACCCGCCGCCGGGACGTCGAGTTTCCCAGAGCGTGCGCGCCATTTTGAGGACGATGCAAGCCGGGTTCTACACCATCATGGCGGCGCAGTTTTTTTCGTCGCTCGCCGACAATGCGCTGCTGGTGGCGGCCATTCAGATGCTCCGCGATCTCGAGTCGCCGGCATGGATGACCCCGTCGCTCAAGCAGGTCTTCGTCATTTCCTACGTCTTGCTCGCGCCCGTGGTCGGTGCTTTTGCCGATTCGATGCCCAAGGGCCGCGTGATGCTGATCACCAACACCATCAAGATCTGTGGCTGCAGCCTGATGCTGTTCACCCTCCACCCCCTCGCGGCTTATGCGCTGGTCGGACTTGGCGCCGCGGCCTATTCGCCGGCGAAATACGGCATCCTCACCGAGCTTCTCCCCGCGCGGCAGCTCGTCATCGCCAACGGCTGGATCGAAGGCGCGACCGTCGCCTCGATCATTCTCGGCGTCGTGCTGGGTGGGCTGTTGATCAGCGGCCCGATCTCGAGCTGGCTCCTGGCGATCGATATTCCGAGGATCGAGACCGGCGTCGAAACTCCGCCGCAGGCGGCGATCGCGGTCATCATGGCGTGCTACGCCATCGCCGCGCTGTTCAACTGGTACATCCCCGACACCGGTGTCGATCGCCGCGTGGCGAGCAAGAATCCGGTGTTCCTGATCCGCGAGTTCGGGCATTGCTGCGCGCTGCTGTGGCGCGACAAACTTGGCCAGATCTCGCTTGCCACGACGACGCTGTTCTGGGGCGCCGGCGCGACGTTGCAGTTCATCGTCATCGACTGGGCGGCGACGCACCTCTGCTACAACCTGTCGCGCGCGTCAATGATGCAGGGTATTGTCGCGGTCGGCATCGCGCTCGGCGCGGCGCTGGCCGCAGTGATGATCTCGCTGCGGAATGCGGTAAAGGTGCTGCC
>DASXQW010000124.1:0-2177 GCA_036506975.1 Casimicrobiaceae bacterium | reverse complement strand
ATGAACTACATCGCATACTTGCTATGATTACGCTGTGGTCGCCGCTGACGACCCACCGCGGTGGGCTAATGCCCAGTTGTAAGAACGACTCGAAACCGCGCCTTGCCGCTCATCATGTGCTCGTAGGCCTCGGCTGCACGTTCGAGCGGGAACACTTCATTCATAGATCGCACGCCGGTTAGGGCGCTGAAGCGCAACGTATCCTGCGAGTCGATCGATCTGCCCGATGGCCAGCCCATGACCGAACGGCGCCCGCCGATTAGCAGGCGAGGGGGCACCTCCAGTGGATCGGCAGCTCCGACGATGATCATCTTCCCATCGATTCCCAGACCACCAAGAACCGCGCTCAGAGCTTTGCCGCTGGTTGCGGTAGCAAGAACGACTTTAGCGCCGCCCAGCTTGATCAGTTCCGCCGAAGGATCCTGCGCCTGACTATCGATGTAATGCCGCGCGCCAAGCTGCCTCGCCAGCGGCTCTTTGTCTGCCCCTCGTGCGATAGCAACGGTCTTGAAACCCATCTTCGCGGCAAACTGAACACCCAGATGGCCGAGCCCGCCTATACCCAGTATGGCGACGAGATCTCCGGGCTGCGCGCCGCTGTGCCGGAGAGCATTGAAAGTCGTAATCCCGGCGCACATCAGCGGACTGGCCTCTACCGCTGAAAGGTCCTCGGGAATTAGCGCCAATGCTTCGGCGGGAGCGATCATGTAATCGGCGTAGCCGCCATCGTAGGTGATCCCTGGCACCTGGGCGGCGGTTCGGCAGGTAACGAAATCACCGCGACGACACGAATCACAATACCCGCAATGGCCGCCATGCCAGCCGACTCCGACCCGCTGTCCTGCGGACCATCCGACAACGCCTGTTCCAACCGCGTCGATGATTCCGGCGATTTCGTGACCAGGGACTCTGGGGTATCGAATGCCGGGGAAGGTTCCCTCTTTTGTAAAAGAGTCGCTGTGGCATATGCCGCAGGCCGAAATCTTGATTCTCACCGATGCGGTGCCAGGCTCCGGAATTTCACGTTCAACGAGTTCAAAGGATCCATTTGGGCGAGAGATCTGGACAACGCGCATTTTCGACATGGTTCCTCCGTCCGATTTCTTATCAGCGTCAATGTTATCAACAGCAGCAATTGGGCGATGATAGCGCGGCAGCCGTTCGCAGAATTTGAAACGTGTGGTGGTGCGTCTGCTTGATTACGTCGAGCACCCGCTCGATGTAGCTGAACGATACCTTCCCGTGAAACAAGTCGAACATCGAGTTGACGAAGTAGATCGTAGGTTTACGGCGCTCCAGCGGCTCGGCCAGGCGCCGCGCAGTAACCTATCGCGATGGACTCCCTGATCGCCGCCGCCGCGCGCGCCCTCGTCGTCGGCGACGTGCTCGGCGCCCTCAAGCGCGTCGGCCTGCGCGACGACCCGCCGGCGCTCGCGCTGCGCGGCATCGCCATGGCCCAGCTCGGCGAGTACCCGCGCGCCCGCGAGCTCCTCCGGCGCGCCGCCCGCGGCTTCGGCACCCACGAGGAGCTATCGCGCGCCCGCTGTGTCGTCGCGGAGGCTGAGGTGGCGCTCGCCATGCGCGACCTCCGCGGCTCGCCGCGCACGCTGGCCGCCGCGTCGGCCGCACTCGAGGCGCGCGGCGATCGCGCGAATGCGCTGCAGGCACGTCTGATCGCGGTGCGCCGGCTGCTTCTGCTCGGCCGCCTCGACGAGGCCGCATCCGCCCTGGCCCGCCTCGACGCGCGCTTTCTGCCTCCGTCGCTGCTGACGGTGGCGGAGCTGGCCGCGGCGGAGCTGGCGCTGCGCTCGCTGCGGACGGCACCGGCGCGGGCGGCGCTCACCCGCGCCCGCGAGGCGGCCGAACGCGCGCGCGTGCCGGCGCTCCTGGCCGAGGTTGCCGAGGCGCGCGCCGCGCTCGATCGTCCCGCCGCCCGGCGCGTCAACGCGGACCACGATCAGCCGCTGCGTCTCGACGAGGTCGAAGCGCTCCTCGCCTCGGGCGCGTTGGTGGTCGACGCCTGCCGTCGCGGCCTGCGCGCCGGCGCTACTTGGCGCTCGCTGGCGCGCCGGCCGGTGCTGTTCGCGTTGGCGCGCGCGCTCGCGGAAGGCTGGCCGGGCGACGTCGATCGCGACGTCCTGATCATGCGTGCGTTCCGCACCCGCCATCCCAACGAG
>DASXQW010000123.1:0-20702 GCA_036506975.1 Casimicrobiaceae bacterium | reverse complement strand
GTGTGGTCGGTCGACGAACAGTCGCTGTACTGGGTTGACATCAATGCGCCGTCGCTCAATCGTTTCGACCCGCTTACCGGCCAAAACACCGCGTGGGCAATGCCCGAAGCGATCGGTTGTTTCGCGCTGCGCTCGGATGGTGGATTCGTCGCCGCCCTGCGCGGCGGTATCTGGTTCGTCGATCGCGACGGCAAGCTCGGGCGCAAGATCGCAGGCGCGCCGTACGACCCTGCGCACCACCGCTTCAACGACGGGCGTACCGATCCCCAGGGCCGCTTCTGGGCGGGCAGCATGAACGAGAATCGCGACGGGGCGACCGCCCGGCTGTATTGCCTCGACCCCGATCACGCGCTGATACCGATGATCTCGGGCATCACGATCTCCAACGGCCTCGCCTGGAGCCCGGACTCGCGCACGATGTATCACGCCGATACGCCAACGCGAACGATCAGCGCCTGGGAATTCGATCCTGCCACCGGCGACATCTCCAACCAGCGCGTATTCGCCCGCTTCCTGGGCGAGACCGATCGTCCCGACGGCGGCGCCGTCGATCGCGAGGGCTGCTACTGGAGCGCCTTCTATCGCGGAGGCAAGGTCGTGCGCGTCTCGCCGCGCGGCGAGATGCTCGCCGAGTTTCGGCTCCCCGCCATGTGTCCGACGATGTGCGCGTTCGGCGGTCCGGATCTGAAGACCGTATACGTAACGACCGCGCGCCAGATGCGCGAGGCCGACGAGCTCGCGCGACTGCCGCAGTCCGGCGGGATTTTCGCCATGCGCGTCGACGTGCCCGGCATGCCGGAGTCGATGTTTGCCGGGTAGTAAGGGACCTAACCTTCTCTCGTCGCGGGAGCAGCGACCAGGACAACGATGCAACTCGACACGACTGCGTACATCCGCGTGAGCGCGCCCGACAGCCTGGGAATGTCGGCGTCGGGCGGCGCCTTTGCGACGAGCACCGGCGACGTACTGGAAGTCGGGTGCTTCGGCGCCGGCGTATTCCGCCTGCGGATCGGTGCGAATACCAAGCCCGACTACGGATTGGTCGTCGGCCGTGCGCAGCGTTGCGATACCGCGCAACCCGATCCCGGCGTATGGTCGTTCGCCGCCGGCGGCACGCGATTCGAGCTCTCCGGCGAGCCGCTGCGCTTACGCTTGCTGCACGACGAGCAAACGCTGCTCACGTCAGCCACCGACGAGCATTTCCGCGGCTTCACGCGTCTGCCGGCGATCGGCCGCACACGCGCGGGGCAACAATGGCTGGCGGCGTTCGCGCTCGCGTCCGGCGAGCCGGTGTACGGCCTGGGTGAAAAGTTCGGCCCCCTTAACAAGCGCGGTCAGATCGTAACTTCGAGTGTCGAGGACGCACTGGGCGTCAACACAGAACTCTCGTACAAGAGCGTGCCGTTCTGCTGGAGTCCCGGCAACGGCGCAGCCGCGAAGGGCGCTGCCTGGGGCATCTTCGTCAACACGCCGGGCCGGGTAACGCACGGCGTCGGCCATCCCGAGTGGTCGCATCGCTCGTACGGCATCGTCGTCGACGACGAGGCGCTCGACCTGTTTCTTTTCGCCGGCCGCGACCCCGCGCAGGTGCTCGAGCGCTACACGACGCTGACCGGCCGCGCGCCGGACGTACCGCTGTGGAGCCTGGGGCTGTGGGTGTCGCGCGCGTATTACCGCACCGCCGACGAGGCGATGGCGGTCGCCGAGGATCTGCGCGAGCACAAGATCCCCTGCGACGTGCTCACCCTCGACGGCCGCGCCGTGTGGGAATTGCGCACGCGCTTCGACTTCCAATGGGACCCGAACCGCTATCCCGACCCCAAAGCGACGCTCGCGCGCATGAAGCGGCACGCGCTCAAGATCTGCGTCTGGGAATATCCCTACGTGTCGGTTCATTCCCCGCTGTTCACCGAGCTCGCCGCGAAGCATTTCCTGTTGACGACGGCGACCGGCGAGCCTTACGTTTTCGAATGGGACACTGCGCCTGCAACCTCGCCGTTTTCCGGCGCGCTCACCCCGCTCCCCGGATCCGGCATCGTCGATTTCACGAACCCTGACGCGTATGCGTGGTGGCGCGATGCACACGAGCCGCTTTTCAGAGCCGGGGTCGACGTGATCAAGAGCGACTTCGGCGAACAGGTTCCCAACGATGCGCTCGCATTCAACGGGGACCGTGGCGCGCGGTTGCACAACGTCTATCCGCTGCTGTACAACCGCTGCGTCTTCGAGGCGACGAAGAAGTTCACGCCGGCCGAAGCGCAGCCGCCAATCGTATGGAGCCGCGCGGGCTGGGCCGGCAGCCAGCGCTATCCGATCCAATGGGGCGGCGATCCGCAGAGCGATTGGGAAGGACTCGCGGCGAGCGTCCGCGGCGCGTTGTCCTGGGGCATGAGCGGAGGACCGTATCACGCGAGTGACATCGGCGGCTTCTACGGGTCGGAGCAGCCGTCCCCGGAGCTGTATCTGCGCTGGCTGCAGATGAGCGTGTTCAGCTCGCACATGCGCATGCACGGACTTGGTCCGCGCGAGCCATGGACGTTCGGCAAGGATACCGAAGCCATCGCGCGGCAATGGATCGAATTCCGTTACCGATTGCTGCCTTATCTGAAGACAGTGATCGCCCAGGCGACGGCGACCGGAATGCCGGTGATGCGGGCGATGCCACTGGCCTTTCCCAACATCGCGCTGACGCGTGGTTACGAGACGCAGTTCATGTGCGGCGATGCGCTGCTGATCGCGCCGATCGTGACGCCGGGCGGCGAGGTGGAGGTCGCGCTCCCGCCCGGCGCGTGGTACGACCTCGGGAGCCGGCAGCGGCTTTCCGGTCGGCAGGTGATCCGCTACCGCGCGCCGCTCGACAAGTTTCCCGTGTTCGGTCGCGAAGGCTACGCGCTCCCGCTGGGGCCCGTCGTGCAGCACACCGGCGAAATCGACACGGCGCGGCCCCTGGCCGCGTTGTACCTGTTCGGCAAGCCTACGCAATCGCTCGACGGATTCACGCAGGCGCGGATCACGCTGAGCGAAGGCCCCGCGGCGGTCGCCGCGACGGCGACGGTGAAACTGGAAACCTTCGGTGACTCGGTCGGCATCCGCGTCGAGTCCCTGCCTGATTGAGAATGGGGTCAGAGTCGACTTTCCTACCGGACTGAAAGTAGGGTCAGAGACGACTTTCTGACCGAATCATCATAGGAACACCGTTGCACGCCAAAGTCATCTCTGACCCTACTTTCCCGACGATCGCGGTCACGATCGGCGAGCCGGCCGGCATCGGGCCCGACCTGTGCGTGCGCCTGGCCGAGCGCTCATGGCCGGCGCGCTTGGTCCTCGTCGGCGATATCGAGCTCCTGCGCGAGCGCGCTCGCCGTCTCGGCGCCGGCATTCGCTTCGGCCCGTACGTCCGCCGCAACTCTCCGCCAACGGCCACGCTCGAAGTCGCGCATTATCCGGTCGCCACGCCGGTCGCGCCCGGTCGCCCGGATCCCGCCAACGCCAAGCTCGTACTGGCGACTCTCGAAGCCGCCGTGGCGGGCTGCCTGTCGGGCGAATTCGCGGCGATGGTGACCGCGCCGGTGCAGAAGAGTGTCATCAACGATGCCGGCATCGCGTTTACGGGCCATACCGAGTTCCTCGCCGAACGCACCGGCGCCAGGCGCGCAGTGATGATGCTCGTCGGGGGACCGCCGAAGCAGATGCTGCGCGTCGCGCTGGCGACGACACACCTGCCGCTCGCCGCGGTGCCTGGGGCGATCACACGAACGGACCTCGAAGAAATCCTTGGCATCGTCGCCGCCGATCTCGCGGCCAAGTTCGGTGTCGCGCGACCGCGGATCGCCGTGTGCGGCTTGAACCCCCACGCGGGCGAAAGCGGCTACCTCGGGCGCGAGGAGATCGAAACCATCGAACCGGCGATCGCCGCGGCGCTCGCCAGAGGGCTCGACGTCGCCGGACCATTGCCGGCGGACACGGTGTTCGTTCCTGCGCAACTTTCCAATTTCGACTGCGTCCTCGCGATGTACCACGACCAGGGGTTGCCGGTGCTCAAGCACGTGAGCTTTGGACACGGCGTCAATATCACCTTGGGGTTGCCTATCTTGCGGACATCGGTCGACCACGGCACCGCGCTGGACCTCGCCGCCCACGGCAAGGCCGCGCGCGCGGCCGATCCGGGAAGCCTGCTTGCCGCCGTCGGGCTGGCGATCGAGCTCTCGCGCCGCGAAAGCTGACGCGAGATCGACACCTCGCTCCACAAGGCGCCCATCATGAACAATGCTTATCTTTCTCACCTGCGCGAGGTCGTCGACGGCATCCGTGCCGACGGTTTCTACAAGACCGAGCGCGTGATCGCCAGCCCGCAATCGCCATCGATTCGGCTCTCGGACGGCAAGGAGGTGCTCAACTTCTGCGCCAACAACTATCTCGGTCTCGCCGACGATCGACGGCTCGTCGAGGCGGCCAAAGCCGGTGTGGACCAATGGGGCTTCGGCATGGCCTCGGTGCGCTTCATCTGCGGCACGCAAAGCGTGCACAAGGAGCTCGAGGCCGCGCTCTCCGCCTTCCTCGGCACTGACGACAGCATCCTCTACACCAGCTGCTTCGACGCCAATGGCGGTTTATTCGAGACGCTCCTGACCGAGGAGGACGCGGTGATCAGCGATGAGCTCAATCACGCGAGCATCGTCGACGGCATTCGTCTGTGCAAAGCCAAGCGCTTTCGCTACCGCAACAACGACATGGCGGATCTGGAAGCCAGGCTCAGCGAAGCCGACACCGCGGGAGCGCGCTTCAAGTTGATCGCGACCGACGGCGTATTCTCGATGGACGGCATCGTCGCCAACCTCGCCGCGATCTGCGACCTCGCCGACAAGCATCGCGCGCTGGTGATGGTCGACGACTCGCACGCCGTCGGCTTTGTCGGCGCCGCGGGACGCGGCACGCCGGAGTACTGCGGCGTCGAGGGACGAGTCGACATTCTCACCGGCACGCTGGGCAAGGCGCTCGGCGGTGCATCGGGCGGCTATACCGCGGGCCGCAAGGAAATCATCGAGCTGCTGCGGCAACGCTCGCGTCCCTACCTCTTCTCCAATACACTGGCGCCGGGCATCGCCGCGGCATCGCTCGAGGTCCTGGCCCTGCTCGGCAGCGACGAGGGCGTGGCATTGCGCGAGCAGGTCCGTCTGAACGGCGAGCGCTTCCGGCGCGAAATGACGGCCCTGGGCTTCGAGCTGGTGGCGGGAGGGCATCCCATCATCCCCGTCATGCTGGGCGATGCCGCGCTCGCCACGCGCATGGCGGACTCGCTGCTGGCGGAGGGCGTTTACGTGATCGGTTTTTCGTATCCCGTGGTGCCCAAGGGCAAGGCGCGCATCCGCGCGCAGATGAGCGCCGCGCATACCGCCGAGCAGATCGACCGTGCGGTAGCGGCGTTCGCCAAGGTCGGCAAGGCCTTGGGCGTGATCCGCTGACGGCTCGACGAGGAACTCGCAAGTGAAGGCACTGGCAAAACTCGAACGCGCACCCGGCTTGACGCTCACGCGGGTGAAAAAACCCGAAGTCGGCCACAACGATGTCATGATCCGGATCCGCAAGACCGCGATCTGCGGCACCGATCTGCACATCTGGAACTGGGACGAGTGGGCACAGAAGACGATACCCGTGCCGATGCACGTCGGCCACGAATATGTCGGCGAGATCGTCGAGATCGGCCAGGAAGTGCGCGGCTTCAAGGTGGGCGACCGCGTTTCGGGCGAGGGTCACATCACCTGTGGCTTCTGCCGCAACTGCCGCGCCGGCCGGCGGCACCTGTGCCGCAACACGGTAGGCGTGGGCGTCAATCGCGAGGGAGCATTCGCGGAGTACCTGGTGATTCCGGCGTTCAACGCGTTTCGCATCCCCGACGACATCTCCGATGACCTCGCGTCGATCTTCGATCCCTTCGGCAACGCCACGCACACCGCTCTCACGTACAACCTCGTCGGGGAGGACGTGCTCATCACCGGCGCGGGTCCGATCGGCATCATGGCCGCGGCGATCGCTCGCCACGTCGGCGCGCGCTACGTTGTCATCACCGACGTCAACGAGTATCGACTGGGCCTGGCGCGGCGCATGGGTGCGACGCGCGCGGTGAACGTCGAGCGCGAGAATCTGCGTGGCGTCATGACCGATCTCGGCATGACCGAAGGCTTCGACGTCGGCCTCGAGATGTCCGGCGTACCGCAAGCCTTCGCCGACATGCTCGAGCACATGAACCACGGCGGCAAGATCGCGCTGCTCGGCATTCCGCCGGCGGAAATGGCGATCGACTGGAATCAGGTCATCTTCAAGGGGCTCGAGATCAGGGGCATCTACGGCCGCGAGATGTTCGAGACCTGGTACAAGATGGTCGCCATGCTGCAGAGCGGCCTCGATCTGTCGCCGATCATCACCCACCACTACGCCGCCGAGCAGTACGAGGACGCGTTCGCAACCCTGCTCTCGGGCCAGAGTGGCAAGGTCATCCTCGACTGGGCTGCGTAGCGCCGGCGGTCACTTCGCGCGGCGACGCTTTGGCCAGCATTTCCTGGTCGATCGCCATTACATCGAGCGCATCGTCGCCGCGCTCGACCCGCGGCCGGCCGACAACCTGGTCGAGATCGGGCCGGGCCTGGGTGCGCTCACGGCTCCGTTGCTGGAGCGCGTCCAGCGGTTGACCGTCATCGAGATCGACCGCGACCTCGCCGCGCGGCTCACCGACGAATATCCCCCCGATAGGCTAACGCTGTACAACGCCGACGCCCTCGAGTTCGACTTCGCCTCGCTCGGGCGCGATCTGCGCGTGGTCGGCAATCTGCCATACAACATTTCCTCGCCACTGCTCTTTCATCTCGCGCAATACGAAGCGACGCTTTTCGATCTGACGCTCATGTTGCAGCGGGAAGTCGTCGAGCGCATGGCGGCAGCGCCCGCGACACCCGCGTACGGTCGCCTGTCGGTAATGCTGCAGGTACGCTTCCGCGTCGAGCGTTTGTTCACCGTCCCGCCCGGCGCGTTTCGTCCCGCGCCGAAGGTGGAATCGGCAGTCGTGCGCCTGACTCCGTTGCAGGAAGCGCGTCCGACTCTCGCCGACGAAGCGCTGTTCGCGCGTATCGTCGCCGCGGCCTTCGGCCAGCGCCGCAAGACGCTGCGTAACGCGCTCAAGACGCTTGCGGACGAAGCCGACCTCGAGCGCGTCGGGATCGCCCCGGGTGCGCGCGGCGAGACGCTGTCGGTGGCGGACTTCGTGCGGCTCGCGAATGCGCTTGCTTAGGAGGCGCTTCCGAAATCAGATGCAACATTCCTCACTGGTAATCCTCCTCGCGCTGATGTCGCACGGCGAGGATGTTCACGATGCCTCCTGGCTCGATTTCAAACAACGCCACATATCCCGCGGAGCCCAAGGGAATGATGAGCTCTCTCAAAAACGGATGGTCGGAGAGCGCTTTGCGGCAGGAAAACGGCGAGAAACGCAGTAACTCCACGGCTCCTGTGATCGCCTCCAGGGCACGCTCCGCCACTCTCACATTTCTTTCCAGCAGGAAATCGTAGAGTCGCAGCAGGTCGTCTTCCGCCTCCGGCGTGAATCGGACCCTGTAGCGTTTCACTAGGCCGCGCGTTGCTTCGCTCTTACCAATTTGCGCGCAAGCTTGCCGATCACCCTGTCGGCCGGGACATATTTGCCGGTCTTCTTAGCTTTGGCGGCACTCGCCAGCCCGCGGGCGATGAATTCGTGTCGGTCTTGCGATACTCAATGCTCCGAGTCAGCGCGTCGAGCACGAGACCAGAGAGCGTCTCTCCCTGCGCAAGGACCGCTTCGGCCTGCCTGCGCAGCTCTGGGGACACGCGCAGAGGCGGGATCGTCATGGTTTTCATGGCTTCACCCGTGGTGCACATCTGCATCGCAGATGCGATGCATCATATCCCGTTTCCACTCCAGGGTCCAGCAGATTGCGTAGGAGCAGACACGAATAGACCAGTCATCGCTCATGGTGCGGCAAAAACCCTGCTTGTTGCTGCGCTCTCGAATACCCTTCAGTGCCTCTCCCGCATCCCCCACTGCCGATCGGGCCGCGCAGTGGGAGCCTCGATACGCAGTGACTTGCGGCGTCCAGTTTCGCCACGAACGAGCGTGACGTTCCGTAGCGGGACGCCAAAGGCATCCGCGAGAAAACGCTGCAGTTCCGCATTTGCCCTGCCTTCGACCGGCGGCGCGGCAAGGCGGATCTTGAGCGCAGCGCCGTGTACGCCCGCGACCTCGGTTTTTTTCGCGCCCGGTTGAGCGTGAATCGTGAGCGTGATCGCACCGTCGGCGCCGACGCGTCGCCAAGGCAGCGGATGCGCAGAATCAGCGGAAGAGCTGGACAACCATCTGCTCCAGCCAGGCCACCGGCAGCATCAGCACGAGCTGTGCGAGCACGATGACGATCAGGGGCGAGAGATCGAGCGTGCCGCCGAGCGGCGGCACGACGCGCCGCACCGGCGTGAGCACGCGAAATGTGAGCGCGTTGAGCACACCGGCCAGAGGCCCGTCCGGAGCAACCCACGACAGCAGCGCCTGCAGGAAGACCGCGATGATGATGATCCAGAGCGTCGCCTTGACGAGCTCGACGACGGCGAGCACGGCGACGAGTCCGACCAGGGTTCCCGACACCGCGCCGCCGGTCATGGTCATGAGCGCGGCCAGCCACAGCGCCTGCATGACCCAAGCAAGCAGAAGCGAAGCCCAGTCGTAGCCGCGATAGCCGGGCACGACGCGGCGCACCGGCTTGACTGCCCAATCGGTCAATGCACTCACCGCCTGGCCGAGAGGATTCCTGAATGGCGCACGCAGCCATTGCATCAGGAACCGCAGCAGCACGGCGTAGACGAGGAGCCCGAACACGATATTGATCAGAAACCGGAGCGCGTCGTAGAGCACTAGGGAGGCTCCTTAGGTTTCATTGCCCAAGATTTCGCCGAGCTCCCTGGCGCGCTCCGCGGCCGCCTTGACCGCGGCGACGACCGCCGCCTTGACTGCGGCCTGGTCGAGCGTCGCGATGGCGCGCTCAGTCGTGCCACCCTTCGAGGTGACTTGCGCGCGCAACAGCGCCGGCTCGGAATCGCTCTGTTCGGCCAGACGGATCGAGCCGGAAAAGGTCGCGAGGCTCAGCCGCCGCGCTTCCGCCGGCGTGAAACCCAGCTCGCGCGCCGCCTGCTCGAGCGCTTCGAGAAAGTAGAAGACGTACGCCGGGCCGCTGCCGGAAACTGCGGTCACCGCATCGAGCTCGTCCTCGCGCTCGCACCACAGCGTGCTCCCGACCGCTTCGAGCACCGAGGCTGCGCGCAAGCGTCCCTCGCTGTCGACACCGGAGAGCGCGTACAAGCCGGCAATCCCCGCACCGATCAGCGCAGCGGTGTTCGGCATTGCGCGCACGAGCCGGCGATAGCCCAGGAGCCAGCGCGAGAGATCGGATAGCCGGATGCCGGCGGCGATGGTCAGCACGACCTGGCGCTTGAGCAGCGTGGCAAGCTCGCGGGCGACGATGCGCACGTTCTGCGGCTTGACCGCGATGACGATGACGTCGGCGTTGCCGACTGCGGCGGGCTCGATGGCCGGAAACGTGGCGACGCCAAAGCGCGCTGCAACCGTGGCCCGCGCCTCGGCGTCGATCTCGACCACCGCGAGCGCGTCGGAAGCCTGGCCGCGTGCGATGAGGCCGCCCAGCAGCGCCCGCGCCATGTTGCCGCCGCCGATAATGGTGATGTTCATGCCGCCTCCTGGTACCGCCGCGCGCAGCGGCATGTCACGTATCGGCGGCTCGCCTCGCGCGATCCGCATGCTGCGCATGCGGGCGACCGGCGACGCCGCGGGCTCACGCGGCAGCCCCTTGCTCCGTTGGGCTCGCTCTTTCGCCGAACAAGGCGGTGCCGATGCGTACCAGCGTCGCTCCCTCCGCGACCGCGGCCTCGAGATCGGCCGACATCCCCATCGACAGCGTATCGAGAGCGAGCCCGCCCGCGCGCGCTGCGTCGAATAATTCGCGCAAGCCACGGAACTGCCGGCGCTGACGTTCGACGTCGGCGGTTTCCTCCGCGATGCCCATGAACCCGCGCAAAGCGAGCGACGGGAGCGCGGACACGGCGCGTGCGAGCGCCAGCGCATCACCCGGCGCGGCGCCGCTCTTGCTCTGTTCGCCGCTGATGTTCACCTGCACGCACACGTTGAGCGGCGCAGCGTGCGCGTCGCGCGCGGCGGACAACCGCTCGGCGATCTTCAGCCGATCGATGCTTTGCACCCACCCGAACAGCGCGGCGGCAAGCCGCGTCTTGTTGCTCTGTAGCGGCCCGATGAGATGCCACTCGATGCCGGAGAGATCGGAGAGCTGCCCGGACTTGAGCAAAGCCTCCTGCACGTAGTTCTCGCCAAACGCCCGCTGGCCCAGCGAATACGCGGCGCGGACCGCCGCGACGGGATGCGCCTTGCTCACCGCGAGCAGCCCGACGGTCGCGGGATCACGGCCGGCGCGCCGGGCTGCGACTGCGATCCGGGACCGGACGGCTTGCCACGCCTTCTCGTCTGGGCTCATAATCGGATGGATGATGACGCCGGCATAGCGGGCCTCGCGCTGTAATCCACAGGTGGAACCCCCGCGCCGTCGCCGTCGTTCTGGGCTTGCCGCAGCGGCCGCCCGCAAGAATACCCGCGGCCGGCGCGCTTTGGCCCGATGGGATTATAAATGGACATTGCCGAACTCTTAGCCTTCGCGGTCAAGAACCGGGCCTCAGACCTGCACCTTTCGGCAGGGCTGCCGCCCATGATCCGCGTTCATGGCGATATCCGGCGGATCAACCTGCCGCCGATGGAGCACGAGGACGTGCACGCCATGGTGTACGACATCATGAGCGATGCGCAGCGCAAGATGTACGAGGAGATGCTCGAGTGCGACTTCTCGTTCGGCATTCCCAACCTCGCCCGGTTCCGGGTCAACGCCTACAACCAGGAGCGCGGCGCCGCGGTTGCGTTCCGCACCATCCCCTCGAAGGTGCTCTCGCTCGAAGAGCTTGCGACGCCCAAGATCTTCGCCGAGATGACGAACAACCCGCGTGGATTGATCTTATGCACCGGCCCGACCGGCTCGGGCAAGTCGACGACGCTGGCGGCGATGACCAACCATGTCAACGAGAACGAGTACGGGCACATCCTCACCATCGAGGACCCGATCGAGTTCCTGCACGAATCGAAGAAATGCCTGATCAACCAGCGTGAAGTCGGGCCGCATACCTTGTCGTTCGCGAACGCGCTGCGGGCCGCGCTGCGCGAGGACCCGGATTACATCCTGGTGGGCGAAATGCGCGACCTGGAGACGATCCGCCTGGCGCTGACCGCGGCCGAAACCGGCCACCTCGTATTCGCGACGCTGCACACGAGCTCGGCGGCGAAGACGATCGACCGCATCATCGACGTTTTCCCCGCGGCGGAAAAGGACATGGTGCGAGCGATGCTGTCGGAATCGCTGGTCGCGGTAATCTCGCAGTCGCTGCTCAAAACCAAGGACGGGCAGGGTCGCATCGCGGCGTGGGAGATCATGACCGGCACGCCGGCGATCCGGAACCTCATCCGGGAAAACAAGGTCGCGCAGATGTATTCGACGATCCAGACCAGCCAGGCGGCGGGCATGCAGACGATGGATCAATGCCTGACCGAATTGATCCGCCGCAATCAGATTCAGCTTGCCGAGGCGCGAGCACGAGCCGTGAACAAGGATCTTTTCGGCGGCTAAGTCAGGCAACCACCGGAGTCGTTTGATGGAACGCGAAACCGCCACCAAGTTTATTCACGAATTGCTCGATCTGCTGGTCAAACAGAAGGGCTCGGACCTGTTTATCACCGCCGGCTTTCCGCCTGCGCTCAAGATCGACGGCAAGATCGCCCCCGTATCGAAGACTGTGCTCACGTCACAGCACACCATCGAGCTCGTTCGCAGCGTGATGAACGACAAGCAGGCGATGGAATTCGAGTCGACCAAGGAATGCAACTTCGCCATCGCCCCGCCCGGGATCGGCCGTTTTCGCTGCAACGCGTTCGTGCAGCAAGGCCGCGTCGGCATGGTCTTCCGCACGATCAACATCATCATCCCGACGTTCGAGGAGCTCAACCTGCCGCCGGTGCTCAAGGACGTTTGCATGAGCAAGCGCGGCATCATGCTGTTCATCGGCGCGACCGGTTGCGGGAAATCGACTTCGATGGCGGCGCTGCTCGGCTATCGCAACGAGAACAGCTACGGCCACATCATCACCATCGAGGATCCCATCGAGTTCGTGCACGAGCACAAGAACTGCATCATGACCCAGCGCGAGGTCGCAGTCGACACCGACAACTGGGAGATCGCGCTGAAGAACTCGCTGCGGCAGGCGCCGGACGTGATCCTGATCGGCGAAATCCGCGACCGCAATACGATGGACTACGCGATCGCGTTCGCCGAGACCGGTCACCTGTGCCTGGCGACGCTTCACGCCAACAGCACCAACCAGGCGCTCGACCGTATCATCAACTTCTTCCCCGAGGAGCGCCGCGCGCAGCTCCTGATGGATCTTTCGCTCAACATCCGCGCGTTCGTCGCGCAGCGGCTGATTGCGCGCCGCGACGGCCGCGGCCGTGTGCCGGCGGTCGAGGTGATGCTGAATTCGCCGCTGATCTCCGATCTGATCTTCAAGGGCGATGTCTCCGGCATCAAGGAGATCATGAAGAAGTCGCGCGAGCTCGGCATGCAGACCTTCGATCAGGCGTTGTTCGATTTGTACGAAGCGGGGATGATCAGCTACGAGGATGCGCTGCGCAACGCCGATTCGCTCAACGACCTGCGCCTCGAGATCAAGCTGCACGGCAAGGATGCCAAGAACCGCAACATCATGGCCGGCATCGGCAACATGGACCTGGTTCCGGACTCTTCCAACCCGATGGCGACCAACCGCTTTTAGTTCAGTACCCCTGTTGAGCGCTTCGAGCGGCTCAGGACAGGCTTCGCGAAACGCGGGACCGCCGCTCGGTGCAAAAATTTCCTCTCTCGGAATTCGCCGGAGTCGGTCCTTAAGCGGCTTGCAAGGCCCTCATCCGAGGCTCCGCGGGTCGTAATTCGCGCCTACAATAGCGCTCATGGCCGGCATCGATTCCACCACGCCCGTTCCCACCGAGATCAAGCTCCATCAGACCTCGCGGGCGATGGAGTTGTCTTTCGCCGACGGCACGAGTTTCCGTCTGCCCTACGAATTCCTGCGCGTTTACTCTCCCTCGGCCGATGTGCGCGGGCACGGACCGGGCCAGGAAACGCTGCAGGTCGGCAAGCGCGACGTCACGATCGCGGAGCTCGAGCCGGTCGGCCATTACGCCGTCCGGCCCAAGTTCTCCGACGGTCACGACACCGGCATCTATTCCTGGGACTATTTGTACGATCTGGGCATGCGGCAGGGCGAGCTGTGGCAGCGCTATCTGGCGCGGCTCGCCGCGGCCGGTGCGAGCCGCGATCCCGATCCCAACGCTCCAGCGGCCGCGCCGGCGCATGCCTGCGGTCATCACCACTGACGCCGGAGCGCAGGCGAGGCGATGAGCGAAACAACCGATTTCGGCTTTCAACGCGTGCCGCCCGAAGAGAAGGTGCGGCGCGTGCGTGGCGTGTTCGAGTCGGTCGCGGCAAAGTACGATCTCATGAACGATCTCATGTCGGTCGGGCTGCATCGCGCCTGGAAGCGTTTTACCGTCGAGACCAGCGGCGTTCGCCGCGGCAGCGCTGTGCTCGACGTCGCGGGCGGCACTGCCGATCTCGCGCGTCTTTTCGCCGATCGCGTCGGACCGTCGGGCCGCGTAATCCTCACGGACATCAACGCGGCCATGCTCATCGCCGGCCGCGACCGGATGCTCGATGAAGGCCGCCTCGTGCCGGCGATCCAATGCAACGCCGAGGCGCTGCCGTTTCCGGCGCGCAGCTTCGACTGCGTGTGCATCGGTTTCGGTCTGCGCAACGTGACCCGCAAGGATTTCGCGCTGGCCGAAATGCGCCGCGTCCTGCGTCCTGGCGGTGTCGCACTCATCCTCGAGTTCAGCAAGGTAGCCGAGCCTTTCGGCGCTGCCTACGACTGGTACAGCTTCAACGTCCTGCCGCGTCTCGGCAAGCTCGTCGCCGACGACGAAGCGAGCTACCGCTACCTCGCCGAGTCGATACGCATGCATCCCGATCAGGCGGCTCTGAAGGAAATGATGGAGAACGCCGGGTTCGAGCGCGTGGAATGGTTCGACCTGATGGCTGGCATCGTCGCTTTGCATCGAGGTTACGTGTTGTAACGGCATGACTCTCGCCGCCAACGTGATCAACCGCGTGCTCGAGCGCGAGGGCTGGGCGCGAGAGAGGCTCGCCGCGCATGCCGGGCGTACGCTGCGGATCGACGTTGGGCCGGCGAGCCGTACCGCCACGATCGCCGCGGATGGCCGATTCTCCCAAAGCGAGGCAGCGCCGGATCTCAGGTTGACGATTTCTCCATTGCGGCTGCCGGCCTTGCTCGCGCAGCCCGAGCGTTGGAATCAGCTCGTCGCGGCCGAGGGAGATGCCGCGCTCAACGCAACGCTCGCGGAGCTCGCGCTGACGCTGCCGTGGTTCGTCGAAGAGATGTGCGCCAAGGCGCTCGGTCGGGTAGCGGGCCAGCAAGTGGCCGACCTCGGCCGGCGCCTGCTCGCGTTTCCCGGGTACGCCGCGGAGCGCTTCGGCGAGAGCTTTGCGAGCTACGTCGGCGACGAAGCGCGCTTTGCAGTGGGCAACGCCGAGGCAGGCACGTTCGCTGCCGAGATCGCGGCGCTTGCTGCACGCGTCGACGCGCTCGCTGCGCGCATCGACGCCATCGGCGGCGCGGCAGAGCGCAATTCTTCCGGCTGAATCGAGCAGCGTTTCGCAGTCACACGTGATGAGCGAGCCCGCCGGCGACGCGAGTCTCAATGTCATTGCGGGTCGCGGCTGCAAGCGCTTCGACCCCAAGCGCGGTCACTCCGTGTACTGGGATTTGCCGTTGCCGAAGGACCAGTTTTCCCAGACGACTTCGACGAGGTTGATGAGCAGATCCTGCGGCTTGAGCCCCGGTTCCTGCGCCAGCAACTCGGCCGCGCGCGCGTAGAAATCGCGTTTCTGTTTCGGCTTCCGTCCCGCGCTCAATGTGATCTGCACCAGCACGATGTCATCGGTCCGCTCGATGCCGAGATAACTCGGATCGTAGTTGATCCTGCCGGCGTCGTGCTCGGTGAAGATCTGGAAGCGGCCGTGCTCGGGCACGGCAAGCGTCTCGACCATGGCCCGGTGAATGCCGTCTCCGATCGCGCGACGGTAATCGGCCGGCTTTCCGGCAAAGAGTGAAATGCGGACGAGGGGCGTGGTTGACTCGGCGGCGCGGCACCACTCGGGGAAACTAGGGTCAGATTCGATTTTCGCACGCCACGCTCGGCTTCGGATGATCCGGTGGGGACTCTGACCCTACCCAAAGGCATACCTTACAATCGCGTTCATGCGCTGGTTCCGGCTCGCGAAGATCTGGCTGATCGCGCTCAAGTACGGGCTCGATGAGTTCCTGCTCGGCCATGAGCGCTTTCGCTGGCTGCGGCCGACTGCGCGCGCGCTTACCTTCTGGCGCGATACGTCGACGCCGCGGGCCGAGCGCCTCCGCCTCGCGCTCCAGGATCTCGGCCCGATCTTCGTCAAATTCGGTCAGGTGCTCTCGACGCGGCGCGATCTATTGCCCGCCGACATCGCCGACGAGCTCGCCAAGCTGCAGGATCGCGTGCCGCCATTCCCGACCGAACAGGTGATCGCGACGCTCAACCGTGTTTACCGAAGGCCTGTCGAGCGCGTGTTCAAGTCATTCGAGCGCGAACCGGTCGCGAGCGCCTCGGTGGCGCAGGTGCATCTCGCAGAGCTGCCGGATGGCACGCCGGCGGCAGTCAAGGTATTGCGACCGAATATCGCCGCGACGATCGAGAGGGATCTCGCGCTCATGCAGATGGGCGCCTGGCTGGTCGAGAAGCTCTGGTCGGACGGCAAGCGCCTGAAGCCGCGCGAGGTCGTCGCGGAGTTCGACAAGACGATCCACGACGAGCTCGATCTCGGGCGCGAAGCAGCCAACTGCTCGCAGCTCAGGCGCAACTTCCTGCATTCGCCGCTGCTTCTCGTTCCCGAAGTGTACTGGGACTGGTGCGACACCGAGGTCATGGTGATGGAGCGCATGTGCGGCATCCCGATCGGGCAGATCGAGCGGCTCAAGGCCGAAGGCGTCGACATTCCCCGCCTCGGCCGCGCCGGAGTGGAGATTTTTTTCACGCAGGTGTTCCGCGACGGTTTTTTCCACGCCGACATGCACCCCGGCAACATCTTCGTGGCTGCCGATCCGGCCAACTTCGGCAAGTACATCGCGCTCGATTTCGGCATCATGGGCACGCTCTCCGAGACCGACAAGAGCTATCTCGCGCAGAACTTCCTCGCCTTCTTCCGCCGCGATTACCACCGTGTCGCCACCGCGCACATCGAATCGGGATGGGTGCCGGCGGAGACGCGGGTCGACGAGCTGGAAAGCGAGATCCGCGCGGTGTGCGAGCCGATCTTCGACCGGCCGTTGAAGGAAATCTCGCTCGGCCGCGTGCTGGTGCAGCTATTCAAGGCGTCGCGGCGGTTCAATGTCGAGATCCAGCCGCAGCTCGTGCTGCTGCAGAAGACGCTGCTCAACGTCGAGGGCCTGGGGCGCCAGCTCGATCCCGACCTCGATCTGTGGGTCACCGCAAAACCGTTTCTCGAGCGCTGGATGCGGGACCAGGTCGGCTGGCGCGCGGTCGAGCGGCGGCTGCGCGACGAGGCGCCGTTTCTGGCCACCGTGCTGCCGCAATTGCCGCGGCTCATCTACCAGCGGCTCTCGGCGCCGCCGGCCATGTCGCAAGATGCTTTCAACGAACTCGCTGCCGCACAGCGGGCGCAGAACCGCTGGCTGGCGTTGCTGGCGGTGCTGCTCGCCGGCGTGATTGCGGTACTCGTCTGGCAGTCGATAGCGGTGTAGCCTGGGTTGAGCCCGCAGGGCGAAGCCCGGGGCGGCGCGTCGAATTAACGTGAGTCTTCGAATCGACCTGAGTCCCGGGCATCGCTTCGCTCAGCCCGGGCTACACGACTGCGAGCGCCGCAACAGCGCGCGGGCGAGCGCGTTTTCTGCAATAATCATCGTCCATACCTGCTTCCGCAAGGCGTTTCGCGTGAAGGCGGTTAAGTTGTTGCAAGTCGTTGCGTCGGCGTGGCTCGCGTTTGCCGCGGGCATCGCAGGCGCTGTGCCGGCGCCGGCCATTGTATTGCCGCTTTCCGGCGCGATCGGACCGGCCGCTGCCGACTTCGTGACGCGCGGGCTCGCGCGTGCCGATCGCGAGGGGGCGCAGCTCGTCGTGCTGCAGATCGACACGCCCGGCGGGCTCGACACGTCGATGCGCGAGATCATCAAGGCGATCCTCGCCTCGCGCGTTCCGGTCGCGGTCTTCGTCGGTCCCAGCGGTGCGCGCGCTGCGAGCGCCGGCACGTACATCCTCTACGCCAGCCATATCGCGGCGATGGCGCCCGGAACCAACCTCGGTGCCGCCACGCCCATCCAGATCGGCATGCCGTCGCCCACATCGCCTTCGCCACCTCCGGCTATCGAGAAGGACAAGGAGAAAAGCAAGGCGAAGCCGGGTGAGGAAGCGAACTCGCATCAGGACGCCTTGACCAAAAAGCAGACTCACGACGCGGCGGCGTACATCCGCGGGCTCGCGCAACTGCGCGGACGCAACGCGGAATGGGGCGAACGCGCCGTGCGCGAAGCGGTCAGCCTCTCGGCCGACGAAGCGCTGGCGCAGAAGGTCATCGATCTGACCGCCCGCGACGTGCCGGAGCTCCTCGCCAAGCTCGACGGCCGCAAGGTGGCGACCGCCGCCGGCGAACGCGTTCTCGCGACGGCCGGCGCGACGGCGATCGCGATGGAGCCCGATTGGAAGAGCCGGTTCCTCGCCGTGATCACCGATCCCAGCGTCGCGCTGATCCTGATGATGCTGGGCGTCTATGGGCTGTTTTTTGAGTTCTCCAATCCGGGGTTCGTGCTGCCGGGTGTGGTCGGCGCAATCTGCCTCTGTCTGGGGCTATTCGCGCTCAACATGCTTCCGGTCAATTACGCCGGATTGACACTGGTGCTCCTGGGGCTCGCCTTCCTGGTCGCGGAGGCGTTCCTGCCGAGCTATGGGTCGCTGGGCGTGGGCGGCATCATCGCGTTTGTCATCGGCGCGGTGATGTTGATCGACACCGAGGTGCCGGGCTTCGGCGTTCCCTACTGGCTGATCGGCTCACTCGCGCTCATATCCGCCGCGTTCATCTTCCTCGTCGGCGGAGTCGCGCTCAGTGCGCGCCGGCGGCCCGTCGTCACCGGCGCTGAGGAGCTGATCGGCAGCGTCGGTGTCGTGCTCGAAGACGAGGGCACGGAAGGCTGGGCGCGCGTCCGCAGCGAGCAGTGGCGCGTGCAGAGCCCGGTTCCGCTCAAACGCGGGCAGGACATTCGAGTCACAGGGCGCAACGGACTGGTGCTGACCGTGACGCCGCTCAACGAAGGCGCAGGAGGTTAAAAATGGTTTTCGGGATGGGATTCGGCGGCATTGTCGTCATTATCGTCCTGCTGCTTCTCGCGTCGTTCAAGGTTCTGCGCGAGTACCAGCGCGGCGTGGTGTTCATGCTCGGCCGCTTCTGGAAAGTCAAGGGCCCCGGCCTGATCCTCATCATTCCCGGGATCCAGCAGTGGGTGCGCGTCGACCTGCGCACGATCGTGATGGACGTGCCGCCGCAGGACGTGATTACGCGTGACAACGTCACGGTCAAAGTCGATGCTGTCATTTACTTTCGCGTCGTCGATCCGGCCAAGTCGGTGATACAGGTCGAGAAGTACTACGCGGCGACGAGCTACCTCGCGCAGACGACGCTGCGCGCAGTGCTGGGCAAGCACGCACTGGACGAATTGCTCTCCGAGCGGGAAAAGCTCAACCTCGCCATCCAGCAGGTGCTCGACACCCAGACCGACGCCTGGGGCGTCAAGGTTTCGACCGTCGAGATCAAGCAAGTCGACCTCAACGAATCGATGGTGCGGGCGATCGCGCGCCAGGCCGAAGCCGAGCGCGAGCGCCGCGCCAAGATCATCCACGCCGAGGGCGAATTGCAGGCTTCGGAAAAACTGCTGCAGGCGGCGCGGATGCTCGCCCAGCAGCCGCAGGCGATGCAGCTGCGCTATCTGCAGACGCTCGGCAACATCGCTGGCGACAAGAGCTCGACCATCGTTTTTCCGGTGCCGATGGAGCTTCTCTCCGCCCTCGGCAGCAAGTCGCCCGAGTCGAAGCAGTAATTATGGTCAGACTGAGCTGACCCTAGGTTCCACTCAGCCGTCTGCATCAGCCGGAAGTCTCGTGCTGCGGCACGGCCGCCGCGCGACAGTACGGGCATGGATACCGATGGTCCCGGTCAGCCCGCGCCCACCCAGCACTTCTTCACCGCCGCGCTCGAGGAGGAGTGCTCGAGCACCCTGACCGAACACGTCGACACGCTGCGGCTCGCGTTCCGGGCGTGCCGCGACCGCTACCCTTTTGTGCTGACGGCGGGCGTGATCCTGCCCGATCATCTGCATTGCATCCTCGCGCTGTCCGCGGACGACACCGCTCACGCCGGGCGGAGGCGCCTCATCCAGGCGCTTTTCGAGCGAGTGGTCGGTGGGCCGGGGCTCTGGCGCAGCTTCGACGACGAGCCGCTGCGCGACGAAGCGGAGTTGCAGCGGCGCATCGATTACATCCACGCCGACCCGGTGCGGCACGGCCTCGTGCGGTCACCAAGAAAGTGGCCGTTCTCCTCGTTACACGCCTACGTCCGTCACGGGCTGCGGCCGTTGTACTGGTCGGGCGACGTCGACGGGCGTTACGGAGGAAAGTAGGGTCAGAGACGACTTTCGCCCGCGATCGCGGGCGCCTGCCAATCCGGTAGGAAAGTCGTCTCTGACCCTACTTTTTCTTTGCCGGGCGGCTAACGCCGACCGTCGTTTCGTTCCAGACGATCGCGACGTCGGGCTGGCGTTTCACCAAGCGCTCGAGCGCATGTCTCTGTGTCATCGTTCGCACGCAGCCCCGCAGCGTGACGAACTTGCGCGTCGTCGTCACCCATACGCTCGTATCGCGAAACCGCTTGTCGCTGCGGACAGCCGCGGCAACGCGGTCGTTGATTTCCGGATCGCGCCTGTACGCGCCGCCGCACTCGCAGGTGCCGGCGAGACAGCACGACGTGCCCCGCTCGACGCGCTGGTGCGCCGTTGCGCGCATTTCCTGCTCGGTGAGCACGGGCGGCTTGGCGGCCGGGCAGCTCGCATAGCCGACGGTCGCTTGCGCAAACGGATCGAGTTGATACGTGCGCGGCTCTTCTGCCGCCGCGTTGAGCATCGCCAGCGCGCTCGCCAACGCGAAAAGCGTGTATGGTCGCAGCATCGAAGGCGTGACGGAGTGGAAGCCGCGCTCATTTTGCTACAATTCGCCGATTAGGCGAGGGGGGACGAGTCGGAACGCGATGGCGCTGCTCGAAATCCAGAACGTCACCCGCCGCTTCGGCGATTTCACCGCAGTCGACAACGTCAGCATCGGCATCGAAGCCGGCGAG
>DASXQW010000122.1:0-12449 GCA_036506975.1 Casimicrobiaceae bacterium | reverse complement strand
AACCCGCGTCGAGGCTCTCGGTTTCGCGCGGTGCGGGCAGGGGAACCTGAAAGACTTCGCGCAGGTAAGCAACATAGGACGGATCGTAGTCCATCGACTTCGATGGCTCGTCGCTGATCTTCGCCACCGGCTGGCCGTTGCAGCGCGTCATCTTGATGACAATCTGCAACGGGTCGTAGCCGAGATCGTTGGTGAGGTTCGTGCCAATGCCGAAGGCGGTCTGGCTGCGACCCTTGTAGTAGTCGAACAGGCGGATCGCCAGCGGCACGTTGAGCGAGTCGGAGAACACCATCACCTTGGTGCGCGGATCGATGCGCATCTTCTGGTAGTGCGCGATCAACTTCTCGCCCCACTCGAACGGGTCGCCCGAGTCGTGGCGCACGCCGTCGAACAACTTGCAGAAGAAGAGGTCGAAGTCGCGCAGGAACGCGCCCATGCCACAGACGTCGGAGAGCGCGATGCCCAGATCGCCGCGGTACTCGCGCGCCCAGGTGTTGAACGCGAACACCTGCGAGTCGCGCAAGCGCGGGCCGACCGCCTGGCACGCCTGCAGGTATTCGTGCGCCATCGTTCCCAGCGGCGTCAACCCATGCTCGAGCGCGAAGTAGACATTGCTGGTCCCGACAAACTTGGGTCCGATGCCGTCCTTGAGCGTGAGCAGCACCTCCTCCTGCCATCGACCCGAAAATCGCCGCCGCGTGCCGTAATCGGCGATGCGGAACGCCGGGTCCGCCACGGCGTTGATCTGCTCGACCTTGGCGGCGAGCCGCCGGCGACCCTCGTCGAAATCCGGCGCTGGCTGCGTATTTCGGAAATAGAGCTCGCTGACGATCGAAAGCACCGGAACCTCGAACAGAATCGTGTGCAGCCAAGGGCCCTTGATCCAGATGTCGATCTCGCCCGGGGCGACGGCCGAGGGCCTGACCGTGACGAAGCGCTCGTCGAGCTTGAAGAGCCCGAGCAAATCGACGAAGTCGCTTTTCAGGAAGCGCCATGAGCGTAGGTAATCAAGCTCTCGCCTACTGAACCGCAGCGCGCAAAGCGCGGTGATCTCGCGCTCGATCTGGCCGATGTATGGCGTAAGGTCGACACCGGAGTTGCGGCACTTAAAGCGGTACTCGACCTCCGCGGCGGGAAAATGATGCAGCACGACCTGCATCATGGTGAACTTGTAGAGATCGGTATCGAGCAGCGACTCGATGATCATGCGGAAGGCGGCACGGGCCAGCGATCGGTCGGAGTTGCCATGTTACGCGCAGCTGCCACATGCGGCCAGCCATCTGGCGAACCTGATCGCGAGCGCGCTGGCGCCGCCGCGAACGTACACGATGCGATTAGCGAAATCGAAGTCGTGCGGTCCGACGGTCGAACAGCCGCGTGAATTGCGGCCCCAGCGGCATGACGACCATGAGATCGACGACGTGGTGAACTGCACAGTGGCGAGCGTTAGCAGGAGCAACAGCTCGTGCGGTGCGCGGGCGGAGTGCGAAAGCAGCGCGGCATCGGAAACGCAAATGGCGGCCGCGGCAGGGCGAGATTAATAACCGACCTCGCGCCAGTGACGAGTGTAGCATAGGCAGCGCAGCGCTCTCGGCAGTTCGCGATAGCAGCGCAAGACGACGGCCGCTATGATCGCGTCTCAGCGTCTGGAGAACCACCATGCTCGTCAACTGCGTCGCCTATACCGAGGGTCGCAAGCTCGCCGACATCCGCAAGGAGGACATCAGCGAGTACCTCAAGCGGCCCAACTGTTTCGTGTGGGTCGGCCTCAAGGATCCGGAGCCCTCGGAGCTCGAAGAGATGCAGCAGGAGTTCGGGTTGCACGAGCTCGCCGTCGAGGACGCGCGCCACGGCCACCAGCGGCCCAAGATCGAAGAATACGGCGACTCACTCTTCGTGGTCGTACAGACGATCGAGCTCAAAGCTGACGATCTTAACGTCGGTGAGGTCGATATCTTCGTCGGTCCCAACTACATCCTTTCGATCCGCCGGCACACCGAGAAAGGATTCCAGGAAGTCCGCGCCCGCTGCGAGCGCGAGCCGCAGCTGCTCAAGAACGGCTCGGGATATGTCCTCTACGCACTGATGGACGCCGTGGTCGATCGCTATTTTCCGGTGCTCGACGCGCTCGAGTCCGCGTTGGAACAGATCGAGGAACAGATTCTAGTCAAGAACGCCGCCCGCTCGAACATCGAGGGACTCTACGCCCTGAAGCAGAAGTTGATGGTGCTCAAGCATGCGGTCGATCCGTTGATGGAAGCGGTCGGCAACCTCTACGGCGGGCGCGTGCCGCAGGTCTGCGCCGGCATGCGCGAGTATTTCCGCGACGTGTTCGATCACCTGCAGCGTCTGCACGCCTCGATCGAAGGCATCCGCGACATGCAGACCACGGCGATCCAGGTCAACCTCGGCATGATCAACCTGAACGAGACCGAGGTCACCAAGAAGCTTGCCGGCTGGGCTGCAATTATCGCGGTGCCAACGATGATCGCCGGGATCTACGGCATGAACTTCAAGAACATGCCGGAGCTCGACTGGTTATGGGGCTATCCGCTGGCGATGGCCGCGATGATCGGCCTCGACCTCGCCCTCTACGTCTGGTTCAAGAGGATCCGCTGGCTCTAAGGGATCAAACGAACCTAGTGCAGGTGCGGTTTGTCTTCGGTCGATACCGGCGTCACCGGGATCACCCGCTTGCCGGGCGCGGGTGTACGCCAGTCCGGCTGCAGCGTGACGTGATCGATGCCGAAGCGTTCCGCGAGCAACCGCTGCGCGGCCGCCAGCGTTTGCGGCCATTCGGTCGGCTCGCGGATCAGCACGTGCGCGGACAGCGCCGCGCGATCGCTGGTCATGTGCCAGACATGCAGATCGTGAACCGCAGTAATGCCGGGTACGCGCGTCAGCGCGCGGCCGATCTCGTCGTACGACAGATGGACCGGCACGCCCTCCATCAGCACGCCGGTCGATTGCGCGAGCAGCCGCCACGTCGAACGGAGAATAAGCAGCGACACGGCCAGCGACAGGATGGGATCGATCGGCATCCATCCGGTGAATACGATCACCGCGCCGGCGACGATCGCCGCCACCGAGCCCAGCAGATCGGAAAGAACGTGCAGCAGGGCGCTGCGCGCGTTGAGTGAAGTGCCAGCGCGCGACAGAATCCATGCCGCCGCAAGGTTCCCGAGCAGACCGACAAACGCGACGCCGAGCAGGATACCGCCCGCGACAGGTTGCGGCTCGAGCAGGCGACGCACCGCTTCGATCGCGATGAAAACAACCAGGGCGAGCAGCGCCAGCGCATTGACGAATGCGGCGAGGACCTCGGCGCGCGCGTAGCCGTAGGAGGCCCGGCGCGAGGGCGGACGGCGCGCGATCCATTGGGCGAACAGCGCGAGCCCGAGCGACGCCGCGTCGGTGAACATGTGCCCGGCGTCGGAGAGCAGGGCCAGCGAGCCGGCCAGCCAGGCGCCCGCGACCTCCACCAGCGCGAAAGCGCCCGTGAGAATCAGCGCCCACGTCAATGCGCGCTGGACGGACGCGCCTGACGCCACTGGCGCATGCGAATGCGGGTGCGCGACGCCTTCGACCTTCGCCTGCTCGCGCATGCGGTGGGCATCGGGCGCGGCGCCGGCGCGCGAATGCCGGTGCTGAACGGCCATCTGGGATTGGGGGCGATGAACCAACCGTGATTTTGCGCCCAATTGTCCCGCCAGCAAAAGCCGAGTCATCTTGCCGGAAGCCGCACCCCCGCGGCCGTCGCTTGGCGGACACCGCCGCGGCGACGGTAGAATAGCGATATGGACAACGATGCCGCGACCGCGCTTGTCGAGCGCATCGATGCGCTGCTGCCGCAAACGCAATGCCGGCGCTGCGGCTACGACGGCTGCCGCCCCTACGCCCACGCGATCGCGCAAGGCAGCGCCACGATCAACCAATGCCCTCCCGGCGGCGACGACACCGTAGCGGCGCTTTCGAAGCTGCTCGGTGTGCCGCTGCTGCCGCTCGATGCAAGCCATGGCGAATCCGGGCCGCTCCTCAGTGCACGCATCGACGAGACCGCGTGCATCGGGTGTACCTTGTGCATCGCCGCCTGTCCCGTCGACGCGATCGTCGGCGCCGCAAAGCTCATGCACACCGTGCTTGCCGAGCGCTGTACGGGCTGTGAGCTCTGCGTGCCGCCCTGCCCGGTCGACTGCATCGCGCTCCTGCCTCTGGCGCGTCCGTGGACGCGCTCCGACGCCGAGCGCGCACGCGATCATTTCGCCGCCCACGTCGCCCGACACGAGCGCAAAACGGCGATCACCCGCAGCGAAGCCGCGACGCAGGCGTCGGCTTCGCGCGACGAAGTGGCCGCCGCGCGACGGCGCGCGGCGGTCGCCGCGGCTCTCGTCCGGGCTCGCACGCGGCGAGCGGCGAGAGCCGCGCCGCGCTCCTAGGTTGCGCTCGGATGCGCAGCCGCGTCGCGCTGCTGGCGATGACGACCGGTCTCGCGATGGCCGCGCCCACTGACGTTGCGCTCGACCCCGCATGGCTCGATCGCGCCTGGGACTTCGATCGGCCCGCCGAGTCGGAAGCGCGCTTCCGCGCCAAACTCGCGACGTTGCCGCGAGGATCGGCGGCCAGTCTCGAGGCGGCGACGCAGCTTGCGCGGGCGCAAGGGCTGCAGCGCGAGTTCAACGCGGCACACTCAACCCTCGATGCGGTCGAGCGGGGGCTCCCCGGCCAGCCCGAGCGCGTCTCGGTTCGCTACCTGCTCGAGCGCGGCCGCGTTTTCAACTCGTCGCGGCAGCCTGACAAGGCGGTGCCGCTGTTTCAAGACGCGCTCGGCCGCGCGCGCGCCGCCGGGGAGGACTTCCTCGCGATCGATGCCGCACACATGCTGGGCATTGCCGCTCCTGCCGAAACGCAGCTCAAGTGGAATCTCGAGGCGGTCGCGATGACCGAGAGGACGAGCGATGAGCGCGCCCGGCGCTGGCTCGCATCGCTGTACAACAACATCGGCTGGACGTATCACGAGCGCGGAGACTACGCGAGCGCGCTCGCGTACTTCGAGAAAGCCGTGCCCGCCTGGGAAGCGCGCGGCGATCCGCGTCGCGTGCGCATTGCGCGTTGGACCGTCGCGCGCGCGTATCGATCGCTCGGCCGGAACGACGATGCGCTCGCGATCCAGCGGCAACTGGCGCTCGAAGGCGCGGCGGCAAATGCACCCGACGGCTACGTTTACGAGGAGCTGGGCGAGCTGTTGCTGGCCAAAGGCGAGCCGGCGGCCGCGCAGGCGAACTTCGCGCGTGCGTTCGAGCTGCTCGGTGGAGATGCCGCTCTCCGGGCCAACGACCCGGAGCGGCTTGCGCGCCTGCGTCGATTGGGCGGGATCGAGTGAACCCGGCCAAGCGGCTCGAGATCTTCCGCCGGCTGCGAGCCCAGAATCCGCATCCGCGCAGCGAACTAAAGTATCGATCGCCGTTCGAGCTCCTGATTGCCGTCGTGCTCTCCGCGCAGGCGACCGACCGCAGCGTGAACCTCGCCACCGCAAAGCTCTTTCCGATCGCCAACACGCCGCAGGCCATGCTCGAGCTGGGCGAAGCCGGCTTGATCCCATACATCCAGACGATCGGCTTGTTCCGCACCAAGGCAAAAAACATCCTGTCGCTGTGCCGGCAGCTCATCGACGAGCATGGGGGCGAAGTGCCCGCCGATCACGCGGCGCTGGTCAAGCTGCCGGGCGTCGGACGGAAGACCGCCAATGTCGTGCTCAACGTGGCCTTCGGCCAACCGACGATCGCGGTCGACACGCATATTTTTCGCGTCGCCAACCGCACCGGACTCGCACCGGGCAAGACGCCCGAGGAAGTCGAGCGCAAGCTCGTGAAGTTCACGCCCGCGGAATTCGTTCACGATGCGCATCACTGGCTGATCCTGCATGGCCGCTACGTCTGCCAGGCAAAGAAGCCCCGATGCCCCGAATGCGTGATCGTCGATTTGTGCGAATACCGCAGGAAGACGCGCGCGTGATGCGATCTGCATGAGTCGCACGAGTCGACAAGGGCGCCCGCGGGCGCCCTTCCGGTGGCGGTTACACGCGCGTCAGTGCTTGACGACGAGGATCGGCGGCTGCGCCGCGTAATACGCGGCGAGATTGGCGATGTCCTGCGCAGACAGCGTCCCGGCGAAGCCTGTCATGATCGCATTCTTGCGCGCACCCGACTTGTAGTCGCGCAGTGCCTTGGCGAGATAGTCCGGCCGCTGGCCGCCGAGCTTCGGATAGTCCGGTGTCGGGCTGTTGCCATCGAGGCCGTGACATGCCTGGCAGACCTCCCTGGCCTTGGCCTCTCCCGCCTTCATGTCGGCAGCGCCAGCCGCCGTGGCGGCGACGAAAAGCGCGGCGACGAGCACGTATCGAAGCGGCGCCGTCATCGTCGTCTCACTTGGTGGCGGTCTTGGGCGCGGTGCCGCCGTAATACGCGGCCAGGTCGGCCATGTCCTGGTCCGAGAGCGAAGCAGCGATCGCCCGCATCGAGGGATGGTTGCGCTCGCCGCTCTTGTACGCCTGGAGCGCCTTGACGATGTACGCCGGGTGCTGGCCGCCGATTTTAGGCACGCTGTAGACTTCCGGATACGCCGTGCGCCAGCCCGGAATGCTATGACAGCCAGCGCACATCTGCGTCTTGCGCTGACCAGCGACCGCATCACCGGCTGGCGCGGGCTGGGACCAGGCGAGTGAGGGCAGCGCCAGCAGCGCGAGGACGGCAATGGGTGGCACGAGCGTCATCATCGAGGCACAGCGGGTCGCGGGTGAACGCGGTGTTCTTGTGCGCGTCAAGTGAAGCGGTGAGCGCTGACAAAGCGTGCGCATTGTAGGTGCGCAATCCAAAACCGGTCAACGTTCGAGGAGCTGCAATTTGGCCTTGACCGTCTTCCATTCATCGGCATCGGCGGGCGCCGGCTTGCGCTCGATGATCGGTTTCCACAGCTTGGAAAGCTCCGCGTTCAAGGCCTTGAACTGCTGCTGGTCGGATGGGACATCGTCCTCTGCATAGATCGCCTCGACCGGACACTCGGCGACGCAAAGCGTGCAGTCGATGCATTCGTCCGGATCGATGACCAGGAAATTGGGCCCTTCGCGGAAACAGTCGACGGGGCAGACATCGACGCAATCGGTGTACTTGCAGCGGATGCAGCTTTCGGTCACAACGTACGTCATCAGCCTTCGACTCCGGCACCGGCCTTGAGCGTTGATTCTATCAAATTCACCCCCAAGCTACGTCTTGGCACGGCCGGCGCAGGCGCTTTGCGGGGTCGCTCCCGGGCTCGCGCCGCGGCTTGCGCGACCTAGGCCTTTCGGCTAACGTAGACCTGATGCCGGTGTCCGGGCGCCGTTGATTTGGCTTCCCCACCTGCCTGAAGAGGAAAGCATGAGCGAACACATCAAGCATGTCACCGACGCCAGTTTCGATAGCGACGTTCTCAAGGCCGGCACGCCCGTGCTCGTCGATTATTGGGCGGAATGGTGCGGACCGTGCAAGATGATCGCCCCGATCCTCGATGAAGTCGCCAAGGATTATGCGGGGCGCGTCACCGTGGCCAAGCTCGATGTGGATGCCAACCCCGGCACGCCGGCCAAATACGGCATCCGCGGTATTCCAACCCTGATCCTGTTCAAGGGCGGTCAGGTCGCGGCGCAGAAAGTCGGCGCGCTGTCCAAGTCGCAGCTCACCGCCTTCCTCGACAGCCAGCTCGCGCCGCCCTCCGAAGCCCGCATGGCCCCATAGGTCGCCCTGATCCCGTATTTCCACCCCATTTGACAGCCTCTATCGAACCCGTTACGCTCTTCAAGCATTGAGACGCGCCCCGCGGGCGCGAACAACACGGGTCCGACCGAAGTTGGACCGCCGCGGGTCGCCATCACCGGCGCTGCTCTGTCTCCAGCGCCAAACCCCTGATTGATTCCAGCGGCCGCCTTTTTCGCGCCGCGCCCGTTCACTCCGTCACCCGCACACCTATATGCATCTGTCCGACCTCAAGTCCAAACCCGTCACCGAGTTGGTCGAGATCGCCAACACCAACGAGATCGACGGCGCAAACCGCATGCGCAAGCACGACCTCATTTTTGCGCTGCTGAAAAACCAGGCGAAGAAGGGAGAGAGCATCTACGGCGACGGCACGCTCGAGGTGCTGCCCGACGGCTTCGGGTTCCTCCGCTCGCCCGACACGAGCTATCTCGCCGGGACCGATGACATCTACATCTCCCCCTCGCAGATCCGCCGGTTCAATCTGCATACCGGCGACACGATCGAGGGCGAGATCCGCACGCCGAAGGACGGCGAGCGTTACTTTGCGCTGGTCAAGGTCGACAAGGTCAACAGCGAGCCCCCGGAGAACGCCAAGAGCAAGATTCTGTTCGAGAACCTCACGCCGCTCTTCCCCGACGAGACGCTGGTCCTCGAACGCGACATCAAGGCTGAGGAGAACATCACAGGGCGCATCATCGACATCGTCGCGCCGATCGGCAAGGGTCAGCGTGGGCTCCTCGTCTCCTCACCGAAATCCGGCAAGACGGTGATGCTCCAGCATATCGCGCATTCGATCGCGGCCAACTACCCCGACGTCGTGTTGATCGTCCTCCTGATCGACGAGCGGCCCGAGGAAGTGACCGAGATGACGCGCACAGTGCGCGGCGAGGTCGTCGCGAGCACGTTCGACGAACCGGCGACACGCCACGTGCAGGTCGCCGAAATGGTGATCGAGAAGGCGAAGCGCCTGGTCGAGCACAAGAAGGACGTGGTCATCCTGCTCGACTCCATTACCCGGCTCGCTCGCGCGTACAACACCGTCGTGCCCGCATCGGGCAAGGTGCTGACCGGCGGCGTCGACGCCAATGCGCTGCAAAAACCGAAGCGCTTTTTCGGCGCGGCACGCAATATCGAGGAAGGCGGCTCGCTCACGATCATCGCCACGGCGCTGATCGACACCGGCTCGCGCATGGACGACGTGATCTACGAGGAATTCAAAGGCACAGGCAACATGGAAATTCATCTCGACCGTCGCATGGCCGAGAAGCGGACCTATCCCGCGATCAACGTCAATCGCTCCGGCACGCGCAAGGAGGAGCTGTTGTTGAAGCAGGATGTGTTACAGAAGGTGTGGGTTTTGCGGAAGCTGCTCTACCCGATGGACGACCTCGAGGCAACCGAGTTCCTGGTCGACAAGGTCAAGCAGACCAAGAATAACGCTGAATTCTTCGACTCTATGCGTAGAGGATGACGTCGCTGACCTCAGCGCTTCGCCGCGATGGTGGGGTCGAATTCCGCTCTCCGCCCCTGGCCCGCACCCGGCAATAGAAACCCGCAATCCACGCGAATCCTTGAACGCGGCGCGCCCGCCTTCATCTAGTTGTTACGGTGTTGCAATGCAGCGCAAACCCGCGCATAATTGCCCGGTTCGTTTGGGCGATTGTCGATTAAGCCATTGAAAGTATTAGATAATTCTATCGCGCGGCACGAGAGGCCATAGGCCCCAAACGGCCCATCGCACAGGTCCTCTATGAAAACCGGTATCCACCCGCAATACAGCGAAATCCAGGTGACATGCAGCTGCGGCAACACGTTTATGACGCGCTCGACGGTCAACAAGCCACTGCACGTCGAAGTGTGCTCGGCGTGCCACCCGTTTTATACTGGCAAACAGAAAATCGTCGACACCGCCGGTCGCGTCGAAAAATTCCGCCAACGTTACGCGGGCAAGAAAGCGGCGGCGTGACGATTCAGATTTTCGGATCAGCGCAAAAGGCAGCTTAGGCTGCCTTTTTGCATTGTAGGCCTCGCCAGAGTCGTTTTTCCTGCGGCCGCAGACCCGGCTCGCGCGAATTGTGTAAACATTAGCCGGCTTTCGCAGCGAGGGTTTGCGCCGGGCGAGCTCCCAGAACAAGGATAAGGGAACGCCGCTGCAGATGCCGAACCGGGATTCCCGCATGAGCAGCCAATGCCGCTCTCCGATCCTCTGAATCGAAGCGACGACACGTCGGAACTGTCGCCGTCCGGACCGTATCGGGCCGTCAAGCAATTGGGGTTGGTATTCCTGTGTACCGCGTGGATTCTGCTCGGCCTGTTCGGCCACGATCCATGGAAGCCCGACGATGCGACCGCATTCGGCACGGCGTATGACATGCTCAAGCAAGGCGATTGGGTCGTGCCGCACCTCGCGAGCGCGCCGGTGCCGGAGCGTCCGCCCCTCTTTTACGCCCTCGCCGCCGCCTCTGCCAAGGCGTTCCGCGATGTGCTGCCGCTGCACGACGGTGCCCGCATCGCGCTTGGATTGAGCCTCGGTGCGACGCTTTGGCTGCTGGCGTTGGCCGCGCGCGAGCTCTACGGTCGTGCCTTCCGCTGGCTACCGGTATTGCTGTTCATCGGCTGCATCGGACTCTGGGATCGCGGACATGAGCTCTCGCCGGAGATCGGCGCGCTGCTCTGCGACGCGCTCGCCCTGTATGCCCTCGCGCTGGTACTGCGCCGCCCTCTCGCGGGCGGTGCGCTGCTCGGGCTCGCCGTCGGCGCGGCGTTTCTTTGTCGCGGCCCGTTCGGTGCGGCGGTCATAGCGCTCACGGCATGCATGCTGGCGTTTTTCACGCCGTGGCGAACCCGGCGTTACGCGCTTGCGCTCACGCTGGCGGTTGCCATCGCGGCTCCGCTGCTCGTCGTCTGGCCGCTCGCGCTCTACCTGCGCTCGCCCGGGCTGTTCGCCCAGTGGCTCGACGCGCAGAGTCTCGCGCGATTTTTCGGACTCACGGCGAATTCGCCGCCGGTCGAACCGTTCTACTACCTCAAGAACCTGCCGTGGTTCGCGTGGCCGGCATTGCCGCTGGCGCTGTGGACGCTATGGGTGCGAGGTCGTGGCTACAACGGCAGCCTGTCGTCGCCCGGCGTTGCACTGCCGTTAACCATGCTCTGCATTCTGTTGATCGTGCTTTCCGCGGCCGCCGAACCCCGTGCAAGCCTTGCCCTGCCCATGCTGGTCCCCCTCGCATTGCTCGGTGCCGCCGAAGTCGACACATTGAAGCGCGGCTACTCGGGCGCGCTGGACTGGTTCGGCATTCTCACGTTCGGCCTGCTCGGCGCCGTCTTGTGGGGACTCTGGCTCGAATCGCTGCTGCGCGGGTTGCCCGAAGCCGTGGCGCGGGTATTCCGCGATACCCAACCGGGCTTCCAGCCGCCTTGGCAGCTATTGCCGGTGATCGCGTCGATATTACTGACGTTGTTGTGGCTGGTATTGGTGCGCCCCGCACGCCGTTCCAATCGTCGCGCGGTGCTCAACTGGGCGGCCGGCATGACGCTGGTTTGGGGCCTCTTTGCCACGATCTGGATGCCCTATGTCGATTCGCGGCGGAGCTATCGTCCCGTCGCGGAATCGCTCGGCCAGCACGTGCCTGCGGAGAGTTGCGTCGCAGGCCGCAATCTGGGCGAGCCGCAGCGCGCGCTGCTGGAGTACTTCGCAAATGTCGTCACCGTGCGCGATGATCTGCCGCAGGCGAATCGCTGTGATGCGCTGCTGCTTCAGGTTGGAGGCAACGATTCTGCCGCGCCTCCCGATTCCGCATGGGAAAAGGTGTGGGAGGGTCGTCGTCGCGGCGACGACACCGAGCGGTTTGTTCTTTTTCGCCGGCCGCAAATCGTACGCCCTGCATCGTGAAATTCATCGACGAAGCCGTCATCGAGGTGATCGCGGGGAACGGCGGCAACGGCGCCGTTTCGTTCCGCCGCGAAAAGTATGTGCCGCGTGGGGGGCCAGACGGCGGTGACGGTGGGCGCGGCGGCAGCATCTACGCGGTCGCCGATCGCAATATCAATACGCTGATCGATTACCGTTATGCGCGTATCCACCGCGCCAAGCATGGCGAGAAGGGCCGTGGCGCGGATCAGTACGGCCGTGGCGCGGCCGACATCGTGTTGCGCATGCCGGTCGGCACCGTGATCGCCGACGCCGAAACCGGCGAGCTCGTGGCCGATCTCGCGGTGCACGGGGCGCGTGCGCTGCTCGCCAAGGGCGGTCAGGGGGGGTTGGGTAATCTGCATTTCAAGTCGAGCACCAACCGGGCACCGAGGCAATCCACACCCGGCGAAGCCGGCGAGCAGCGGCGGCTCAAAATGGAGCTCAAGGTTCTCGCTGATGTGGGTCTCCTCGGCATGCCCAACGCCGGCAAGTCGACGCTGATACGCGCGGTCTCCGCCGCGCGGCCGCGCGTTGCGGACTATCCGTTTACGACCCTTGCTCCGCATCTCGGCGTAGTGCGGATCGACGAGAACCGCAGTTTCGTCGTCGCCGATATTCCCGGCTTGATCGAAGGCGCGGCAGACGGCGCCGGGCTGGGCCATCGCTTCCTACGCCATCTGCAGCGAACGCGGCTGTTGCTGCACGTCATCGATCTGGCGCCCCAGGATGGCGCGATCGATCCGGTC